>NZ_JBJJLC010000025.1:0-315266 GCF_045449855.1 Marinobacter alkalisoli | reverse complement strand
TTTTTAAAAAAGACTCCCCCCACCACCGCTACGGACCCTGTTGCTGGAGTCTCCTAGACTTTAATGCTCAGTATAGGTTCTCCGGGGGTTACGGCTTTGCCTGGTGAGGTATGTAATGCGCTGATCTCACCGGATAGAGTTGCGTTTATTTCGAACTCCATTTTCATAGCCTCGACGATCACAAGTGGATCACCTTCGGTCACTGTATCGCCTGGCTTAACCAAGCATTTCCAGATATTACCGGCAATCTCCGCGCTGACCAGTTCTCCAAATTTTTCCAGATCGGATGTGTCCGGCTTTGGCGGTGCCTTCGCCAGCTTATCAAGCTCTTCAGCCTCGCTATCCTTCCAGAGGGCGACTTCTTTCGCATACGCCGCTTGCTGCATTTTGCGGAAGTCAGCGATGGAGTCTGCATTGGCATCCAGAAACGCCTGGTGAGATTTCAGATCGAAGGTCTCTTCTTCAATTTTCACTTCCAGTTGACCGGCGCGGAACTGGTCGCGCATTTCGTCCAGCTCGGCTTCAGTCACCGGGTAGTAACACACCTGATCGAAGAACCTTAGCAGCCAGGGGGCGCCTTCGGCGAACTGTGGGTTCTTCAGGTATTTGTTCCAGATCGGCAGGGTGCGGCCTACCAGCTGGTAACCGCCCGGGGAGTCCATGCCGTAGATGCACATGTAGACGCCGCCGATGCCTACGGTGCCTTCGGCGGTGTAGGTTCTGGCCGGGTTGTATTTGGACGTTAACAGGCGATGCCTTGGATCAAGGGGAACCGCGCATGGCGCGCCGAGGTAAACATCACCGAGGCCCAGTACCAGGTATCTTGCCGAGAACAGCACGTCCCGCACCTCCTCTCGGGTAGGCAGGCCGTTAATGCGTTGCATGAAGTCGACGTTGTTGGGCAGCCAGGGTGCTGTGTCGCGGACGGACTGGCGGTATTTGTCGACGGCTTCTAAGGTGGCACTGTCTTCGAAGGCCATGGGCAGGTGGATGACGCGGCTGCGGACTTTCAGTTCGTCTGTTGGGGGCAGAGTGCCTTCCAGGTCCAGGAGGTATTCCATCAGTGCCTGTTGCGGGAGAATCCGCGCGTCGTAACGTAGCTGCAGGGAACGCACGCCCGGGGACAGTTCCAGCAGCCCGCCGGGTTGTACGTCGGCGATGGCTTCCATCAGGGCGTGGATGCGCATGCGTACGCCCAGGTCCATGACGTTGGGGCCGTATTCCAGCAAGATGTACTGGTCGCCGGCCTGGCGGTAGGTGACTTCCGGGCGGCCTTCTTTTTCCGGCAGGTACGCGAGGATGGTGGCGGACAGGTCGTTCAGCGGCGCCAGGTCCGGGGCGATCAGATCCACCGCCGGTGGGGCCATCAGGCTGTTGATGGCCAGTTCCTGGCGTTCGGACAGTTTCACGGCGGTATCGTTGTCGATGGCGACAAAACGGATCGTATCGCCGGGTTTCACCTGGCCGACTTTCCACAGCTCGGCCTTGGCGATGGTCACCGGGCATACGAAGCCGCCCAGGCTGGGGCCGTCCTTGGTGAGGATCACGGGCATGTCGCCGGTGAAGTTGATGGAGCCGATGGCGTATTCACAGTCGTGGATGTTGGACGGGTGCAGGCCGGCCTCGCCGCCGTCTTCCCGGGTGAATTCGGGTTTCGGGCCATTCAGGCGGATGCCCAGGCGGTTGGAGTTGTAGTGCACCTCCCAATCCTGTTGGAAGAATTTCTGGATGGACTTTTCGGTGAAGAAATCCGGGGCGCCGTGGGGGCCATAGAGTACGCCGATTTCCCAGTGGTCCGGGTAGTTCGGAATCAGGTCCGGGTCTGCCGGGGCCGGGTCGTGGGTCGGCGCGGTGGTGGTGCAAGCGGGTAGTGCTACCTGGCTGATGCCGAGCATGTCACCGGGGCGCAAGGGCCGGCCGCCGTGGCCGCCGAACTGGCCGAGGGCGAAGGTGGAACGGCTGCCCAAATACACCGGCACATCAAAACCGCCGCGCACGGCGAGATAGGTGCGGCAGCCCTTGATGGCTTTGCCCACCGCCAGAACCTGTCCGGTTTTCACGGTGATGGGCTTCCAGAATTCCACGGGCTTGTCGTCCAGCGTGGCTTCCGTGAGTGCACCGGTCAGCGCCACGACGGAATCCTTGTGGAACTTCAGGCTGGGGCCGATCAGGGTGGCTTCCAGTCCCGCCGCCTCGTGGTGGTTGCCGACGATGCGGTTGGCGATGCGGAAGGCGTAGTCGTCCATCGGGCCACTGGGCGGCACGCCGATGTTCCAGTAGCCCACGCGGCCGGGGTAATCCTGCACGGTGGTGTAGGTGCCGGGTTTCACGACCTCGGCCACCGAGGGTTTGAACTCGAAGCTTTCCAGTGCGCGGGTGGAAACAATGCCGTCGGCGAAGCTCTTCTGGGCCACCACTTGGCGCAGGTAATCCAGGTTGGTGGCAATGCCCATCAGCCGGGTTTCGGCGAGGGCGGCTTGCAGTTTGGCCAGGGCATCGTCGCGGTCTTTGCCGTGTACGATCAGCTTGGCGATCATCGGGTCATAGTGGGCAGAGACCTCGCTACCGTTTTCCACCCAGGTATCGACCCGCACGCCGTCGTCCGGCCAGTGCACGTCGGTCAGTTCCCCGGGGGAGGGCTGGAAATCCTTCAACGGGTCTTCGGCGTAGATGCGCACTTCCATGGAGGCGCCGTTCAGCTCCGGCTGGAAACTGGCCAGATCCGGACTTTCGCCGGCGGCGATGTTCAGCATCCACTCGATCAGGTCCAGACCGGTGACAGACTCGGTCACCGGGTGCTCTACCTGTAAGCGGGTGTTTACTTCCAGGAAATAGAATTCGTCCCGTTCTTCATCGTAAATGTATTCCACGGTACCGGCGGAACGGTAGTTCACCGACTGGCCGAGGGATACGGCCGCGTCCAGCATCTTCTGGCGGGTGGCTGCCGGCAGTTTCGGGGCCGGGGTTTCCTCCACCACTTTCTGGTTGCGGCGCTGCAGGGAACAGTCCCGCTCGCCAAGGGCAACCACATTGCCTTCGCCATCCCCGAACATCTGCACTTCCACATGGCGGGCGCGGGCGATGAAGCGCTCCAGGAACACACCGCTGTCATTAAAGAAGCTCTGACCCTGGCGGCGCACGGTTTCAAACGCGTCCCGCAGTTCGCCTTCGTTGTTACAGCGGGTCAGGCCGATGCCGCCACCGCCGGCGGTGCTTTTCAGCATCACCGGGTAGCCCAGCTGATTGGCCACGCCCAGGGCTTCGTCCAGACTGTTCAGCAGGCCACTGCCCGGAGCCAGGGGCACGCCGGCGGCTTCCGCCAGTTCCCGTGCCCGGTGTTTCAGGCCAAATTCGCGCATCTGCGTTGGGGTGGGGCCGATGAAGGCGATGCCTTCGGCTTCGCAGGCTTCGGCGAATTCCGCGTTTTCCGACAGGAAGCCGTAGCCGGGAATGATGGCAGTCGCACCGGTCTGTTTGGCGGCGGCCAGAATCTGTGCCTTGTCGAGGTAGGTTTCGCTGGCGCCGTTACCGGTCAGCGTCACGGCTTCGTCCGCCAGGGTGACGTGCAGGCTGTGGCGATCCTGATGGGAATAGACCGCGACGCTGCCCACGCCCATGGCCTTGAGGGTACGAATGGTGCGCACGGCGATCTCGCCACGGTTGGCAATCAATACTTTGCTGAACATGTTTGGGCTCTCCTTATGCCTGGCCGGATTTCAAAGCGGTGATGTAGGCGCGCCAGCCACCGAATTCGGTGACGTCGCGGGCGCCTTCAAGGCCGTAGCCTTCGCAGATAAAGCCGTTAACCCAGCGGCCATCGGCCAACTCCACATTGCCGATGCCCAACGGGGCGGGAATCAGGTCGACAAAAGAGCCGAACTCGGAGTTGGCCATCTGCCACACCTCCACGATCATTTCGCAGCCGTCACTCGGGCCGACACGCTTCAAGCCCGGTTTCGGGGGCGTGGTGTTGGGCAGGGCGTACAGGCGGTAGTTGGCCGAGGTGGTGGTTTGCTCCAGCAGCACCGCTTTGCGCTCGGTGAGCTGGGTGTTCAGGGGCATGCCGCTGAGGTGAGCGCCTACTACAGCTACAGTAATGGTGTCCGCTGAAGCCGGGCTGACCGGGAGCTCCTGCGGTCGTTTGCAGTCGGTTGCACCCAGTGGCGTCGGGTGGGCATTCAGCCACTGGCAGACCAGTTTCTGCAGCTCGGCGTCTTTCCAGGCGCCGCTGATCAAGGTGACGCCGAAGGGCAGGCCGTCATCCCGAAAGCCCGCCGGCACCGCTAGGGCGCACAGATCCGCCAGGTTGACGAAATTGGTGTAGGTGCCCAACTGGCTGTTGAGGGTCACCGGGTCCGCATTCACCGCCTCGATAGTGGGGGCGGTTGGAGCGGTGGGCACCAACAGGGCGTCGACATCCTGCAGCTGTTCATCAATGGCGCGAACCAGCTCTTCCTTGCGGTACTGGGCCTTGAAGGTATCGGTGGCGCTGAAGTTGCCCGCCTTTTCGATGATGCCTTTGACCACCGGGTTCATCTCGCTGCCGTGATCGGCCAGAAACGTTTCCACGGCAGCGTGGCGTTCGGCCACCCAGGGGCCTTCGTACAGCAGCGCCGCCAGTTCCGACATCAGCGCAAAATCCATCGGCACCAGTTCCACATCCTGCTGGCGCCAGTTGCTGATGGCGGTGTTCCAGGCCGCTTCCGCCTGCTGGTCACCAAACCATTGCGGGTGCTCGGGAATCGCCAGGCGCTTGATGGGGCCGCTACGGCGAATGGCAGGACCATCGCTGGGTAAGGTGGAGGGAGCCTTGCGGGAGAGCGCATCGCTTGGCTGATAGCCGGCCATCACCTCCTGCAGCGCACCGGCATCGCCCACCGTTAACGCAAAGATGGACACGCAATCCAGGGACTTGCACGCCGGCACCACGCCTTCAATGCTGAACAGGCCCCTGGTGGGTTTCAGTCCCACCAGATTGTTCAGCCCCGCCGGCACCCGGCCGGAACCTGCGGTGTCGGTACCCAGGGCAAAAGGCACCAGGCCCCGGGCAACCACAGAAGCAGAGCCGGAACTGGAACCGCCGCTGACCACTTCCGGTTTAAAGGTATTGGGCACCGCACCGTAAGGCGAGCGGGTGCCCACCAACCCGGTGGCGAACTGGTCCAGGTTGGTTTTGCCGATCAGGATGGCGCCGGCGGCTTTCAGGCGGGCGACGGTGGCGGCGTCCTGCTCTGGTGCATAGGTGTAGGCGGGGCAGGCGGCGGTGGTCTCAAAGCCCACGGCATCAATGTTGTCCTTCACCGCGAATGGCACACCGTATAAAGGCAGGGCTGCCAGATCGCCGCCGGCCTGTTCCCGAAGCCGGTCCAGATTGGCCAAGGCCTTCTTTAAACCGGCCTGATCGATCAGAGAGATCCAGGCGGTGTCCTTAGTATCCAGGCTGGCGAGCAAATCGCCCAGCAGTGTCTCCGGCGACTGGCCCTGGCCATAGGCGGCGCGCCAGTCCTGAAGTGTCCATCCACGTGTTGAAGGCATTGGGTGTCCTCGTGCAGGTTGTCATCTTGTATACATCCTGATTGGCAATGCCCGTGCCATTTGGCGAATTTTCTTTAAAATCCATATAAAACAATTGGTTAATAATTTCTCGCTCAAAGTTGGTGAGAAAGGGAATGCCCAAAGCCGGTGCGGTCGCACCAAAACTGAACCGGAAAACAGGGGCTTGAGGGTGGGTTAGCCATGGGCAGGGATAGTGTTCATGGCTTGTATACTAGATAACTGACTGTTTTGGCTGAATATACAGGTAATGTGGAACGGCAGATGCAGAGAGGGAAGTGCGTTTACGACGAACGACATAACCCAACGAAGATAAAAGGACTCACAACATGAGCATCAGAAAACACGTGAAACTGGGCCTCTCTGCACTGGCGCTGTCGGTATCCTTCCACGCCATGGCGGCGGAAGATCCCATCAAGGTCGGTATCCTGCACTCCCTGTCCGGCACCATGGCGATCAGTGAAACTGCCCTGAAAGACACCATGGAAATGCTGATCGAACAGCAGAACGAAAAAGGCGGCATCAACGGTCGCCAACTGGAAGCCGTGGTGGTGGATCCCGCCTCCAACTGGCCACTGTTCGCGGAAAAAGCCCGCGAGTTGCTGGAAAAAGAAGACGTGGACGTTATCTTCGGCAACTGGACGTCGGTATCCCGCAAGTCCGTACTGCCCGTGGTGGAAGAGCTCAACGGCCTGCTGTTCTACCCGGTACAGTATGAAGGCGAAGAGTCTTCCGAGAACGTGTTCTATACCGGTGCGGCGCCCAACCAGCAGGCGATTCCGGCGGTGGACTACCTGAAGAACGAACTGGGCGTTGAGCGCTGGGTTCTGGCGGGTACGGACTATGTGTATCCCCGCACCACCAACAAGATCCTGGAAACCTACCTGAAAGACATGGGTGTGGCCGAAGCCGACATCATGATCAACTACACGCCTTTCGGTCACTCCGACTGGCAGTCCATCGTTTCCGACATCAAGAAGTTCGGCAGCGCCGGCAAGAAGACCGCGGTGGTCTCCACCATTAACGGTGACGCCAACGTGCCGTTCTACCGCGAACTGGGCAACCAGGGCATTGCCTCTTCCGACATCCCTGTGGTGGCCTTCTCCGTGGGTGAGCAGGAACTGGCTGGCATCGACACCGGCCCGCTGGTCGGTCACCTGGCCGCCTGGAACTACTTCATGAGCGTGGACAGCGACGCCAACTACGACTTCATCGACGCCTGGATCGATTACAAGGGCGATGATACCGCCGTCACCAACGACCCGATGGAGGCCCACTACATCGGCTTCAACATGTATGTGGAAGCAGTCGAGAAAGCCGGCACCACCGACGTGGACGCGGTGAAAGACGCCATCATTGGCGTGAGCGTACCCAACCTGACCGGCGGTTACGCCACCATGATGCCGAACCACCACATCACCAAGCCGGTGCTGATCGGTGAGATCCAGGACAACGGCCAGTTCTCCGTAGTGTGGGAAACCTCATCCACGGTGGCCGGCGATGCCTGGTCCGACTTCCTGCCGGGTTCCCGTGATCTGATTTCCGATTGGCGCGCCCCGCTGAAGTGCGGCAACTTCAACGTCAAGTCCGGCACCTGCGGCGCCTCCGCGGGCGAGCAGGCCCTGGCTGACGCGGAATAATCACGCGGCAAAACCTGTAAAGAGAACTCCGGGGCGGCGTGATCGCCCCGGGTGTTCCGGACCCCGGAACCAACGATTCATTGCCAACCTTTTATTTCCAACAACAGGACGGACACATGGGCATCCTCCGATGGCTCACGCCTCTTTGTCTCAAATCCCTGGGCCTTGCCTTGCTGATGGCGCTGAGCCTGCCGGCATACAGCCAGACCGAAGACGACCCCGGGCGGGCGCTGCTCGCTGACCTGGCGGACGCTTCACCCATGCAAATGGACGCCGCCATTGAAGCCATCGTAGATAGCGGTGATCCCCGCGCTAGAAGCTGGCTGGACGCGTTCGGCAATAACCGCCTGAGCCGTAACAAAGACACCGGGCAAGTCGTGGTGGTGCTGCGCAATGTGGGCCGCGACTGGACCATTGCCGACCCGCTCACCGGTGAGAACCTCGGCAAGATCTCCCGCCGGGAGCTGGACCGGGTCAACATCAACAACGCCATCCGCGGCAAACTGGAAGGCGTGCTGGCCATGCTGGACCTGTATTCAGACGACCCCGAGGTGCAGGAAGCCGCCGCCGAAGCCATGATGGGCAAGGTCAACGACAGTGTGGTGAACCCACTGACCAAATTACTGGAGCGGGACCTGCCGGGCCCGGTTCGCAATCGCATTGAAGAGTCCATAGCCATCTACCAGCTGGAGCAGGGCAATGCCGAAGCCATCGACGTACTGACCGGCAGCCTGCACAGCAACGCCCGCGCCGCCCTCAACAACGCGGCAGCCGGGGACGATCCCGCCCTGGCGGCCCGCGCCAAAGAAGCGCTGGTCTCCATCGAACAGAAACTGAAAATGAACCGCGCCGCTGAAACCCTGTATTTCGGGTTGTCCCTCGGCTCGGTACTGGTGCTGGCGGCCATCGGCCTGGCCATCACCTTTGGCGTGATGGGCGTGATCAACATGGCCCATGGCGAACTGATCATGCTGGGGGCCTACACCACCTGGGGCATGCAGCAACTGTTACCCGGCCAGCCCGGGCTGGCGCTGATCCTGTCCATCCCCGCCGGGTTTATGGTGGCGGCGCTGGCGGGCATCGCCATCGAACGCAGCGTGATCCAGCACCTCAAAGGCCGCCCGCTGGAAACCCTGCTGGCCACCTTCGGGGTCAGCCTGATCCTGCAGCAACTGGTGCGCACGGTGATTTCCCCCCTCAACCGTTCGGTGACCACACCGGAATGGATGAGTGGCTCACTGGTGATCAACGACGCCCTGTCTCTGACCCTGAACCGCATGTACGTCATCGGCTTCGCCCTGGTGGTGTTTGCCGGGCTGATGCTGATCATGCGCAAGACCCGCCTCGGCCTGGAAGTGCGGGCCGTGACCCAGAACCGCGCCATGGCCCGGTCCATGGGCATTCGCGCCACCCGGGTGGACATCCTCACCTTCGGCCTGGGTTCCGGCGTGGCCGGACTGGCGGGCGTGGCCCTGTCACAGATCACCAACGTCGGCCCCAACCTGGGCCAGAACTACATCATCGACTCCTTCATGGTGGTGGTGTTCGGCGGCGTGGGGAACCTCTGGGGCACCCTGCTGGCGGGCCTGTCACTGGGCACCATCAACCAGATCCTGGAACCCTGGGCCGGCTCGGTACTGGCCAAGATCATGGTGCTGGTGCTGATCATCCTGTTCATTCAAAAACGCCCCAAGGGACTCTTTCCCCAGAAGGGCCGGGCCGCGGAGGGCTGAGCTATGCCAACATCACAAACCTGGCTGCTCCGGCCATTACAGGAGCGTTCCACACAGATATTTCTCGGGGTGCTGTTTGCCGCGGTGGCACTGGTCACCCTGCTGCACCTGATCATGCCGGAAGGCCATACGCTGCACGTCAGCGCCTACACCGTCACCCTGCTGGGTAAATACCTGTGCTACGCGCTGCTGGCGGTGGCGGTGGATCTGGTGTGGGGGTACCTGGGCATTCTCAGCCTGGGCCACGGCGCCTTCTTTGCCCTCGGCGGCTACGCCATGGGCATGTACCTGATGCGCCAGATTGGTGATCGCGGCACCTACGGCGACCCGATCCTGCCGGACTTCATGGTGTTCCTGAACTGGCAGGAGCTGCCCTGGTACTGGCTGGGCTTCGACATGGCCTGGTTCGCCTTCATCATGGTGCTGCTGGCCCCGGGCCTGCTCGCGCTGGTGTTCGGCTTCCTGGCGTTCCGCTCACGGGTGACCGGGGTGTACCTGTCCATCATCACCCAGGCACTGACCTTTGCGCTGATGCTGGCCTTCTTCCGCAACGAAATGGGCTTTGGCGGCAACAACGGCCTGACCGACTTCCGCGACATCCTCGGCTTTAACCTGCGCACCGACGCCACAAGGCTGGGGCTGTTCATCGCCACCGGCATTGCGCTGGCCATCGGCTACGTGATCTGCCGCGGTATTGTTACCAGCAAGCTGGGCCGGGTCAGCATCGCCTGCCGCGACGCCGAAGCCCGCACACGCTTTTTGGGTTACCGGGTGGAACGGGTGCAGCTGTTCGTGTTCGTGGTGTCCGCCATGCTGGCGGGTGTGGCCGGGGCGCTGTATGTGCCGCAAGTGGGCATCATCAACCCCAGCGAATTCTCGCCGCTGTTCTCCATCGAGATCGTGGTATGGGTCGCCCTGGGTGGCCGCGCAACCCTCTACGGCGCGGTGATCGGCGCCATCCTGGTGAACTACGCCAAAACAGTGTTCACCGGCGTGATGCCGGACGCCTGGCTGTTCGCCCTCGGCGGCCTGTTTGTGCTGGTCACCGTTTTCCTGCCCAAGGGCATCGCCGGCCTGTTGCAGAAGCGCCAGAAGCCGGATGACGACAGCGACGCCGATCCATCCAAACCCCAAACACAGGAGGCCACCGCATGAGCATGTTCGAGCAACTCAGCAACCGCGAGCGCGTGTTCGAATTCCTCGCACCCGAAGCCTCCCCGGTGGACGTGCGCCACGGCCCGATCCTGTACCTGGAAGACGTGAACGTGAGCTTTGACGGCTTCAAAGCCATCAACAACCTCAACCTCACCATCGACGACGGCGAGCTGCGCTGCATCATCGGCCCCAACGGCGCGGGCAAAACCACCATGATGGACATCATCACCGGCAAAACCCGCCCGGACACCGGCTCCGTCTGGTTCGGCAGCCGCCACAACCTGCTCACCAAGAACGAGCCGGACATCGCCAGCCTGGGCATCGGCCGCAAGTTCCAGAAACCCACGGTGTTTGAAGCCCTCACCGTGTTCGAAAACCTGGAACTGGCCATGGCCACCGACAAGCGCATCCTGCCCACGCTGACCGCCTTCATGAAACCGGAATTCCGCGACCGCATCGACGAAGTGCTGGAAATGATCGGCTTGAAACAGCTGCGGGATAAACCCGCCGGCATCCTCTCCCACGGCCAGAAACAGTGGCTGGAAATCGGCATGCTGCTGATGCAGAAACCCCGGCTGCTGCTGGTGGACGAACCGGTAGCGGGCATGACCGAACAGGAAATGGAACGCACCGCCGAACTGCTCACCAGCCTGGCCGGCAAACAGTCCGTTGTGGTGGTGGAGCACGACATGGGCTTCGTGCGCTCCATCGCCCGCCAGGTCACCGTGCTGCACCAGGGCAGCGTGCTGGCCGAAGGCACCATGGACCAGGTCTCCAACGACCCGGAAGTGATCAAGGTTTACCTCGGGGAGGAGGCGTAATGCTCAAGATCCAGAAACTCAACCAATACTACGGCGAAAGCCACACCCTCTGGGATCTGGACCTGGACGTGCCCCAGGGCCAGTGCACCTGCGTGATGGGCCGCAACGGCGTGGGCAAAACCACCCTGATGAAATGCATCATGGGCGAGGAAACCACCAAAAACGGCAGCATCGAATTCGCCGAAGACGTGGAGCTGACCAAAAAGAAAATTGAAGACCGCTCAAGGCTGGGCATCGGCTACGTGCCCCAGGGAAGGCAGATCTTTCCCCTGCTGACCGTGGAAGAAAACCTGCGCACCGGTTTGGCGGTGCGCAAGGACGGCAGCAAGAAAATCCCCGAGCGGGTGTATGAGTTGCTTCCGGTGCTTAAGGAAATGAAACATCGCAGAGGGGGGGATCTTTCTGGTGGGCAGCAACAGCAGTTGGCCATTGGGCGGGCGTTGGTGATTGAGCCCAGGCTGTTGATTCTGGATGAACCGGGGGAGGGGATTCAGCCGAATATTGTGGCGCAGATTGGGGAGGTTATTCGCAGGCTGATTGTGGAGGATGGTTTGACCGTTCTACTCGTTGAGCAGAAGTTGCCGTTTGCGAGGAAGTATGCGGATCGGTTTGCGATTTTGGATCGGGGCCGGCGGGTTGCTGAGGATGAGATTGCTGGGTTGAATGACGAACTTATCAGGAAGCACCTGACGGTCTAGCCGCCCGGGTATTCTCACGCTTCGAGAGTCCTAAAAGCCCTGACTATAATGACTCCGTGCCGAGTGATGCTTGGCACGGAGTTTTTGTTTTCGAACTAATTGAGGCGAACTACGTAAATTTGGGGGCAGCTCGACAAAGCATCGGCGATTGGCTATTAAACAACAGCGAACATTCGCGCCGCGCCTATTTCTTCTGGTTTTTACCCAAGCGACGGACCTGCTCTTTCAGGACAGAGTAATGTCTTGCAGTTTACGTTGCTTGTGAGAACGTCTGCAGGGTCAAACCATTCTGATACCTGACTAGGTGTTGGGCAGTCAAGGCCCTGATTATGTGAGGAAAACCCGAAGCTCCCCCGAACTCTGCTAGACTGCGAGAAGATTATTCTATGTCTATAAGGATGCTTTATGCTGGAAGCTGTTATGGAGTCCGTTGCTTCTCCAGAAGCCGTCGAGCAGTTCATTCATCGTTGGAAAAATACAACCGGCACAGAAAAGGCAAATTGCCAAATCTTTCTTACAGAACTTTGCTCTTTGTTGGATCTCCCTCAACCAGACCCCGCAAGCAATGACAATGCCGCAAATACCTATGTATTTGAACGAAGGGTAGCTATCAGCAATCCGGATGGCAGTGAAAACCGAGGCTTTATCGATCTTTATCGGCAGGGATCTTTTGTTCTGGAAGCCAAGCAGACCGGCAAAGGAATCCAAACTGCTGGATGGGACAAAGCAATGCAGGCCGCATACAATCAGGCAGACCAGTATGTGAGGGCCCTCACCGCAGAAGAGGGCAGGCCGCCGTTTATCGTTGTTACCGATGTGGGGCGCACATTGGCTCTTTATGCAGAGTTTTCGTGTTCCGGTGGCACTTATGTTCCCTTCCCAAACCCTCGCAATCACCGCATACATCTGGAGGATCTGAGGGAGCCGCATATTCAGCAGCGCTTGAAGCTGCTTTGGGAAGCCCCTGAGAAGCTAGATCCGACGAAATATGCGTCTAGGGTCACCCATAAAGTAAGTGAAAAACTGGCAACGCTTGCCAGGATTTTAGAGGCCGATGGTTATGAGGTTTCCCGGGTCGCTCACTTTCTAAAACGCTGCTTATTTACAATGTTCAGCGAAGACGTTGAGCTCCTACCGAAAGGCAGTTTCACGGACCTGCTAAAGCGTTTGAAAGATACCCCGGAGCGGTTCCCAAAAGCTGTGGGCTCCTTATGGGCTTCTATGAATAGCGGTGGATTTTGCGGCGTATTGATGCAGGACATATTGCAATTCAACGGAGGCCTATTCAAAGATATTGAGCCTATCCCACTAAAAACCGTTCAGATTCAGTTGCTGATTGATGCTGCGAAGGCCGACTGGAGGTTTGTGGAACCAGCAATTTTCGGAACTCTGCTTGAGCGGGCGCTCGATCCTCGTGAGCGCCACAAGCTGGGCGCGCATTATACGCCAAGGACTTACGTAGAGCGCTTAGTAATGCCGACGTTGATTGAGCCGTTACGTGCAGAGTGGGGTAACGCTCAGGTTGTTGCAGAAACACACTTACAACAGGGAAAGCAGAAAAAAGCGTTAGAAACTCTGCGTCAGTTTCATTTCCACCTTTGTCAGGTTCGTGTGCTCGATCCTGCATGCGGTAGCGCGAACTTTCTATATGTTTGCCTTGAGCACATGAAGCGATTGGAAGGAGAGGTTCTCAACCTGATTAGTGGATTGGGCGGTGGGCAAGATGTGCTAGATGCAGAAGGCTTCACTGTCTCACCTCATCAACTTCTTGGCCTAGAAATTAACCCCCGAGCGGCTGCAATAGCTGAGATCGTTTTGTGGATTGGCTATCTTCAGTGGCATTACCGGATTCATGGTAAATTGGATCTCCCGGAGCCAATTCTTCAAGATTTTCATAACATAGAAAATCGCGATGCTTTAATCGAGTACGAGAGCAGAGAACCTGATTTAGATGCCAGTGGTCAGCCGATAACGATATGGGATGGCATAAGCATGAAGCCGAGCCCAGTTACAAATAGCCTGGTCCCAGATGAGAATGGCCGAACCGCCATTTATCGCTATAGCAAAGTGCGGCGAGCAAAATGGCCCGAAGCGGATTATATCGTCGGAAACCCGCCTTTTATTGGCGCATCTGCAATGCGCCGCGCTTTGGGTGATGGATATGTCGATGCGGTGCGAAAGGCCTATGATGGCGCAGTGCCAAGTTCCTCTGATTTCGTTATGTACTGGTGGTATGTCGCCGCTGAAAGGGTTCGCGATGGTCACTCGCGAAGTTTTGGTTTTATCACGACCAATAGTCTCCGCCAAACCTTCAATCGTCGAGTAACCGATGCGTTCTTAGGTGACTCGAAGAAACCTCTATCATTGGCGTATTCCGTGCCAGATCACCCTTGGGTGGATGGAAACGATGGCGCTGCTGTTCGAATTGCGATGACGGTCGGCGTCGCAGGTAAGAAACAGGGCTTTTTACAGGAAGTTGTGACTGAACAGAGTGGAGAGGACGACGCTCGCGTAGTTCGCTTAATTGGGCGATCAGGAAAAATTCATTCAAATCTGTCTGTTGGCGCCGCAGTTTCGGCAACAGCAGGCTTATTAAGTAACGCTGGGCTGGCTATAAAAGGATTCGAGTTGGGCAGCCAAGGTTTTTTGGTACCTGCTCCTGATGCAGAGTTGTTATTAGAGAAGGAATCTTGCGCTAAAACAGTCCTAAAGCCATATATGAACGGCAATGATTTGATTAATGGTAAGGTTGAAAGGTATGTGATCGATTTCTATGGTCTTGATGAGACCGAGTCACAAGCGCACGGTCCTCTGTATCAGCATGTACTTGACCATGTCCGTCCTTATAGAAAGGTGAATCGTGAATCTAGGACAGCAACGAAGTGGTGGGTCTTTCGGAGGTCGGGGGCAGACTTGCGCAACGCGATCTCCGGGCTTGAACGCTATATTGCTACTACTCGGACGGCCAAGCATCGTCTTTTTCAGTTCGTTCCGGGAAATCTTGTCGCCGAGAGTAAAATAGTTGCGATTGCTTTAGAGAGCCCTCTCCATTTAGGCGTCTTGAGTTCACGGATTCATGTGATTTGGGCACTCGCACAAGGGTCTATGGTCGAGAGCAGGCCTAACTATAATCATACTGAGTGCTTTAATCGGTTCCCCTTTCCTGAGCCTTCTAAGACACATTCAGATGCCATTTGCGCCCTCGCCGAGCGTCTCGATGCCCATCGTAAACGCCAGCAAACTGAATTCCCTTGGTTAACTCTGACTGCTATCTATAACGTTGTGGAAAGGCTAAACAGGGGGGAGCCGCTTTCAGCGAAGGAAAAGGTCATACACGAGCAAGGGCTTGTTTCGATGTTGAAAGAAATCCATGACGAACTCGATCATGCCGTATTAGAAGCGTATGGATGGAGTGATCTGGCTGAAAATTTAGTTGGGCTCCCCGGTGCCACTACTCCCTTTATTGATAAGCCTCAATCTCAAGCTGAAGCCGAGGAGGAGCTACTCGCCCGAATCGTATCACTCAATCAGCAACGAGCTGCTGCAGAGGCCGTTGGCAATGTTGGATGGCTTCGTCCTGACTACCAGGCTCCGGGCGAGGCCAACATCGACAGTAGGCTCGCCTTTCAAACACATGCTCAGGCCGAATCTAGACCGGTAGTAGAAAGAGCGAAAGTGCTTTGGCCTAAAGATCTACCAAGTCAGGTCACCATTTTGCGTGATACGTTAGCCTTCAACGCTCATACAACAGATAGTTTGGCTAGCCAATTCAAACAAAAGCCAAAAAAATCGATTTCACAAGTTCTCGCTGCTCTGGTTGCGTTGGGCCAAGTTCAGTCGGACGGGGAGGTTTGGCGGCTAATTAAGTAAAAGGAGCGGTTTCGCCCAAATACGCAACCTCTGGGTCAGTTTGCCTGCAGCAATCTGAAGATTGGCAAGACCTCTATTGAGCGCAATCAAAGCCGGTCTACTATATAGGATACGAAGCGCCGAGTAGTCTCGGTAATCTCTAGTCGAAATAATACACGCTCATTTTACAGCACGAGTCCCGTCTGCATGGCCGAACGATTCAGAATAGGGTTACCTGAAATCGCATTTCCCTTTATCCCGCCGGCGGATAAGTTTCTAGAGTATACGGGTATCCCAGGGGGCATTGCAGGCGTGATAAACGCTCTGGGAGCTAACGTTGATCAGCCGTTACCCGATCCAAAAACAATAAGGAGGGCTGTGAAAGAAGGGGTTTTGCCTAGAAGCGCTAAAAAAATTAAAGACGCACTGGAATCCGTTCTTTCGACGGAGATGCGTGACTACATTACGAGCTCTCATCTGGCACCCTGGGTGGAGACCACGCTGCACCACAACGGTCTTGCTTGGCTTTGCATCGTTAAAGGCCACCATTTACGGATCTTTCAGGCTGATCAGCCTGAAACTTTTACTGAACGATTCATAAAAAGACGCGCTGAACAGGAGATACAGATCCTCGAGGCTGGGCTCGAGATTCAGAAGAGCAGTACGACAACAGCAGTTTTTGAGGGGCGCTGGTGGGAAACTTTAAACGATTTTCTGCCACGCTTTACTGGTGTGGACGCAGCCTACATTGAACAGGGACTCCAAGCTGTTGCGGCCCTGAAATCCAACACAGACCAGTCAAGACATAATCAGGTAGGCCAATTACTGGGCCTCTATACCCGCCTTCGAATCGACTTCTATTACCAGCTATTGTGTAGCGTCTCGCTTGATCTTATCTGCTGGCTCAAAGAGGAAGACACCATTGGCAGCCAAGAGATTCACTGGCTTATCGAAAATAGTATTTTTGGCGATATGGTGCCAACGTTTGATGGCACCAATCTGACGTTGCCATTTGAACGCTTGCTGGATACTTGGCGGCAGGGTGCAGAGGCAGATGGTAAGGATCTGTCTTGGGCGAAGATTGCCGAGCACTTGCCCGATCCTTACGGATTGGATGCAAATACTTCACGAGCCCGCGATCAGACCGTTGAGGCGCGCGCAGCAGCGATTCGCAAAAATAAAAAGTCGCGACTTAGAGAGTGGCGTAGCGGCACTCGGCCTAATCCAGACCAACTGAAGCAGTTTATTCGAAATTTGGTCCAAGACGATAAGGATGTGTCGCTGGCAACGATGAGAGCCGAGGTTGCCTCTACCTGGGGTGCGTTTTTGCTAGATGAGGTGGCAGTGTTTGAAAAGTATCGCCTGTTCAACGCGTTGCACGAAACATTGCCAGCTTTTGAATGTTTCCCGACTTATTGGGCCGATTGTCAGTCTCAGGCCGCACAGATTCTGGCGGCCTGAGAGCTGAATGATTACCGCCCCTTGGGAGGATTGTTTCCGCGTCCGCCTCCCGAGGGCTTGCCGGTTGTGCTGGGTGCGTTGTGTGGTTTAGCCATGATCATTACCTATCTTGATTGGTTAATTGAATCGGCAGCTTCGCAGCCCGTTCAGCCTTAATAAGCGATGCCGATGTCGAGAGTATCTATGATTTAGTCAGCCCCCGGGAGGTGAGTCACCACGGGAAAAAATAATGGTATGGGATGAGATGCCAGCGACTTTGTCTTGTCCAATATGAATGTAGCGGTTAAGCTCCGCGGTCTCCTGCTGACCATATTTTGAGATGCGATCCCAAATCAGTCAGCCACAAGCCGATACAGCCAGTCCCCTCTGAATCCAATGGATTTATGAAGAGTATTATCAATCTCACTCGCCTTTTATTACTCTCTGTTTTCTCTGTTTACAACGTCGCTGCGACTGCTGATGTCGTAAAAATGTCAGCCAGCGGCCTATGCCACCCCCCGCTCAGTAGTTGGTATGACCGAACCCAGAACTACACTCCCTTCGATACCGTCCAGGCATGCCTGGATTCCGGAGGGCGGTTGCCCAAGGGAGTTTCTATGGCCTCTCTTGGGGAAAATCGGAAAGCGGCTAACGCGGCCCCAGAGACTCCTGGACGGTACCAGCGATCGGCCTTTGGCCATGGCTGGGACGACGCTAATGGAGATTGCCAAGATAGCCGGGCGGAGGCCTTGGTTGCTACTTCAACCACCATGGTTCGCTTGCTACGAATCGAGACTGCCGAGTTGTCACTGGCCGCTGGATAAGCCTCTTTACTGGTAACGTCATCCAGAACGCCTCGTCTATCGACATCGACCACGTCGCACCGCTGGCCTGGGCTTGGAAGCGGGGGGCGAATGAGTGGTCGAAAGAAAAGCGGGAGCGGTTTGCCAACGATCCGGTCAACTTGCTGCCAGTTGAGTTGAGCCTAAATAGAAGCAAAGGTGCCCAACCCCCGAATGAATGGCTACCACCTTCCGGTCAATGTGGTTACGTAGCTCGGTTTACTCGGGTGGTGAAAATGTACGATTTAACACCGACGCCTAAGGAATCGGCATGGTTGGAATCGTTTCTGAAGAGTTGTCGCCGTTGATCGCTGATAGGTTGTAGAGGCCGCAACATCCGGAGCGCAGGACTACCAGGTTAACGGATCTCGGGGCACCTCGTGCATATGAGTCACATGGTTTATGCACAACAGCCGCTGCTCAGGCTACACAGATAAAACAGACTCAAGTCGAAGGTAGTGTAGCGGAGCCGCCGGCTCTTGATGCAGCACGAAGCCTTGGAGCCCGGCCATCTATGTTGGGCCGGAACCACCATCCATTCGCGCCTGTAGGAAAGTCCCTCACTAACACTCTGGCCACGGGTTGGTCGGAGCCAGTCGGCTCCAGTGCGAGGATATTTCCATGCAAATAGCGCACAGGTTGATCGCTCTTAGTACCAATTAGTAACGCGAAATACTATTAGTAATCCGCGTTACTAATTGGTACTAAAAGAGGGTGACCCTGGCCCCGTATTAGGTCCACCCAGAGTTGGAAAAATTCGGCTCCGGAGCGTGGCCGGGTAAAGAGTCATGTAGTTGACCGCCTTGGGTAGCTTGCTCACATCCTCTGAGCTGCACCCAGAGGCGACCTTGGTCACCGAAATGTCGCTCTCATCTCAATGCTGTTCGCGACTGGAATGAGTCGGTCATTGACGACCTAGTCTGATTTGAAGCCAATCTCGTGTGCGGGCCCATTTGAGTAGGTTGTATAGGCAAAGACAGGCCAAGCTTTAGGATTATCTTGCACAGCCACATCGTATTCGGCCTTACTTGACGGAATGCGATTGTCGACCAGGAAATACCCGATCAAGGGTTTGCGAAGAGTGATCCGTTTCCAAGCGCCCCCTTGATCAAGCTCATAATCCGACACGATCAATGACTGCTGCTCATCGCTGAGGTGTGGGTTCGGCTTCAACTCAAGCTCGATCATCTGTTCCCACTCGGTATCTACTTCAGGTGGTACTCCGTTGCACCGCTCGAAAGCGGGCGCATTTTCGCCCCAGTCCTTAACGCTTCTTGGTGCCTTAACCACTTTTGGGTTGCTCATGAAGCGGCCAATAAGGAAGTCTCTATAGCCCATGTGGTCCCAGCAAAAGGCGCGAACGTGGTAACGGTTGTTAACGAAGGCAACAGCTGTCGGAGTTAACCGCCTGCCACGCCCCTTTGGCGAGCTCATTGTTGCGATCACAGCTTCGATAGACCGCTGGTGCTCAATAGCCGACAACAATCGAGCCAGAACACGTAAATTATGCCGGCGCTTTAGCATTGGCATTTCTGTGGCATGGCCAGCGCTGGGCGGCTCGTAATCTTCGATTGACTGCCACTGGAGGTCTTCTCCCGATAAAAGCACAGGCTCAAAGCTTTCCGTTGGCTGATGGTAGGGAATACCAAGTTGGTAGGGTTTTGTCGCTTTTGGAGCGAGCTGCTGATAAAGCTTGATGTCTTTTTGAGCCTGAGGCCGCGAAATCCCAAACGTTTCCATTAGCATGGTTGTGGTCAGCCTCCGCTCCCACAACAATTGACGTTCGATGTAGCACAAACGCAGCCATTGTGAGTGCGAAAACGCCCCGGCCTCAATCCGCCGGCCAGCCAGATTCGTTGCGGACAGAGTGCTAGTATCTGCGGCGATCGCTGGTTTTATGTACTGCAAATACTGCATGGCAGGGTCCTTCAGCTTCGGATTGCGTTCGTCTGTTCGGGATTTTAAGCCAATACTGTATAAATATCATCTACCATTATAAAATATAGGGGTGTATAAACTAGATACTCCCCGGTAAACCCGGGCTTCAATCTTCAAGGGGTGCGTCGGTGAGCTTCGCCACACTAAACACTAATCTGTTCAAAGCGATCGCTGGAGATAATGGGCGGCCAATGCTCGACCTGTTAGTAGAGCTCGATGCGTTCCTTGATCCGGCGCAGTTAGCGGATGAGCCGACGCCACAACAGGTGAGAGTCTTTCTCCGCGACTACATCGCCAATAGCCACTTACGCCTGGAAATCGAATCAGGTGAGGCTGTAACCACCCCGCAAACCCCTGAACAGTACGTTTACTACCGATTGCGCGATACAGGATGGATCCGGGAAGAGCTTGAAAGCGGATACCGCTATGTGGTCTGGATGGCTCAGGAGGGCAGGCGACTACTGCAATTTCTCAGGAATATGGGCGCTGAACATCCATCCCTCGGTGTGGTTTGCTTGTCGGTGCGCTCGAACCTTTCCGAAGTGGTTAAGGATCCAGCCAATGGGTCTTTGATCCGGAAAGCAACGGATGACATGGAAGGCTTCCTCAACCGACTCAGAGCCCTCGTGGGCAATATCCGAGAAATACACCATGTGATTAGCGGCGGAGACGCGCCGGGCAGTGGGAACTTCAATTTCTATTTTGAAGAGTACCTGGGTGAGCTCTTTCTGCCGAACATTGAGAAACTAGCGCTGAAGGGCAATCCCAACCTTCACGCCAGCAAAATTCGTAAATTGGTTAGCGATATCCGGTTTAATTCAGAGCGGCTGGAGGTTTGTGCTAAAGCCTATCAGCGGGACGATATAGCGAACCCCTCGATCGAAACGGTCGAAGCCGATCTGGATCGGCTGAGCAATGCGTTCGACGGTATTGGGCCTTTGTTCAAAAAGACACAAGACTATGCGCGGCGCATTACCCGTCGAATGCACGAAAGAATCAAATACGCCGTGCACACGCCCAGCAATATAGGCCAACAGATCGAGGATTTGCTTGGCCGTATTGGGCAGGATGAATCGATTGAAGCCTTGCCCAGTCCTCTAATCGGCGAAACGCTGCTTTCCGAGAGCCGTCTAGCCAAACCCAAGGCGAAATCGGTACCTGCAGCCCCAACGGTTCGCAGGCAACCCAAGCCGTTGTGGGACAAGCGAGCCTACAACCAGCTTAAACAAGAGCACATTCACTTCCAGAAGTATGACCCTGACCGCGTGGTGAGATTCATTGAGACACATATGGGCGAACGCGCTCAGATGACCACCGATGACCTGATCATCAAGACCGCTGACGACATGATGGCGGCACTGCACCTGCGATTGCTGGCGCAAGGTGTTTCCAAAACCCACGCTCTTTATCCGCTGTTAGCTGAGTACAGCGTTACCTTCGATGGACAGGAGTGGACGCAGCTTGAATACATGGCCGGTCGTCGACTGATCATCGTCAGGCAGACCTTCCCGGAGACATCACGAAATGGTTAATGACATTGTGCTGAGAGAGCTGAAAGAGGTTGAGTCGCGAAGCTCCGCCGACTACGCCGACACTCTTCGAAAAACGGCTGCCTACCTGCTCCAGAAGCAGTGGGCCTGGAAAGGTAAGCGGGGGCAGAAAGAGCACTTCCAAGTTTGCGAGGATAATGCCACCTACTTTCATAAGCTGTTCGATGCACTGGATATGGACTGGTATTACGATCGCAACTTTGGGTATGTGGGGGTGCTACCCAGAGGTACGGGAAGTCAGCTGGACATTACGGCCACCGTGTTCCTGTTGATACTGCGCAAAATGTATGACACTGAGGCCTCGATGGGGCGCACGGAACTTGGCCGCGTCATGCCGCCGACCGCGGAGCTACTAAACCAGTATGAGCAGGTCAAAGGTGAAAGACCGTTGCGGACCGTTACCAGTGATGCCCTGGACACCCTTCGCAAGAAGGGCATCATTGAACTCGGGCCGAGAGATCCGGACACCGAGCTTCCTGAGGTGACGGTGTTGCCCAACATAACGCGAGTGGTAGGCCCGGCCTTTCTTGGATCGCTCGAAAGCTTCATGAACAGCTACGCTACAAACTCAGAATCCGTCGATGAGCCACCCTTAACCACCGACTTTGCGGAGGCGTCTGATGACAACGCCGAATAACCCTATGCCAGCGCACTTCCTTCACAATTTTGTCTTCGCACAGTGGTATCTGTTGGATCTGGAAACCCTGGATATCGGTGTAGCCGCGTCCCTCTTGTCGGGTGAGAACGGGGCGGGGAAAACAACGATATTTGATGCCATCCAGTTTGTTCTTATGGGGGGAGACCAACGACGCACTCGCTACAATGCAGCCTCTGACGGAAAAGTGTCAGGGCGTTCTGCCAGAAGCTACGCACTAGGCGAATTCAAGGAAAACGATGTCACCAGTTGCGAGCGGGAAAGTGCCAATACCTACATTTTTCTAAATTGGTACGACCACCACCATAGGCCCTACTCCTTTGGGGTGTCCATCTACGCTACTCAGCACTCGGCCAGCATTGAAACCCGGGGTCACATCATCAAAGGGCGTCATGTCTCGGAGGTAGACCTTTTGTCCTCGGAGGACACGTTTTTACCGTGGCGTGAATTCGTCGATCGCATGAAGTCGACCGCCAAAGAGCACCGGGGGTCGGTGAGTTACGAGATGATCGACGGGGCAAGGATCATGCGCGAAAAGTTCGCCGAGATGATGTCGGTTGACCAAACGCGCAGCGGGAAAATTGAGCCCGAAATGCTTGTCAAAACACTGTCCAGTGCGCTGCAGCTGAAGATGGATAGTCCGATTGATTCGTTTATCCGCGATTTCATTTTGCCACCCGAACCCATAGAAACAGAGCAGCTTCGTGAAGATCTGCTTGAGCACCGCCGCATTGAGGATGAAATCGCACGCGCCGAGAGTCACAAAATCGCTCGTGAAGTATTGATCACTGAAACAGATAAGGTGACGAAGCACCGGGCCGATGCTCACTTTGAGTTATGGGTCTCACAAGAGGCTGAAGCGGCCCGGCTCGATGAACAAAACAGCGGTCTTGAGGACCGTCTGGATCAGCAGCAAGACAAGGTTGATGAAGCAGAACGGACGATCAAGCAACAAACCCCTCGACAGCCTGAGCTTAAACAGCGTCACGAAGACGCTCTGATAGCATGGCAAAACTCGGATGCCGCAAGTCTGAGTAAAACCGTCGAGGCGGCGCAGCAAAATGTCACGCAAGCAACGACCAGTGTCGCTGCGCTAAACACCTCCCTCAGAAAAGCGGTGGGTGATATCAGACGCCAACGCTTTGCTGACACCTTGGACATTATGAGTTTTGAGCAGCTGGCGGAGCGGTGGGCCGAGTGTGCCGATCTTCTTGCGCCCGCAGATGTTGAAAGTCTCAGTCCTTCAGACCACGAAAATACCGCCAAAGTCACCGCGACTACCCTGGACGTCCAGTCGGTCTTTGATGAGATCTCAACACTGCTCGAAACAGCAGATAAGGATGTCAGCCATGAACTGAAACATATCAAAGAACATGGAAGCGCACTTCAATCCCGAGTGGAAAGGCTACAGAACGGCCTTTCGGACATTCATACCTCAACCAGCATGGTCATCGAGCTGTTCAAACAGAAGGGAATTGAGTCGTTGCCCGTCTGTGATGTGTGCGAAATCACCGACCCAGAATGGCAAGAAGCTGTTGAATCGTATCTGGGTCCAAATCGCGAAGCTCTCGTGGTTTCCTCAGATGATTTTGATCACGCACTGGAGGTCTACGAAGCAGCTCAGAAACAAGATCGGCGCCTCAAGCGTGCACGCCTTATCAACCCAGATTTAGCCCTGCGCGAGAACAAAGCTCCCACCGTGGGGATGGTCTCAACGTTGATCGATACTGAGGATTCGGTAGCCCGAGGTTTTATGAATATCATCTTGGATCGAACCAAGATGGCAGCTACTCGTGAAGAACTTAGGCGGGAACGCAAAGCGCTGATGGCATCCGGTTTGACCGCTGGCGGTGCGACGATTGGAGGCGCATCCCGAATTGACGGACTGCTGATCGGTAAACATGCCAAGGCCCAGCAACTTGCTCGACTGGAAACTGAGCTGGGTAACTTGGTCCAGCGCATATCCAGATTTAATGACCCTGCTACAACGCTCAGCAAACTTAACCAGCGATGGGCAGGTCTTTGCGCAGAGATCACGGATGGAGCCATAGCGTTACAGGAAAAAAGTCAAAGTCTGGCAGCCTATGAGCAGAACCTGTCTGATGCGAAGGAACAGCTGCAGCCTCTGACTTCTGAAGATGAGAGACTAAAGAGCGCCAAAGAACGAGCGGCTCAGGACTACGATGAGTGTCGCAAGAAAATCACGCAGGCAGAAAGTGATAAACAGCAAGCCGAGAGTGCCATCAGAAGCCTGAAGAATGAGTTGGAGCAGGTTTTACCTGAGATGGAGAAGGCTCAAGAGCGACGACGCAAGACAGAGGCATCTGAACTGCACGATGTGAATAAGGCTCTGGAGCGCTGGGCAGCCTATGAGCAGAAACATGAGGGAAGCGAGGGCCACTACGCACGGATTCGAATTGAGGCGGAAGGGGAGAGCCATGCCGCTCGGGAAAAAGAGCTGAGGTCACGCGGAGACCTGCACGTAAAGGTGATTGAATTCACCAAAGACTTTTCAGAGGACATTGCCAATCGGGCCGAGCTCCTGGAGGCAGCCAAGCCTGAGAACGATGACCCTGGGGCTTACCGTGTCATCAAGACCGATTGCACCGATTGGGTGGAGCGTATCCTTGCCGCCCAGCTACTGGATCATCGACAAGCCGCTCAGGAAGCCGCTGAGCAAATGGAAATGAACTTCCGGGGCATCATTGTCGGAGAGCTTCAAAATCGCTTTGAGCAGATGCGATACACATTCCAGCAGCTCAACAGTGTTCTCAAGCGAATTCCTTTCCACGACAACATCTACAGCTTTCACTTCAAAGTCCGTGAGACCGAGAGCCTGGCGACCGTTTACGAATACATAACAACCGTGGATAGGGAGCAGGCCGAGCTGGTTGGCACCCTGTTCGAGAAAGATTCCGAGCATCCCGCCCTTGATCTGCTGAAAGAGGCTCTGATCTCCGGGGATGACCTTATCAACGAGATCAGGGATTACCGCTCGTTCTTCCAATACGATATGAAAATGCGTAATCCCGATACGGGAGAAGAGCGCCGGGTCACCGAAATGCAAAGCACCGGTTCAGGCGGAGAGAAGCAGACGCCGGCCTATATCGCCCTGGCGGCCAGCTTCATGAATGTTTACAAGATCCGTGAAAACTCACCTCGCGGTGCCTCTCTGGTTCTCCTGGATGAAGCGTTCAACAATATGGATGGCGGGAACGCCAGTGGCGCAGTTGCCTTTCTGAAAGAGATTGGTTTGCAGCTAATAGTGGCCGCCCCGCCTGAGGTCACCCTCAAGATTGGCAAGGAAATGGATCAGATATACACCATCTGCCGGGAGGGCCGTGATGTGGTTATCGACCACACGAAGATCTTCGATGGTGGACAGGAGCTGATAGATCAACGCAACCCGGTTTATCACCCCGAGCTTGTCACTGAGCGAGCGGCTGCATTAAAAGCCAAAGCGGAGACAATCCCAGGGCTATGAGCAATCACGTCGAGACATTCCTCGCTAAACTGATCAAGCACATTGATAAGCCAGATGGTGTTGTGCCTCAGGCCCGGGTACGAATTACGGATCACGCCTATCGGTGGTACTTCGCACTCAACAACAGTGCGAAAACAGCCCTCCACCAAAGGCTAGAAGGGCTGGCGGATCTCGACATTCAGTATCAGCGTAGAGTGGCCCTGGGAGCATTCAGGCATATTGAGGCGGTCCACATTACCGATGGTCGCCGTCTCATGGCGTCTCAGGGCCTCACCCCGCTGGCGGATGACATACAGTTTGCCTTCGAACAGCTCGAGGCGGCAGAGTTTAATGTGCCCTGGTGGGAGACAACGAAGCGCGATGTTGCTGAGGCATGGTCAGCCAACAAGACGTTCAATGGCGTTAAGCGACAGCAATCCGAGCGGCTTTTCGATGCCATGAAGGTTGTAGAGTGGATTGTTCAGTCGGTAGACGCCTCGCCAGCCCCTGATATGAGAACCCTCAGCACGATGCTCTTTTATGACTCCAAGAAGCTGGAGGAGAAGAGTTTTGCGAATCTGATTCGCCGTTTGATGCTCGGGCAACTGGACAATGATGTGGCAAACCTGATGGACGATGGACCGAAGTTGCTGGAGTATTTTGGGATCAGTAAATACCCAATGCCAATGAGGTTCAAAGCGTGCGCTCAGCTAGTCTGCCGAGGTGTTGTTGATTTGTCCGCGCTCCATTACGGGATCGGTGTTTCCCCGGATGAAGTCAAAGGAATTGAATGGCGCCAACGACCACCGTATTTGCTGTTCATTGAAAACCGAGCCAGCTTTGAGCGGTATGTGCGGGAGATCGATGATACGGGCGTCGTCATATACACCGCAGGGTTCCCACCTCGTTCCTGGGTGCATGCAATAGACATCATCATCGCTGAAATACGGGGTGAAGTGCCGGTTTATCACTGGGGCGATCGTGATGTGGGTGGCTACAGAATCCTAGCGTTTCTGGCGAAACGACTTGATATCGATATTCAGCCATACCTTATGGGGGTGGATGCTTCGGTACCAAATCAGGATGGTGACGAAGTCAAAGAAATACCCGTGATCGGGTTGATGCAGGCGATTGAGTCAGCGCGAGGTTATCCTGCTATTTCTGCGTTGTATGAAGATCTCGGTAAGTGTCAATGTACAAGTTTACCTTGGATTGAGCAGGAACAAATCGCACCCATCAGCCCGCTAGAAAAAAGCAGCGTCCTTGATAGTTGAGTTGGTAACTGACCGACCTGAGTGTCTGCTTTTCGGCCCGCTCAGCCTTCCCCGGCTCCTAAACAAAAGCGAACATTCGTAGCGCCCTTGCAGCATTCAACGCCTTTGGAGGAGAGGCTTTTCAAAAATGATGTGCCAGGCCCCGTACTTCAGCACCATCGAGCCAACACTTACCGATCTGAAGCCGGGGTACGCGGAAGCCAAAGTACCTTTCAGAAAGGAAATCACTAATCATTTGGGCACAGTCCACGCCATTGCGATGTGCAACGCAGCTGAACTGGTGGCTGGATTGATGACGGATGCGTCCATTCCCAGCAATGGCAAGTGGATTCCGCAGGCGATGACGGTGAATTATCTGGCCAAGGCGAAAACAGATCTGCGTGCTATTGCAGACCGAGACAGTATTGATTGGAAAACGGCAGGTGAAAAAGTGGTGCCGGTTTCAGTGATTGATGAGGATGGGCAGACGGTATTTACTGCCCGGATCACGATGAATGTGAAGCTCGCCTAGTGGTTGACCAATTAATAGATTGAGCGGCGTTGGTGGTGGCCTGGATTGTCAGGCCACCTCACCAAAGGTCCTGCGCCAGTCCCGAGGGCTAACATGGTGACGTTGCTTGAAATGTTGCCGGAAAGACGTCGCTGTGTGGAAGCCGATTCTTTCTGAGATGACTTCCACAGACAGTGATGTGGTTTCCAGCAGTTCCCGCCCTCGCCGGAGCCGTTCACTGACCAGCCACTCCACCACCGTCATGCCGGTTGCCTTCTGAAAGTGGCGGGTGAAAGTGCGCCGGCTCATGGCGGTGCGGGCGGCCAGTTCATCGATGGAGTGTGTTTCGGCCAGATGTTCCCGCATATAATCAAGCAGTCGGTTAATGTGCGCATCCTGGGTGGAAATCGCGACCGGCTGCTCGATGAACTGGGCCTGGCCACCTTCCCGGTGCGGCGGAATTACCATCAGTCGGGCAAGGGTATTGGCGGTCTTCGCGCCATAGTACTCCCGCACCAGAAACAGGCAGCAATCCAGCCCCGCCGCCGTGCCAGCAGAGGTAACCAGCCGGTCATCCTCCACATAGAGAGCGTTGGTATCCAGGTTCACCTGCGGAAACCGCTGAAGGAAGTCCTGTTCTGCCAGCCAGTGGGTCGAGGCTCTCTTGTTATCCAGCAAACCCGCATAGGCCAGCGCATAGGTGCCGTAGCAAAGGCCTACCACATGCGCGCCCCTTTCATGGCAGCGGGTGAGTGCCTCCGCCAATTGCGGTGGTGGGGCCTCGTTCAGATCGTGCCAGCCGGGCACTACCGCAATATCAACTCTGTCCAGCAGTTCCAGCCCGCCATCCGGCTGCACGGTCATGGCCCGCTCGGATGCCAGGGGTTTGCCGTCCGGCGTGATAATCAGCAACTCGAACAAGGGGCCCTCAGGCAGAGCAACGCTGAACACCATGTAGGGCACAGAAAAGTGAAAGGGGCTGAATTGTGGATGAAGGACAAGCCCTACTCTGGGTAGTGCCATGGTGCCACTCCTTAAGTTCATTTGACCTGATGATAACTGCTTGGCCCGATTATTTCGATGATTGTCTTTCAGGTCAATATTGATGGTGGCCAGGTCTACGTAGACTTATTCCATCAACGAACACCCTATTGGAGGACAAATACCATGTTGATCAAAACCTTCGCTGGCGCACTGGTGCTGGCTTCGACTGTTTTCGCTGGCGCGGCTTTCGCCGAGTCTGACGCCCGGGGAGACACCCACCAGATACAGCAGATCCGTAATGCCACCATAAAGGTCACCTACGGAGAGACTACCTTTCTGATCGACCCCATGCTGGCAGACCAAGGCGCTTATCAAGGCTTCCCGAACACGTACCGCAGTGAGCTGCGCAACCCCCTGGTGGGCTTGCCCATGGCGGCAGAGGATGTGATCGAGGGTACCGATGCCGTGATCGTTACCCACACCCACCTGGATCACTGGGACGATGCCGCACAGAAGCTGTTGCCGAAGAACATTCCGCTGTTTGTGCAGAACGCGGCGGATGCCGAGATGATCCGTTCGCAGGGCTTCAAGGATGTACGCATCCTGGATGACCAGGCTGAATTCGGCGGCGTGACGCTCCATAAAACTGGCGGACAGCATGGCTCCGATACCCTTTATGCCATTCCCGACTTGGCCAAGGTGCTGGGTGAAATCATGGGCGTGGTTTTTAAGGTCGAGGGGCAGGAAACCACTTACGTGGTAGGCGATACGGTGTGGCGTGATGAAGTGGTGCAGTCGCTGGAGCGTTTCCAGCCGGATGTTGTTGTGCTGAATGCCGGTGCAGCGGAGTTTACCGGCTTTGAGGGCGACCCGATCATCATGGGCAAAGAAGATACCCTGCGGGTACACCGCGCTTTACCAGACGCAGACATTGTCGCCGTACATATGGATGCTGTGAACCATATGACCTTGAGCCGCGAGGAGCTGGCGAAATTCGTAAAGAGCGAGGGAATTGATGAGCACGTTTTGATCCCGGCGGATGGCGAGATTATTTCTTTCTAAACCGAACACACCTGAAACAAATGCCCAAATGAGGAACAGTCTAATGAGCAAACGAGCCGTTATTGTTGTCGATATCCAGAATGAATATTTTGCCTCCGGCAAGCTGCCGCTGGTGAACATTGAACAGGCAGCCGCCAAGGCTGCACAGGTGATAGAGTCAGCGCGTCAGAACAAAGACCTGCTGGTGCATATTCACCACGAGTTCCCGGACCCCAACGCGCCTGTATTCACACCGGGTTCAGACGGCATCAACATCCACGAATCCGTGGCACCGAAAGGTGAGGAGCCGGTTATTCTCAAGAACTATCCCAACTCATTCCTGAAGACCAACCTGAAAGAACTGCTGGATACCAACGACATTGAGGAAGTAGCAGTGATTGGCGCCATGAGCCATATGTGCATTGAGGCTACCAGCCGCGCCGCCTCGGACTTCGGTTACAAGGTCACGGTGCTGGAAGATGCCTGCGCCACAATGGATTTGGAATTCAACGGAGTGACAGTGCCAGCGGCACAAGTTCATGCCACTGCTATGGCAGCTCTTGAGTTCGGCTATGGCACCGTTATCTCAACCCAAGCGTATCTGAACGCCGCATGACGGCGGCCGCCCGCCAAGCGGTAGTGCCCCGATACAGGCCGTGTACCTGAATCGGGGGCTTCTTGGTTTATTGAGGCAAGTCATGCCGACCTCGGGCTAAAAACGCCTACCCTTGACCTTCCCACGATGGGAAGGCTTATCTTTCCTGTATATCATCATGAGATGCTTATAGAGGAGACAAATGATGGACATCCAGGTCAAACAGAGCCCGTCGGCTGCGACGGCAATAAGTCTTCCGATCGAAGGCATGAGTTGCGCGTCCTGCGTCGGGCGTGTGGAAGCAGAACTCAGGAAAGTTGAGGGTGTTGACGAAGTCGCGGTGAATCTCGCTACCGAGCGTGCTGATATCCGCTCTACTGAGCTGCTTGACCGCGGATCACTCGTCGAGGCCGTCGAGAAAGCGGGCTATTCAGTACCTGAGGCAACCACCGAGCTTGCCATTGAGGGTATGACCTGCGCCTCCTGCGTTGGCCGAGTGGAACGGGCCTTGACGGCCGTCCCGGGCGTTACAGAGGCCACTGTCAACCTGGCTACCGAACGGGCCAGCGTTCGTGGCAGCGTGGGCTCCGAGGCCCTCGTTGCGGCAGTGGCCGGCGCCGGCTACAAAGCCCAGCCGATTGACCAGTCCGGGGTGGATACCGACGCGGCGGAGGCCCGAAAGGATGCCGAGAAGGCGGGCCTTAAGCGGGATCTGACCATTGCAGCAGTGTTGACACTGCCGCTCTTCGTGATTGAGATGGGGGCTCACTTCATCCCCGGCGTTCACCAGTTTGTCGCGAACACCATTGGCATGCAGGTGAGCTGGTACATCCAGTTCGTGCTGGCCAGTCTGGTCCTGTTTGGACCGGGCCTGCGATTCTTCAGGCAAGGCATACCGTCTCTCCTGCGCAGCGCTCCAGACATGAACTCGTTGGTGGTGCTAGGGACCTCGGCCGCCTGGGGTTATTCGGTCATCGCGACTTTCTTCTCCGGCGTCTTGCCGTTCGGCACGGCAAATGTCTACTACGAGGCGGCTGCCGTGATCGTTACGCTGATCCTACTGGGCCGCTTTCTTGAAGCCCGCGCCAAGGGTCGGACATCGCAGGCCATCAAGCGGCTGGTGGGCTTGCAGGCCAGGACGGCGCGTGTACGGCGCGATGGCCAGTCAGTCGATATAGCCATCGACGAGGTTCAGCCGGGCGACCTCGTGGAGGTGCGCCCCGGTGAGCGCATACCGGTCGATGGCGATGTGGTTGAGGGGAAAAGCTACATTGATGAATCGATGATCACAGGCGAACCAATTCCAGTGGCAAAAGCGCCGGGCAGCCCGGTTGTCGGCGGCACAGTTAACCAGAAGGGGGCTCTCGTTGTCACCGCTACGGCGGTGGGTGGCGCGACTGTGCTCTCACAGATCATTCGCATGGTCGAGCAGGCCCAGGGCTCGAAGCTGCCCATCCAGACGCTGGTGGATAAAGTCACCTTGTGGTTTGTGCCTGCCGTGATCGGCGCGGCTTTCCTCACCTTCCTCACCTGGCTCTTCTTCGGCCCATCTCCGGCGCTGACATTCGCGCTGGTCAACGCAGTGGCGGTGCTGATTATTGCGTGCCCGTGCGCCATGGGACTGGCGACGCCCACCTCGATCATGGTGGGCACCGGGCGAGGCGCCGAAATGGGTGTACTGTTCCGCAAAGGTGAGGCCCTTCAGCTTCTGAAGGATGCCAGGGTGGTCGCGGTTGATAAAACGGGTACGCTGACCGATGGCAGGCCAGCGCTCACCGACCTGGAGATTGCCGAGGGTTTTGAGCGAGACGAGGTACTGGCCCGGATCGCAGCGGTGGAGGCTAAATCCGAACACCCAATTGCCCGTGCAATCGTTGAGGCGGCCGAAGCAGATAGCCTTGTGCTTCCTGCGATTACCAACTTTGAATCCATCACCGGATTTGGTGTCGCGGCGGAGATCGAGGGCGTAGTCGTCGAGATCGGCGCCGACCGTTACATGGACAAACTCGGTCTTGATGTTGCGCCCTTTGCCGAGGCGGCCTCACGTCTTGGTGACGAAGGTAAATCCCCGCTTTATGCGGCCATCGACGGGAAACTGGCGGCTATTATTGCGGTTGCCGATCCCATCAAAGAGGGAACGCCGGAAGCGATCGCCGCGCTGCATGCGCTCGGCCTCAAGGTCGCGATGATCACAGGCGACAACCAGCGTACGGCCAAGGCGATTGCCCGCAAGCTCGGTATCGACGAGGTGGTGGCCGAAGTCTTGCCCGAGGGCAAGGTCGAGGCGGTCAAGGCACTCAAGGCCGAGCATGGCAAGCTCGCTTTCGTCGGCGACGGCATCAACGACGCCCCGGCGCTGGCTGAGGCCGATGTCGGCATCGCCATCGGCACGGGCACCGATATTGCCATTGAAGCGGCAGATGTGGTGCTCATGTCCGGAAGCCTGAAAGGCGTGCCAAACGCCATCGCGCTTTCCCAGGGTACCATTCGCAATATCAAGCAGAACCTGTTCTGGGCCTTTGCCTACAACACGGCGCTGATCCCGGTGGCGGCGGGCATTCTCTACCCGGCCTTCGGCATGCTGCTCTCGCCGGTGTTCGCCGCAGGAGCCATGGCGCTGTCGTCGGTGTTTGTGCTCGGGAATGCCTTGAGGTTGCGTCATTTCCGCGTCCCCATGGCGGTGGACGACAAGCCGCACCAGCGGGTGGACGTTGCACAAGCGAAATGAGTACAGCCGAGCCTGCCGCCGTGCAGGCTCGACACTATCTGGAGAGGAGTTGGTAATGAATATCGGGAAGACAGCGGCGGCATCAGGCGTTTCGGCGAAGATGATCCGCTACTATGAATCGATTGGCTTGATACCGGAAGCTTTGCGGACCGAAGCCGGATACCGGGATTACTCCGGTAAGGACGTGCAAACACTACGTTTCATCCGGCGCGCACGGGATCTCGGCTTCTCGGTGGAGCAGATGAATGAGCTGGTCGCGCTCTGGCGCGACCGGAGCCGGACGAGTGCCGACGTCAAACGCCTTGCACTCGAACATGTTGCAGAACTTGAGCGCAAGGCCCGCGAGCTCCAGGAGATGAGCCGGGCACTCACGCACCTGGCGGAACACTGCCAAGGCGATGCTCGGCCGGACTGCCCCATCATCAGCGGTCTGGCCGAGGATGGCGTAGAGAAAGGAGAACTGGACAGCAGACGGGAACTTAATCCTCCACGCTTTGGGGCAACCGGTATTGAACCCAATCGCACGCGACGTCGCGGGTGCGAGAAGCGCTGAAGCCGGGTCAATTTTAGAAACGGCCTTCCTTGTCCAGAAAGATTACCCAGCAAGTTTCTGGTTGTCGTACCGCTGCCTCGCGGATGGTATCGCTGATGTGCGCGTCATCGGCTTGGCTGCATACGAGCACAAAGAACGCTTCTACGGCAATTCTGACGCCACCACACGGGCACAGGCAGAAGCCGCCTGGATGAGTGGATAGCTACCATCCTAAAGGGAGTCTGAAGCAATCTGGACTATTAAATCCGCTTACCCAAGTTTTCAATCAGGTATTTGGCGCTTTCGGTACTCACCAACCTTGTGGCGATTTCCACATAAGGCCATGCTGCACCAGCGACGACGACGGGCTTTGGTACGATCGTAGAACCACAAAATGCATTCGTCGTGCTGACATTGACGTATTCGTTCCGGATCACCGTTGGAAATAAGGTCGACAATGGATTCTGATAGCGGGCCAAGAAGGCCCTTTACGCTCGACGCTAAGCGGCAACGCTCAACGTGTAAAGAGCCACCCGATTCATACGTTACTTTTGCGTGGCTCCAAGACTCAGTAAGGTAGTTATTCAAAATGTTTACGATAGAGCTCTCATCATAAGCTCCATGGAGCCACTTCTCGATCAGGGACCGAAGCTGCTTCGCATGAGACAATAATTCCCCCGGCGACCAACTAACCCTCGCAGAATCGACTGAGAGGCCGAGACGCTCCAGCCAGCTTACTACATCTTTATCGTCGTTCCAGAAATCGAAGTCCTCACCGTTTATGCAGCAGATGGTGTTAACTAAATCCAAAGCGGGATGGTCAGCCAACAACAGCGGCTCACCGTCAGGGGGGAGTTTCATCGAAGTTCCTTTGATTCATTTGTGCATTTCAGTGTCACTTTGTACGGGTCAGCATGGTAACCAGTTAAAAATACTTTGACAAGTTACCCAAGAGCACGTCAACATCCTTCCTGTAACCGCCTAAAGTTAAATTCAATAGTTACAGGAAGTCGACAATGTCCTTTACTACCACGATTCGCTACCGTCAAACAGAGGCTGATGGTGTTAACATCTTTTATCGAGAAGCCGGATTGGATGGAGCACCAGTTTTTCTGCTTCTCCATGGTTTCCCAAGCTCATCGCACCAGTTCAGGAATCTTATCCCGCGGCTGGCAGAGCACTACCATGTGATAGCTCCGGATTTACCTGGATTTGGTTTTACAGAGGTCCCCGACAAGCGCAACTATCATTATTCTTTCGACAACCTTGCAAATACTCTGGATGCCTTCGTGAAGAAGCTGCATCTCAACCGCTTTTCTCTTTTTGTATTCGACTACGGTGCGCCTGTGGGGCTGAAGTTGGCGATTTCTGCCCCCCACCGTGTATCCGCATTGGTTTCACAAAACGGTAACGCCTACCTCGATGGGTTGGGACCAGCTTGGGCCCCTGTCAGAGCCTATTGGGAGCAGCCCAACACAGAAAATCGTCAAAAAGTGCAGGATGCTATTTTGCATTTTGAGGGCACGCGGTGGCAGTACCTGGAAGGCGTGTCGGATACCTCACTTGTCGCGCCAGAATCATATACTTTGGATGCCGCGCTATTAGAACGTGTGGGCAATAAGGACATCCAGCTTGATCTATTCCTGGATTATCAGAACAACCTGAAACTCTATCCGGAGTTTCAAAAATATTTCAGGCAATCACAGCTGCCAACTCTCGTTATATGGGGAAGTCATGATCCTTTTTTCATTCCCCCGGGTGCCCATGCATTCAAAAAAGACAATCCCAACGCGACAGTAGAGCTCCTGGACACCGGCCACTTCGCTTTGGAAACTCATTGTGAATATATTGCGGATAGAATTATTGAAGTCTTGGGAAACTCGATTACTCCATCAGAGCGCTCAACCCCAGCGGGATCGCGCTGGCAGGCGCCTGGCGACCTCTGAGACTGATCGACGCCGTTCCGGTTTATGATCTTCTTCACCGCAATCAACGCCCGAGGGGTTTTATGCTGACCGTGAATATCGGGCCGCTGGCGTTGGCGGTGGCCCATGTCCTGTTGCTGGGGAGTCTGCTACTGGCGGTGCTGACCGGCTGGTGGGTGAGCCGGCGAGGCGGAGGTAATCCGGAACGACAGATGTTTCACCTGCTCGTGGTGACCCTGCTAGTGGCCCGGCTCGCCTTCGTTATCACCTATTTCGAACATTATCGCGGCGATCTCTGGGGCGTGTTCGATATTCGTGACGGCGGCTTCCTGGCTTGGCCCGGCATCGTGGCGGCCCTGGTGTTAGGCGCTTGGCTTGCCTGGCGTGACCGGCCGGTGCGCAAACCGCTCGGCATCGCCCTGGTCGTCGGTGTGCTGAGCTGGGGCTTTGGCAACTATTTTTGGTTTTCGATGGCCCAAGGCACGCGCCTGCCGGAAATCGCCCTGCAGGATCATGAAGGGGTGCCGGTGGCGCTGGCGGACTACCGGGGAAAACGGTTAGTGATCAACCTCTGGGCCACCTGGTGTCCCCCATGTCAGCGTGAGATGCCGGTCTTTGAAGCGGCTCAGGCGGAGCATGAAGAGATCCTGTTTCTCTTTGTTAACCAGGGCGAAAGCGTTGAAAGAGTTCGCAGTTTTCTCCAATCCCACGGGCTGATGCTTGAAAACGTGCTGTTGGACAGGGGCGCCCGCCTCGGCCAACGTGTCGGTTCCATGGGGCTGCCCACCACACTCTTCTATGATGCCCAAGGCCGACAGGTGGGCAGCCACGTGGGTGAGCTGTCACGGGCCAGCCTGGCGCGCTCCTTGGAGGCCCTCGAAGCGCGTAACTTGTAGAAGAAGGGGGCGACCGACGAGGCCCCCGACCTTCATGGGCACCGGCCCGTGGTTACACTTCTTGACCGTTAAACCTCGCAATAGTCATTAATCTGCATGAACTCTAGGAGATGTGCCAGGCACTCACGCACCTTGCGGAAAACTGCCAGGGCGATGCTCGGCCAGACTGCCCGATTATCAGCGGTCTGGCCGGGGATGGCGTAGAGGAGTGAGAACCGGAGGGTAGACGGCAACTTACCGCCTCGCGTTTCGGGGCAACCGGGATAACTCAGTCGCACGCAACGTCGCGGGTGCGAGAAGCGCTGAGGGCGGGTCAATTTTAGAAACGGACTTCCTTGTCCAGAAAGATTACCCAGCAAGTTTCTGGTTGTCGTACCCTGCCTCGCGGATGGTACCACTGATGCGCGCCTCATCTGCCTGACTGCGCACCGTGATCTCGGAGTTCTCTATGTCTGTAGAAACTTCCGCTTGTGGGTCGATGGTTTTGATGGCCTTTTCGATGGCGGATGTGCAGTGGCCACAGGTCATGCCGGAAACTTCGAATCGATACATACCAAACTCCTTCGCAGAATAAGAGACTTGAGGAACCTGATCGTCCCGGCGAGCAATCTAGTCTTTCCAACGCTGGTAAGGTCAAACACGGAGCCCAGTCTTTGTGTAAACCTTGCAATTATACGGATCTGTTGCCTTGACCACCGCAGCCTTTGACCTTCCAACAGTTGGAACGATTACGCTCTATTGAAAAGTCAGCGTAGACCGGTACTCGGTAATCTCGCTAAACACATAGGAGCTAATCGATGTCCACAGAATCCCGTTCTCAGGCAGGCCGCCAAAACGGTTCGCTCGGCCTGGCCCTGGCCGTTATCGCCACAGCCCAGCTCATGGTAGTGCTTGACGATACGGTCGCTAATATCGCGTTACCGACGCTCCAGCAAGACCTAGGAATATCGGCAGCAAACCTGCCTTGGGTGATTAATGCCTACATCCTCGCCTTCGGTGGTTTGCTGCTTTTCGGAGGCAGGCTGGGCGACTTGTATGGACGCCGGCGCATGTTGCAGATCGGCATGGCGATTTTCACCGTTGCGTCGCTTCTCGTCGGATTGGCTCAGGACGGCCTGAGCATGATCACATCGCGTGGCTTGCAGGGGGTTGGAGCAGCACTGACCGCGCCCAATGCCTTGGCTTTGATTGCCACGACCTTTCCCGAGGGGAAAGCGCGCAACAAGGCCATAGCCGTCTACGGTGCCATGTCCGGTCTTGGCATCATCGCCGGGCTAATCCTCGGTGGACTGCTGACGGGGTTGCTCGGCTGGCGCTGGGCGTTCTTCATCAATATTCCCACCGGCCTGGCGGTGCTGGCTGGCTCAAAAGCACTGGTCGAGGCGGAACTGCATAAGGGACGTCCCGATCTAGTGGGCGCGCTCACCAGCATCGGCGGCATGGCCGCGCTCGTTTATGGGATTACCCGTGGCGGAGAGCATGGCTGGAACGACAGCATCACGCTCGCTTCATTCGCCGCGTCCGCAATACTGCTGCCTGTTTTCCTCGCCATACAAGCACGCGGCAAGGATCCGTTGTTGCCGCTACATCTGCTCAAGGACCGCAATCGGGCGGGTTCCTATCTTGCCATGCTGCTGCTGGGTTTCGGCCCGATGGGCATGCTTTACCTGCTGACACTCTATTTGCAGCATATCCTGGGCTATAGCCCAGTCTCGACCGCGCTGGCGTTCCTTCCTTTTGGCGCGGGTATCATTCTCGGGGCGGGCATCAGTTCCAAACTCGTTATGTGGTTCGCGCCGCGCGAGGTCGCGGTACCGGGCGCGTTGATCGGTGGTGCTGCCCTGTTCTGGCTCTCGACCATCGGGCAGGAGCTTAACTACATCTGGCACTTCATGCCTGCCGCCTTCCTCACCGCCTTCGGCTTTGTGACTGCGGTGATTGCGCTGGCATTGACCGCTGTGAAGGGCGTGCAGGCGCAGGAGACAGGCATCGCATCAGCACTCTTCAACGCCTCGCAACAGATTGGCGTTGCCTTGGGACTGGCCATACTTTCGACTATCTCTGTCTCAGTCACGGCCAGCAGATTGCCGGACGCGCTCAACGCCCTTCATCGCGGCCGTGAAGCCGGGGACACCGAACTGGTGCAGTCGGCCAGCGATGCTCTTATCCATGGCTATGGCCTCGCACTTGCAGCAAGCGGGGTTGCCCTTGTCATTGCAGCAATCATTGTGGCCGTGCTCGTGAACGCCAGGAAAGGGCAAGTTTCTACGCTTGGCGATACGCCCCGGCACTAGCTGATTCTTCCTCATCCTCGCGCATGGGGAAGGACGGCCACCGGTTGGCCTTCCCCTTACAGGAAGGCTCTTGGATCCAGGGCGCTGCCCTGGTCGCCCTCCGGGCGAAAGATACTCGCTCAGCAAGTGCTAGTCGTCGTGCTTAACTGCCCAATCGCGAACATTTCGGTACTTATCTTTTTAACGTTTTAGCTGTATGAATGTCGCTATGTTGGCATTGGCTGTTGGTTTGCACCGATCGCAATTCGGAGCCAGGCCTCTTCGGAGGGCTGAGCGCGCTCAAATAGCCTCCGCCATGCCAGATAGCTTGGCAGATATGCCGTTCCAACCCCATGAAACCGCGCCATCCAGCCCTTCAATCGACTCATATAACTGTTGACGTTCTGTATGTGGTATTCCCTCCCGATCACTCGCGGGTTATCGAGTGTAACCAGTCGGTGGTGGGCAATGCCGTGCTCTCTGGAAAAGGTTTTATACCAGCTGTGTCCATCTGAACATAGAATCGAGTCAGGATTGATAATCGGCGTCAGAAAAGCATGAACCGTCGGTTTGTTTAAGGCAGGATCCACCAGATCACTGATGTTACCGTTGCGATCCCGTGCAATAAGTACGGGAATCTTATCCGCTTTATGCTTCCTGTTACTTCGCCCGCCACGCTTCCTGGAACTGCGATGTGGACTTACCCCAGTACGCATGACACACACGAGCCTCAAACGGGGGCGTTACGACTCGGATCTGAACGTTCGCTTTGCGACCTAACCGAACGATGAGTTGTTGGCCAGAGGAGAGCAGGTTAGGTGCCCGTTAGTACGATGTCTGTTGTGGTAAACCGGGACAGATTTATTTTCGACGCGACTATTAAAAGCTAGGATCATCCTCTATGGACTTCAACACTTTGCTCTCCCATTCAGGAATCGATCAGAGGAGTGTCGTTATCTTTCGACACCGCCCCTTTGAGCCTGAACTCAAGAAGGTCCTGCCATGGCTGGCTGAAGAGAAACCTGATGTTTTTAATGCCTACCAGCAAACGCAGGGTGATCGCGTAGAACAAGCACTCAAGAAGTTGTCCGGTTCGGGCTATGTTGCCTCATTCATAGGCCATGAGGCCGGGCGCGCCATTTTTGTCGGTCTTTATAAGGTCGGCGGATTTCATTCCATGAGCCGGGAGGAGTTCTGGGAAGTTCCGGCTTACCAGGAAATGAAAAAGTTTGGTTTCTCTGGGTTTCAAGAAGACGATTCGAGAAAGTCTATTTTATGGTTTGATCTGGAGCCAGTTGGATTCTACCCAGAGTGGAAGGGGAGGTTGATTATTGACTGGCCACCGCCAGAGCGGTCTTGGTGGAGGCGTGCCCATCGTAATGATATGGATGTTTCCGCGATACTTCAGGACAGTGCTTTCGTTGAGTCAATGCCGCATTGGACAGAAATGGTTTTGTCATGGTCTGAAATCGCTGTTTTACCTTCTCGTTGGCGACAGACACTAGCGCAGTGGAGGGGTATCTACCTGATTTACGATCGCTCTGATGGCAAAGGTTATGTAGGGTCTGCAGGCGGCAACGAAAACCTGCTGGGTCGGTGGCTGAATTATTCTGCCAGCGGTCACGGGCGTAATAAGTTGTTGCTGGGGAGAGATCCGCAAAACTTCGATTTCAGTATTCTGCAACGAGTGTCGCCAGATATGGAATCCGGGGAGTTGGTGCGTTTGGAAAACAGCTGGAAGGCACGTCTGCACACAAGGGTTCCTTCGGGACTCAATGATAACTGAGACAGACCACCGGTTTCGCCTTCCCTCAGTCAGCGCTTTTTAGAGCCTGGCTATTTCCACTGGCAACACCAGACTCAACCAGATTGTGTCTGAAGCGCTCCACGCGCCGCCGGTTAACTCCCAGATCATAAAATCCGACCAGCGACTGGGATCGGACATCCAGACTGCGTCGGTCCTGGCTCACCAGAACTTCGAAGTAGTCGGGAAAGCGAAGCAGGTCGCTATAAAAGGTCATCTCCAGGTAGCCAAAGCGCGAGTCATTGAGCCTGGCGCCCGGCATTGCAGTGGCGACAGCTTTCACGGTGTCCCATGTCGGCGGATCCAGGGGCGCTGACAGCTGAATGGGTTTCACGTGATAAATGCCCACTGATGAGGTGCTGGATACACAGTTCAGGAAGGGCGTACAGCCATCAAGAGCGAACTCGGTACCGGAGGAAGGTACATTGCTGGTCGAAGTGCAGCCTGTTAGCACGAGTGCTGTCAGTAGAGCAAAACATCGCATGTTTGATTCCGGATGAGCCATTGTCGGGTGGGAATCCAGTGTAGCACCATGCTTATGGTCGGTTTTCAGGCAGGAAAACCGGGACAGGTTTATTTTCGCGAATATTATAGAGGGTTAAACACCGCACAGCACTAATGCAATTCAGGCTGGATAGTTCGGAAAACAGTCCCACATGTAACTGCTTTCCGTATGAAAGATGCAAAATGGGGCAGAGGAAACGCTACACGCCTTGCGCTGCCATTTTGAATTCCAACGCCATGTTGTATGCGGCTCCACGCAAACAAATGACGTATTGCTCCTTGTTTTCTTGGAGTGTTTTCAGGAATTTGGATCGCACTTCTTTCTTCAACCATTTGAAAGGTGCTTTGCCTACTGCCAGCGGCTCGGGAACGTAGCGCATTGCCTCGCTGCATTCGCCGGATTCAGCAACGAGCTTGTACGTGAGGTTGAACAGTTCCTCGTTCGGGTGCCAGTTATTGGCCTGCTTGCCGTAAAGGGCTACCAGAAATTCTTTCAGGTGCTCTCGATCGTAGATATCCATTTATCTCTCCCTGATACTGTCGGCCACCTCTTGGTAGAGCGCCTCTTTCCCTATGACGACAATATGATGAATTGCCGCTCGATCAAAAATGTAGATTCGCCCAAGACCATGGGTTTCGCTGTAACCCCCCAGTATGTCGAATGAGCCAACTGAGTTTTCGTAAATCGCATGGTCGGGGATATCAAAAGCTTCCCGCTGCTTGACCGCCATCTCCCGTAGCTCGGGTGATAACGATGGCCGAATATCTTCAATGAAAAACGAACGAATGAATCGCTCAGCCTCACCGGACAGGTCGACACCGGGATAGAAAGTCTCGGCATCTACTATTTCGTGAGACATCGCCCAGTCCTCATATTTGAATATGAGGGTGGTACTGGTATGGGAAATGAGTTTGGGCTCGGGATAGTCCAGCGCGAGGTCTTGTGACAAGACGAGATTGCCTGCCATGCAACCTGCTGCAAACAGGTACAAGGCCAGCAGGGGAACGATGAAAATCCTTTTCATGGTTGGTTCCTTATCAGTGACTTGGTAGGAATATACGGGCACTCCTTTTTGAGCGCAACCTGTCGAAAGCCAGCGAAAACCGGGACGGCCAGCTTCACGAGCATAAATCCGAAAATAAATCTGTCCCGGTTTTTCTGCTATTGGTAGACGAGCCCGTCGCCGGCATGACCGAACAGGAAATGGAACGCACCGCCGAACTGCTCACCAGCCTCGCCGGCAAACAGTCCGTTGTGGTGGTGGAACACGACATGGGCTTCGTGCGCTCCATCGCCCGCCAGGTCACCGTGCTGCACCAGGGCAGCGTGCTGGCCGAAGGCACCATGGACCAGGTCTCCAACGACCCGGAAGTGATCAAGGTTTACCTCGGGGAGGAGGCGTAATGCTCAAGATCCAACAGCTCAACCAATACTACGGCGAAAGCCACACCCTCTGGGATCTGGACCTGGACGTACCCCAGGGCCAGTGCACCTGCGTAATGGGCCGCAACGGTGTGGGCAAAACCACCCTGATGAAATGCATCATGGGCGAAGAAATCACCAAAAGCGGCAGCATCGAATTTGCGCAGGATGTGGAACTGACAAAAAAGAAAATCGAAGACCGATCACGCCTCGGCATTGGCTACGTGCCCCAGGGCCGGCAGATCTTCCCCCTGCTGACCGTAGAAGAAAACCTGCGCACCGGCCTGGCTGTGCGTAAAGACGGCAGCAAGAAAATCCCGGAGCGGGTGTATGAGCTGTTCCCGGTGTTGAAGGAAATGAAACACCGCAGAGGCGGCGACCTTTCTGGTGGTCAGCAACAGCAGCTGGCGATTGGACGGGCGTTGGTGATCGAACCGCGCCTACTGATCCTGGACGAGCCCGGGGAGGGCATCCAGCCCAACATCGTGGCCCAGATCGGCGAGGTGATCCGCAAGCTGATCGAGGAAGACGGCCTCACCGTGTTGCTGGTGGAGCAGAAGCTGCCCTTTGCCCGCAAATATGCCGACCGCTTCGCCATCATCGACCGGGGTCGCCGGGTGGCCGAAGACGAAATCGCCGGCCTGACTGATGAACTGATCAAGAAGCACCTGACCGTATGACCGCCTACCAGTCCATCGCCGCTCACGCCTCCGGCCACCGGTTCGAACGGGAGCGGCGCTGGGCAGCGGCCCTGGATCTGGGGTTTGAAGCCCGCAACGAGAGCGGGCCCGGGCCGGTTACCCGTCTGGTACGTCAGTGGCCCGGTTGGCTCCGTTAAAACCGCGCTGCTGCGCCAGCTGTGCAAAGCCCTGCGAGACCACTACGACATCGCCGTGGTGACCAACGACATCTACACCCGGGAAGACGCCTCCATGAACCTGGCGGCCATCGACGATCTCCAGCGCCGTCATCCGGAACTGGTAATGGTGGAATCCGGCGTCGACAACCTCTCCGCCACCTTCAGCCCGGAACTGTCCGATCTCACCCTGTACGTGATCGACGTTTCCGCCGGCGACAAAATCCCTCGTAAAGGCGGCCCCGGCATCACCAAATCCGACCTGCTGATCATCAACAAGATCGACATCGCGGAACAGGTACACGCCTCCCTCGATGTTATGGAACGGGACTCGAAGAAAATGCGTGGTGAACGGCCATTCGTGTTCACCAACCTGTATGACGGGGTAGGGCTGGAGACGATCATCAGCTTTATTCTGGAGCGGGGGATGTTGCCGGAGAGAAGGCCTGAAAAAGTGGCTGCGTCCGCCTGATAAAACAGTTCTGGCTTAAATCGGTAACGGAGAAACAGACATGAAAAGAATTCAAAAGATCAGTGCCAGTGTGTGGCTGTTAGTGGCTTCCGCGAGCGTGCTGGCGCATTCGGGGCATGAAGCTATTGGTGATGTGCTGCACGTTGAGTATTTGTTTGCGGCTGGGATTGTTGGTGCGATTGCGCTGATGGCCTGGAAAAAAGTTAATGAGCGTCGCTAAGGGTTCAGAGCGCTAGCACGTAGCACCAGACTCATCCCATAAGATCTGCTGGCTGTAAACGCCAGTCATCCCGCAAAACCAAGCTTGAATCGCCTGGCCACCGGAAAAACTTATTAATCCGGAAGTCAGGCGATTTCGTGCGTTCATCCAATTCATGGATTAAGGTATTGTTTTAAATATGGAATGGCTGAGCTTCGGTTCGGCCGTTTTGCATACCAATGCTGAAGTCTCTGTTATACACAGCATGGACGAATTCGGTCCAGTTAGTGTCAGGCGCTGTCGGTACGACTTTCAACGGAGTCCAGAAATGCCAAATAGCTTTAAATCTGTCTATAACCGATACGTGTCTGTACGACTGTCGCTAATAGTCCTTATCCTTTTAATAGTATCGCTTATGGTCGTCGGATACATGTTCTTTACGGGCGACGCAAATACCAAATTAGGCTCGTTGATGGGAGGGTTGACTGCAACTTTCGTGGCGGTACTTATCCAGTTCCTTCTCGCGATGGCTCATCATCGGGAGATTGAGCGCCTCAAGCGTATGGGATTCCAAGATATACTCCCGCACCGGGATGACAGGCAGCGATACTATGCAGAACTCATTCGTTCAGCCAGGAAAAGAATTGACTTTCTTGGTAAGACAGCTAACAGCTTTTTGTCTGACTTCGCTTTCTCGGAAGAGGGTGCTGCTCCGGTCGACCGACTTCTTCTGGATGCAATGCAACGGGGGGTCAAGGTCAGAATCCTGGTTGCTGGGCTAGAGAGTCTTCCGCAGGATAAGCAGGAGCAGCAGACGAAAGTCATCGCCCGAATGCGCGAGCTAAGGGAAGAGTATGGCGATAATTTCGAGTACAGGTACCTGTCGTCCATGCCTGGGCAGACTTACGTACTTGCTGACCGAAATTGTATTTTTGGGCCTGTATTACCAATGGAGTCGAGTCGGCTCAGTCCGGCAATTCACGCAGATAGCGATAGCCCATTTCTCGAATCGTATTTTCGCTTTTTTGAACGACAATGGAAGGAGGGAGCGCAAAAGAATGCGACAGACCCTGCCTAGCATATTGGCGTACCCGCGAATCCACCTAACCCTTGTTGATATGGGTTTTAACGGATATCGCAGGAACGGCGGTGCTGGTTTCGCTATTGATAGGCCGACAGTTCGCGTAGAAGCATCTCCCTCCTCGACACTCAAGATAAGAGATGATCGTCGAGTGGGGTTTAGGGATTACGAGCTTCTCCGACTGGAGCGTGTACTAACCGAAGCCTCGACCGAGTTGGCTCTCGACAGTCGGCTAAGCTTCGTTATTTCTGGTGAAATGCCGACTCATTCGGGTTTTGGCTCAACGACTGCAGTGCGCTTGGCGTGCTTAGAACTGCTATTACTGGCCAATGACATGGAGCCAGACCAAACCCTTTTGTCCAGACTGTCCAAACGTGGGGGAACATCCGGCATCGGAATCAATACCTATTTCGTTGGTGGTCTCGTGGTAGATCTAGGGCATCCTCACCACAATGGGCCAGCGCGCCCATCGAGCTTGGCAGAGATGACTCCAGGCCGCGCGACACCGCTGCTCCGTGCTGAGATGCCTGCATGGCCCGCTGGAGTTGTCGTCCCCGCGCTGCCTCTACTCACTGAGTCTGCCGAGAAGAGTTTCTTCGCCAACTTTAAGCCACTAACGCAAGGAGATGTGGCTGAAATTCTTTACCATGTTGTGTCCGGCGTCGCAGCGGGGGTTCTGGAGACAAACCGCTCAACGTTCACGTCTGCCATTAACGCGCTGCAAGACTGTGCGTGGAAGCGGCAAGAGGTGGCAGAGTATGGCCCGGGCGTAAAATCGGAACGTAAGTCGCTTGAGAGTTTAGGTGCTGAGGGGGTAGCAATGAGCAGCCTCGGGCCTGCCCTTTTTTTTATTACGGACGACGCGTCTTCTGTGGTTGCAAATCGTCGTAGCAACGGGGCTTTTCTCGCCACTGAAGTAGCGTTCCAGAACACAGGGCGGTGTTTAGAATGGTGAAGCTGATTGTTGTGGGACCACGCTGTGCCGGGAAGAGTGTTCTCGGGGCTCATTTGGAAGCGCGGCACAAGTTGTGTCATGTAGAAGCAAGTGACGTAATGCGAATGCTTTTTGAACGAGATGGGAAAGGTGCGGAAACCCTTGATGAGTTCGCCGCGCGGACGCTGATCGGTAATCCCTGTGCGGTGCCCAATGAACTGTTTCGTACCGCACCATCCCATCGGCGGGTTGTGTTGACCGGCCTGCGATCTATGAAAGAGATCGATTGCGTTCGGCGACTTTTCGGACACAGTCCATTGGTCCTGTACGTCGATGCTTTTATCGAAGTACGAGTGGCACGCTGTGTTGCTCGCGGACGTCCCGGCAGCAGTGACCACGATGCTAACCGCATGGACGAAGATGATCGTCTCCATGTATCTATGGGTTTAAACGACATCAGGGACCACCCTGACGTTCTCTTGCTCGAAAACAATTTCACCCAGCTAACGGAATACTTTGCGGCTGCAGAATTAGCGCTTGGGGTAAAAAATTAAACTGTAGACCGTCTGACTTTTTAACTGTGATCCGAACCCCGGTTACTGGTTACCACTAAGCACTAACAGGGCACCTACTCGAACAGGAGGCACGAGTACGGAAACCATACAGAGCACAGTCCCATTATGGGATATAGCCAATCAACCCCGCAGCATAGTCGGCAATATCAATAGTAAAACTGGTACATATCTATTTCTTGAAACCGGCGGTTGCTCGCCCGCCGCTATCGGCGACCTGCAGAGCAGCCACTCAACTTTGAACTGGCGCTGGTACTGGTGGAATCCGGCGGCGACAAGATCTGCCGCAAAGGCGGCCCCGGCATCACCAAATCCGACCTGCTGACCATCAACAAGATCGACACTGTCGAACAGTTGCACGCCTCTCTGGACGTGATGGATAGGGACTCAAAGAAAATGCGCGGCGAACGCCCCTTCGTGTTCACCAATCTGTATGACTGGGTCGGGCTGGAGACGATCATCAGTTTTATTCTAGAGCGGGGCATGCTGCCGGAGCGCCGGCCTGGAAAAGTCGCTGAAACCGCCTAACCGCAACCAAGTTTTAAACTGCTTAACGCACTACGGAGATATATCCTTGCCGATACTGAGTTGCGTGGGCGCCGCCAATGCTAGCGCTAGTCCTGCCCATCCCGCTTGTGTCGCATCAGGGTAAAAAGACCAACGGCAGCAGCCGCGCCGGCCGCCAGTAGGTACTCGAGATGCACTTCATCACCGAGTGCTTCATGCCCTACATGGCCCCAGGCTACGCCAGAAGCATATCCATGAAACTACGCAATCGACTTACTTTGACGGCCAGCCTGCTCCTTCAAAAAAGTATCGGTAAAACAAAAGCTGCGCGGCACTGCCTCGCAGCTTTTTTGTGGCATAAAATTTACGTATTTTTGTAAGTGGAGCAGACAAAGAGAGCTGGGATGGTCTACCTTAGGTAGCTAAACACTACGGAAGCACCGATTGTTAGGGACAACGGCCGATGGACCCCTCAGCACTGCTACAGCCTCTTTTACACCTCTGGTATTTCATACCCCTGGTACTACTGTTAGCCATCCTGCGTTCCCCGTGGTTCAAGGGCCATTTGGTAGAGTTCGTTGTGAACGCCTCCGCTCGCCTGTTCGTCGATAAAGATCGTTACCACCTGGTCAAGAACCTCACCCTCCCGGCGGAATCCGGGGCCACCCAGTTCCACCGCACCATCGTCTTCCAGCACTGCGCGTTTGTTGTGCAAGCCAAGAGCATGAAAGGCTGGATCTTCGGTAAAGCAAAACAGCGGTGCTGTCCCCGGAAACTTTTTGATTACTCTCAGACAATCAAGACCTCGCTAGGCCAGAATTACGAACACCTAAAGACGCTACAAAACCTCTTGGGGCTGGGCGACGAGCAGTTGCAATTACTGGTGGCGTTTGAGGGGGATTCGACGTTTAAGACTGAGGTGCCGGGGAATGTGACCAAGGGTTGGAAGTTTATATGGAGTCTCAAATCTCGTATTCGGGTGGTGCTTAGGTCGGATCAGGTTAGCCATATTACCGAGATGTTTGAGGGCAGTCAGTTTAAGGCTTCATTGAAAACGGTTTTGCGCGCGCAAGGCATGCGAAGCAGATTGTGGGGTGTAAAAGTCAGGAGGGCGGTTTGGTGGAGTGTGTTAACCATAAGATGCGGTTTAAGGCGAAATTTCGATCAGAGTACTTTGGTCACTTATCGGACCAGGTAGACAGCTAATCTAGTTTCGGTTTCCTCCTTAGGATTCAAACAACGGTCCGTCCCAGTTCTTGGTACTAAAAGGTTATTAAAGCATATAAAAATGATTATTACAGAAGAGTATCCACATACTGCAATATCTACTTGGAGCGGGTTCGTTTATCAAGGGAAAGTGGCTTTGTACCATTGTCTGCGTTTGTTAGAGAAAAGCTACGATGATTCGAAGTGCTATCGCCTTCAATTGGAAAGTGCTGACGACTTTGCTGTTTATCTAGCCGACAAATGTATTTCCATCCATCAGGTAAAAGCGTATAAGGACGGCAGTTTTTCCAAGTATCGAGGGGCTGTAAAAAAGCAAGTCACGGATTCTTTAAAGTATCCCGGAGCGTCTGTTTACTTTCATGTTTCAACTTGCATAAATGACCTGCCAGAAGGTTTTAACGTTAAATATAAACCTGTCTCAATCTATACTTATCGAAGCAATGGTATTGATCAGAATTTTTGTAATTTGTCTGATTTAGATCAACTTGTTGAGACTGAAATATCAGAAATTTATAAAAAGGCAGGTGAGGGTTCTTCTCATAAATTGAGTGGCCCGTATTTGGAGCGTTCAAGGAATATCTTGGAAAATATTATAATAGATAAGGTTATTGATGTTCATGCCAAGATACAGAGAGAAGGTAAAGCTACTGATAGAGAGATCGCCGCTAAAGAATATATTAGTTTCTCGAAAATCTGCGACGTATTGGAAGACGAATTGACCGAAGCGCTATTAACAGAAGATTTTTTCTTTAAGCAACTCTTAATAGATATTGGCACATATTATAAAAGATTTTTTGATGAAGCTTGCAGGGATGATGGTGATGTCTGTAATTTCGATAAGCTTGATAGCTATATAGCATTGCTATGCGGGCTCGATAAGCGAAGGTTAAGAGATTTTATTAAATCGGTTCTCCCGCAAAAGCGTGGCGAATTTAAAAATATTGACCAATACAAATCTGAAACATTCAGTCTTGAAGATCTAAGAGATGGGTTGTTCAGGGTTCTTGATAGATTAACTACAGCCGGAATTGAACGAGAAAAAAGACTGGTATTCTCTTGGTTCCACGAGGGACGGTTTTACTATCCAACAGCGCTGCGCGGAAGTGAATTAATTGATGCGAAAAAAATATGTAAGCGCATAATTCAAAATTCGATCGCCAATGAAGTTGAATTTCTATATGAGTCGGGGGTGCTGGTTACCGTTGGAGTGGACGTAGAATCACTGCCCTCTGTATATTCTGTTGGTCCCAACTCAATGGATGAAGATAATGCGCTTTCTCATCGTCGAATTGCTCATTTCAAAGATATCTCACTAGTTTCGTATAGCAAAGTTTCGGAAGATCTCAAAGATGAATGAAATAATTAGAAAGCTCTTTTTGAGTAACGGATTCGTAGAAATGGATTCAGTAAGTGGGGTTGAGCTGTATGGCGAAGGAAATATCGATAAAAAAAATTACTGGGTTGTGATTGAATCTGAGCCCGATCTTATAGAAGCCGTCCAGGAGTCAATTCAAGATGAAATTGTGCGTCGACTAAATGACCCAGCATTCGAAAAAAATGCAAATATACTTTGCTTATGGAACGTCCCAGAGATTAATGAGGTTGTAAAAAGGGCTGCGCATAAAGCAGAGGAGGATCCATTTTTTTTCAAAAAACATGTCTTGTATTATACAGAGTCCGAATTAAATTCATTTAAGAGTCAGTTCCAGGCAGATGAGTTTTTTAACGCATTTGGTCAGGCACTTGTTGATAAGAATATATTTAGCCAGTATAAGGATTTGTATGGAAAGGAAGGGTGGCAAGTTCTTTTATATAGAATTGCTATTAAAGCCTCATTTATTAAAATTCGAGAGGAAGAGAAAGAAAGTATAGATGACCTAGAGAAGAGTGTGGCTACCAAAATTTCGTCCCTGAGAAATGACAAAATGCTTTTCATGGATTTCCAAGATCTGCTTCTAAATGACGGGTTTCAGGTTAGTGATTCTCCTGATGAAAATTTGGATAACATTTTGTCCAAGCTTAGAGATACTGGTTATGAGCTTTAAAATTAATCGGCTTCATATTAGAAATTTCAAAACGTTTAGACGAGTTGAGTTATCTGTCAGTGGAGCGTCATTGGTTGTTCTTGATGGACCAAACGGTTTTGGGAAAACATCGTTTTTCGATGCGATGGAGTTACTGCTGACTGGAACAGTGTCTCGCTATCTTGAATTGGAGAAAATAGCTGTTGATAGAAGAAGCCAGGCTCTTGGCTGTCCACTACTTCATGACGGGGCAAAACAAGGCGAATTTCTCGCGATTGCTGCAGAAGTTGAGGTCGATTCCGAAGTTATATATTTAGAAAGAAGTGCGGATTTTGAGAGTCTTTCAAAAGCTAAGGGTGTCTCGGATTCAAGATTTCGACTTTATGAATTGAACTCCTTGTCTACAATCGGTAGCGGTACTCTAATATCTAACGAAGATGTTTTCCTCAATCGGTACCTAGGTGAGGATTACAAGAGAAATTTTAACCTGTTTCACTATGTCGAGCAGGAAGAGAATACAGCAATTCTTAAGAATAAAGATAAAGATAAGCAGCAGAAAATAGCACATCTTTTTGATATTGGTGATTATAAAGATAAATTAACAAAGTTGGAAAGTCTAAAAAAAAGTATTTCTAAGCTGAAGTCGAAAGAAGTGAACGTTAAGCTTAGTCGATTAGCGGATGAAGTTCAGCGTCTTAAAGGAACTTCTCTTCCTGAAAAAGAATTCGTGCCATATCACCGATTGGTTGACGTTACCAATCAGCCTTGGGACGCAGAAGAGCTTTTATATGATGCTAACAGTCTTTACGGTTGGATTGCGGAAGACGGTATTTTGCGAAGAATTCAACTTTTTTGTTTTGGGTTCTCCGATTATTTGAACGAGTTGCATAATAGGGAAATAAATAAATCGCTTCTTCCTAATGAAAGGTCAATAAATGCTCTTCTTAGTTTTGGTCATCGTCTAGATAATATCAATAGCTATAAGGACGAGGTATCATTTTATGAATATTCGATTAGGATGTTGGAGGAAATATTTCCTAAATTGATAGACTCCATTAAAAACGACAAATTAGCTCTGATGGATGGTGTCATAGATAGGATGGGAGAAGATTTCTCAGTTGATCAATTTGAAGAAGACAAGTCGGAGATTAAGAAGTTAGTGGGGGTTTCGCAAGGTATCGCTGCATCTATCTCAAAATTGGTAAGCGTGCGCACTAGTTTTATAGAAACCTTTAAAGAATATGAGAAGCATACCAGCGACAAAGCGTCTTGTCCTGCATGTGGTCATGATTGGGGTACGTCCGGCAAATTACACGAAAGTCTCGATAAACAAACTCAGATACTGCGCAGAGCTGCAGAAGAGAATGGTGGCGTCTTAAATAATAAATTGACTAAGTTTAGAGATAATTTTATAGGACCAATTAAGGCTGAACTTGAAAAATATGTGGCATCCCAAAAAGCAGCTATTGAGTATAAAAGAAAAGCTTCGAATTTAGAGGAAAAGCAAATAGATTTCCTGGTTAGGTATAAGCAGAGGATACTCAAATTTGGTGTTGATGTTTCGGATCTTTTTGTTTCTGGTTATGACGTTAATGAACCTCTAAAAGTTGATGAATTTAAGGAGCGAATTGTATCTCGTTATAAGTATGTTTCGTATGAGAATATTTACGAGTTTTTTGATGAAATATACGCTACGATATTCGATAATAATGAAAAGGCTGTTAAAGTTTTGGATCAATCTAGCATTGATCATAAAATAAAATATATCCAACAGGCTTATGGCTCTTCTTTTATTCGAGAGCTAAGGGATAAAGAAAAAGGGTACGAATATTTAAAGGAAAGGGTTCGCTGTGCTGGAGTTATTGAGAAACACGTAAATGTGCTTTTAAAAATATATAAGGATTCTATTAAAGAGCATCTTGTTAAGATTTCGAGAGATATAGAGTTGCTATTTCACATTTATACTGGAAGGTTGCTCCAAAGTTATAATCAAGGATTGGGGATATTTATCGATAATAGGGGTGATTCAATTTCTTTCCGGGAGAATCCGTCTAAAGAGCATGATGTTATATTTTCTATGAGTTCCGGCCAGTTGTCGTCTTTGGTTATAGCTTTCACCCTGGCGCTAAATAATCGTTACTCAAAGCATTCGATTCTACTAATTGATGATCCTCTCCAAACACTTGATGAAATAAACGTTGCCGGCTTTGTAGATTTGATAAGAAGTGAATTTTCAGATCGGCAGCTTTTTGTTTCTACTCATGAAGATAATATGTCGGCATTTATGCGCTATAAGTTCAGAAAATCAGGTCTGTTAACGCGACGAATAAACTTTAGGGATGTTTCGGGTGAGATTGAGTTCGGTGGCTAAAAATCCTGGTGGAGAAAGTGGTGTTTTTCTTTCTAAGGCCAAGTGTCAGCTCGATTCGAAATTTGGGGGAAGCCAGTGAACGAACAGCAGTACTTAACATACCTTAGTCATAGATTTAGACGTACATTCCACGATTCATATACTCCGGAATGGAGCTGTCCTCATTGTGATCGGGGGCTATTAACGCTTGATCGCGAATCGTTTTACTATATTGAAACCTCCGAATCCTCGGAACGACGTAGGGAGCCTGATTGGGAACCAGAAATGACGGAGTATAGTTTCTCCGCTCGATTCCACTGCAATCGGTGCTATGAACAGACGTTTACGGTTGGAACGGGTCGAGAGGCCGCCTATTACGATTCGTCGGCTGAATGCGGTGATGTTATCTATATAGACGAATTTATGCCGAAGTTTTTCTTCCCTACTCTTAAGCTCTTCAACGTCCCTAAAAGCTGCCCGGATTCGATTCGTAAAGTAGTTGAGTCGTGTTTTGCTGTGGCTTGGGCCGACATACCTGCTGGAGGTAACAGGTTGAGGGTGGCTATTGAAAAGCTGGTAGACGACCTACAGCCCCCTAAGAGAGAAAGTGAATCGCTTCACTCAAAGATTAATCGACTTTCAAGTTCATATCCACAAGAAAGCCGCATTCTATATGCAATTAAATGGCTGGGAAACGAGGCTAGTCATGACGATAACCTAGAAGAACATGACCTTGCATTTGGCTTTAGGTCGTTGGATCTGGTTCTACGAGAGCTGTACTCAAAGGAAAAAGACGAAGTAGCCCAATTGGCTGAAGAAATCATTAAGAATAAAGGGCCAATAAGATTCGGATAAACCAGCTAATGGGAGGTAGAGCAATTTTAAACTGATCGATAGGTTTCGCCTCGAATATCCCATACATGGAAAACCGGGACAGATCTATTTTCTCGGCTTCTCTGATGGCCCAGCGCTATTCCTTGAGCCGGACGAGCAATCGGCCATCCTCAACCTGGATAAAATCCACACCCGCTGCAAAGGATTGCCAGAATCCAGGGTTGGCGCCGAACTCGTTAACCAGGTCCACATTCTTGAGGTTACCCAGCCAGGCATTCGGAATGGGTACGCCCATGAGGCTGACGCCCCTTAACTTAACCAGGGGGCGACCGTTGGCAAAGGAGAGTTCTACACCGGCATTTACTCGTAGGGTTCTGCCGCCGAGTACAGGGAAGTCCTCGTCAAGAGGCACCAGAAGGAGGGCGCTCAGCAGATCGTCCGAAAGGTCGACTGCGAGTCTCTGAGCCAGATCAGTATTTTTGGCCAGCATACCGTTGAGTTCCCGCTCGCTGAAGCGTACTTCCCGGCTGGCGCCTTCCTCACTGTAGGGTACCGGCTGCAACGGGCGGCCGGATTCGCCGCCTCGGGTATCAATGCCCAGAGTATTCAGTTTGTTGTTGAGTGAATCCTGTTCACTGGCATTCAGGGTTACGGGTTCGAAGTTCTCAGGAAACACATAGAGGCTTAACCACCAGTAACCGGCGCCGACGGTGGCAACGATGGTGATCAGGACAATGCCAAAGACATGCAAGCCACTGAAGCCCTTCTTTGCGGGTGGCGGCGCAGATACTGTTTTATCCTCGGTTGTCTCACTCATTGCCAATGTCACCTGATTGCAGTTTGAATTCACCCCGTTGGGTCCTTAGAGCAGTCAGTTTTCCTCTCCTGTCGCCAGCATCTCCGCTGATTATAATTGCATACTTTCGTTCGAAAACCGGGACAGATCTATTTTCAGCCCCGGTTTTCCCTAACATAGTCGGCTTTTGAAACCAGGTTGCTAAACCAGCGGTATTGAGTTGAATAGACCTGGCTTTCGGATCGGGTCTTTTCCTGTGCGCTACACTTCCAGACAACAGTTATCTTCTCAACTGTCAGAGTGGGAGAGTCACAATGCAGGACTACGAACTCTATTACTGGGGCCTGCCCTTTCGCGGTAATTTTATTCAACTTATTCTGGAGGAGGTTCGGGCGGATTACCGCAAGCTGGATGCCAGCGAGATCTACCCTGATAAAAACCTGAACATCCAGTACCCCGGGATGGCACCACCCTTTCTTTACGACTGCAGGGCCCAGGTCTGGTTCGCCCAGATGCCGGCGATTCTCATGCATCTGGCGAAGGCCTACCATTTTCTTCCCGACGAGCCTGAGCAACACACCCTCGCTCTGAAGGTGATTCTGGACTGCAATGATATTCTCATGGAAATCACCAACTACAATGGCACAGTGATGTGGAATCAGGATTCATGGGCCGAATTCCGGACCCATCGCCTGGCCGACTGGATGGCCATTTTCGAAAAGACCGGCCAGGCGCACCTCCTCAAGCCGAACGCGGGCTATCTGCTGGGCTCCAGGCTCACGGTGGCCGATATCGCAACTGCTGCATTGTTTGGCACCCTCGTCCACAGCTTTCCGGAACTCGCCGCAGATCTGGAACACAACGCCCCCCGGGTGGCGGGTCTCTGCCAGCGAGTGGAAGACCGTCCGTCGATCAGGCCTTTTCTTGAGGATCAGCGGAAGGAGTTGGGTAAGGCCTACTGTGGTGGTCAGATTGAGCGGTCTCTGCGGGAGGTCATACGGTAGCGCGGAGCCATTGGAGTGGATAATGCATCGAAAACCGGGACAGATTTATTTTTCGGCGGCTAGGGAGGGTAATCCCCCCGAAAAACAGCGGTGATCAAAGGTAGAATTTTCCGTAAGCTACGCGCAGGGAGATTCTGCATGAAGAAGTCACGTTTTTCCGACAGCCAGGTCCTGTCGATACTTAAGCAAGCCGAGAACGGCGTACCGGTTTCGCAGGAGGATCAGTTGGAGGGAACACTGGCGAAGGTATCGGTGAAGTTATCTACGAGGTGACGAATGATGAATGACACGCTTCAGGTCATTGCGGCATTCGTCGGTGCTGGTGCTATTGGTTTAGGGTTGGTCTCACTATTAGTGATCCTCACATTCGCGTTTTCCAGAGTGACGGTGATTGAGGAAAAAATCTCGCGTCCTGGCACTTCTGCGCCACTAAACCAGGTAGAAAACCTCTTTCACAGAGCTCAAGGTGGAGGGAGAAATCCGGGACTAGTGCAGACACAGAGGCAGCATGAAGTATTTTGCTTACGGATCGAATATGTCACTCCTCAGATTAAGAGAGAGGGTTCCAAACGCGGAGCGAATCGGTATGTTCACGCTCGTTGAGCATTCCCTTCGGTTTCATAAGTGGAGCAGGAAAGACAAATCCGCAAAATGCGACGCACTGTTCACCGGAAATCCGGAGGACTTCGTCATTGGCGCACTGTTTTGGATACCGCGTGACGAGAAAGGCCCGCTGGACAAGGCTGAGGGTTTGGGCTTCGGTTACGATGAAAAGCGGGTCACGGTTACGGATGCTCTCGGGAATGCCCTTGACGCTTTTACCTACTGTGCAACGTCAACGGATCCATCTTTGCTGCCTCACTCCTGGTATTTGAATCACGTCATCGTTGGTGCGAAAGAAACAGGCGTTCCCGCTGACTACATCGATGCCATTTCAGCCACAAGAAGCCAGGAAGACCCTGATCGAAAACGAGATGCGAGAGAGCGGGCCATCTACGATTAAAAGCGGCTCGCTATGGTTTAGAAAATGGGATCGCCCGTTGCTTTGACTGCATAGAACAGGCAATCACTCTTCGCAATCACCGGGTTGGTGGTGATCATGAAGGCCTTGAGGGCCTGGGCAGCGTAGATTCGCCCATCCCTGATTTGAAGCACCTGTTCCATGTTCTCGGCCCGGTTGTGGCTGATCGCCGTGAGAACGTCCAGGCCTTTTTGCCCAACCCATCCGAGAGGTTCATCCGGCGACACAATCCCGAAATTGCGGTGTTCGATGTCGGGCGGAAACGTGAGGTCCGCGTGCCCACTGGGCGTTAACCTGTACTCGATAGTCGCATCGGGTGCCAATTCCACTCGAATCGGATTGCGCAGCACAGCAACGTTCCATTCCGCTTTTTCCTGCGATAGCACGTCTGGCTGTGAGGCATATCGAACAAGCCCTTCGTACGCCAGTTCGTGTGCGTGATCATCCTGAGACCCGCCACACTCGATGGTCACCGTGGGAACCTCCTGCTCGGAATATTCCATAAGCGCACCCAGGCGAAGATCCGTCATGATCAGCCGGTCAGTAAAGAGCGACGCCAGCGCTTGATGGGCAGCGTCGTTGGTGATGGTCACAGCGAAGGCAGGGCCCGTGCCTGAGGTGTTGTGCACGTCCAGCAGGCACTCGGGGTTGGCTGTCTGAAGCTCGGCCAGCATGGCCTCGGCAATTGCGCCTTCCTCTCCTTCAAACGGTTCTTTGAAGCACCGGTTCAGATCACGCCCGTCTGGCAGTTGGCGCAGCGACAATATCGGCGGGATTTTCGCGGGAAGGACGCCGCCCAGAAGGAACAGTAGGTTGACCTCCGGGGTGTGCTGCTCCAGTAACCATCGGTGAATCGCGAACAGCCCTGAGGGTTCGTTGCCGTGAAGCAGCGTTGCCATGGCCCGGGTCCTGGAAGGATCGCGGCCTGCAATGCGAACCACCGTAGGCCGTTGCAGCCGGTTCAGCCACTCCAGGGGCGAGCGGCCCAGGGTCTGGGGTGACGGGTTGTTGAGATAATCAAGGGTGTTCGAGTGGCTCATTGCGACAAGGTCCATTCGTGCAGCGGTGTGTTTTTCTTCTGATTGCCCATGTAAAGAGACAGCATACTCTTGAACGCCTCGTCGGTAGTCTGGGACCTGAAAAAAGACTCGGTGATCTGTCGCTGCCATCGGGCGCCGGTCATCCTGGTTTGAATGCGGCCTTCGATGATTCCCAGCAGGCGGTGGATCTCCGCCTCGTCCACAGCGGTTCGTTGCAAGGCTTCCCGGGCGCGCGGTAGCAGGTCAAGGGCAACGTTCAACAGGGGGGTATCCTGTAACTGTACCTGGTCTTTGTGCGGCCAGATGATGTCTGCACCGATGCCGTATTTGGCGGCACGATAGAAATTGTGTTCGGTGTAGTGAAAGGGAAGTATCGACGTCAGGTGACGGATATCCTCGAGTACCGCCAACGCCGCTCCGATGACGAACAGCCCGTTCGCGCACATATCCACGGCCGTTGGTCCGGCCGGCATGGAACGAATCTCGATGCGCAGATGGCCGCCTTCTTTGTGATCAAAGATGGCCCGGTTCCAGGGCCACGTAGTCCCATGGTGCAGTCGCAGTTCGGTCAGTTCCGGTACGCCTCCCCGATCAATAACAGCCATCGGATCTTCTTCCGACATCAATGGAAGGATGGGGGGATACAAGGATGCCGAAGCTGCAAACAGCTCCCAGGCGCTGCGTACCCAGCCGTTGCCGTAATAGACCCGTGGCGGGTGTTTCCAGGTTCTGTGGTTGGGCGACCGGCTGTCGACGGCTTGTTTGAACAGGGCGATACGGGTTTCGTCCCAGAGGTGGTGGCCGAACAGGCTGGGCGAATTGCTGGCCAGAGCCAGCGCAATGGGCGTCACCAGCTGCACCGCGTTGAAATAGTCTGCAAAGCGCTGGGCTGGAACGCGCCAGTGCAGTTGGAACGCGGTGTTCGCCCCTTCCATGGTGACGTCGTCCGCTTCCAGGTTGATGACGTCATTGCCACCGATATGAATGCTGAAGGGCTCGCCCCGTTGCTGGACCAATGCGTTGGATAGCGCATGGTAGCGGGGTTCGTCTGTCATCACCTTCGCGCCCATATCGGACTGGCGTAAAGTGGGTAGAATGCCGATGGGGACCAGTTCGCCATTCAGTGGTGCGGCGTGCTGGTTGATTCGCTGCATGGCCTTGAGCAGTTCCTGTTCGGTTCTGGCAAAGGGGGCTCCCTTGAGGGCCTGGGGGCTGAGGTTGTATTCAAGATTGAAGCGGTTGAGCTCAACCGTCAGTTGTGGATCCTGAACGCTGGCGGCTAGTTCTGTGTTGATCGGCTGAACACGCAGGTCCGGGTTTACGATGTAGAACTCGACCTCGGCACCAATGGAAGATTCTCCCTCACCAAAGCCGGGCCGGTCCAGAAGGCGGGTGAGTGCGGTAAGGTCCGTTCGCACCTTGGCAGCAAAACGGTCAAACTCTTCCGTCGTAAACTCCGATTGCTTTATCGACAGTCCCATAGCGGCTGTGCCTCTGACACCGACTTATCTTGATAGTAGCGGAAATGAGGTGTACACGTGTGCCGGCACCCAGTAGATTACCTTCAATCCGGAGTTTGAGTGTTACCCATGAGAATCATTATTCGTTATTTTTTCCGCGCCCTGCGCCTTGTCCTGACGCCGTTCATGCTGCTCAGCGAAAAGCTCAGCACGCCCAAGGGCGTTACCCGCAGCGCTGAACAGCAGGCCCGCGTCGACGAGGCCAGCAAGGATCTCGCCCTGTACCAGTTCAGGGCCTGCCCATTCTGCATCAAGGTACGCAAGGAAATCGCCCGGCTGGGTCTGAACATTGAAACCAGAGATGCCCAGCATGACCCGCAGCACCGTGCCGCGTTGGAGGCCGGCGGTGGTCAGATCAAGGTGCCCTGCCTGAAGATGCGTCAGGATGATGGCAGTGAGCGATGGCTGTACGAGTCTGACGACATCAGGGCATGGCTGCGGGAACGATTCGAGCCGGGGGTTGGAAACGGAGCATATTAGTAGAAGTAAGCAAAACCTGGTCAGGAGGGCGTAGGCATGCAAATCGGAGTGATCGCAGACACCCACAGCAAAATGCGTCCTGAAGCCCTGGAGGTTTTGAAAGGCTCCGATCTGATCCTTCATGCCGGTGACGTGGGGCGGGACGAAGTTCTGGAAGCGCTGGAGGCGATCGCCCCCTTGATTGCGATCCGTGGCAATATCGACAAAACCGGCCGGGCAGCAACCCTTCCTGATGTTCAGGAGCTGGAATTCCTGGGCCACGCTTTCTACATGCTCCACGACGTCAAAACCCTCGATCTTGATCCGCAAGGCCGTTACCGCGTGGTCATTGCCGGCCATTCCCACAAACCCCGTAATGAATGGATTGGCGATGTGCTTTACTTCAATCCAGGTGGCGCCGGGCCCCGGCGGTTTACTCTGCCGATCACGGTGGGGCGCCTGCAGGTGAGTGACGACGGTGTGGTAGGTGAGATTATTGAACTGCCGGTTTGATCCGGTACCCATATAACACGTCCCGTGACAGGCCTTATTATGCATTTGGATAAAGCAAAAAAGCGTATTGGAGAAAACCGGGACAGATTTATTTTCTCATCCGGGGTTTCTTTAACTGGAGAAAGCCCCGAGGCCTAGTCCTCGTAAATCATTTTGCGGGTCAGTGACCGGACCGGTAAAAATATCTATCAAACAAGAGCTATCAAACTCCCATGACGAGAAAGACATTAGGTTTAACCCGGAAACCAATTAAAGACGCCAAGCCAGTGGCTGAGAAAGCCGAAGCTATGGTTGAGGTTGAGACTGACCCACAAAAACGTTTTTTAAACGGTGTGGCTATCAATCCAGCGCCGGGGATTCGTTTGGAGTCAGGTTCAGAAAAGCTCACAGTGCGTGCGATGGATTTGATCACGCCGATTGGAATGGGGCAGCGGGGTTTGATAGTTGCACCGCCGGGGTCTGGAAAATCGACGATTTTAAAAGATATTTGCCAGGCGGTGGGAAAGGCGTATCCCGAGATTAAACTTTACGCGCTATTGATCGATGAGCGACCCGAAGAGGTCACTGATTTCAGGCGCAGCGTCCCGGCTGAGGTCCACGCTTCTTCTTCGGATGAAAGCTATGCTCATCACGTTCGCGTTGCCGATGAGCTTCTTGATATCGCCCGCCAACAAGCAGGCGAGGGTCACAACGTGATGATTGTGATTGATTCTCTCACGAGGCTTTCGCGTGTGCATAATGCGGAGCGAAAGAGCAGCGGTCGCACTATGTCTGGCGGGGTTGATGCTCGAGCGATGGAGATCCCGCGGAGGTTGTTTGGCGCTGCACGAAACCTTGAAAATGGCGGCTCGCTTACCATTTTGGCAACCGTTCTGGTTGATACCGGCAGCCGTATGGACCAGGTTATATTTGAGGAATTTAAGGGCACGGGGAACATGGAGCTGGCTTTATCAAGAGACGTTGCGAATCAGCGAATCTTCCCCGCGCTGGACATTTCGAAAAGCAGTACCCGTCGTGAAGAGCTGCTGTTAGATCCGAAATATTTAGACAAAATTAGAGCGTTGCGCCGGGCACTTAGCGGTCTCAAACCGCTAGAGGGCACAAGAAAGCTGGTTGAGCTGCTTGAGAAGTACCCCACAAATGCTGAGCTTCTGAACAGCATCCCCGGGACGTCCATCGATTGAATCCGCGTTACGGGGTCCGCCCCGGGGAAACCGGGACAGACTTATTTTTGCTTGGGCTGAGGGACGAGCCCCACGAAGCTTATTGAGGGAGGACGGAAAACGCCCCCTTGGCCAAAAGCTCGCCTTTCTCTGTCACCACCTCAACTCGCCAGTCTCCCAACATGTGCCGGTCGATATACTTGGCTGAGGATGCTCGCATGGGGTCAACCGACGGCCTGATTTCTACCCGTGCAATCCGTTCGTCCTCCAGGTACCAGTCGTGGAAGTGCAGCTGGCCTTCCATGCCCTGGATTTCGGTAAACAGGTAAATTCGAATCAGTCCGTCACTGTCCATCCTTAAAACGTTCGGGATTTCGTCGATTGGCTCTTTTTCCTCCAGGCCCGTACTCAATTGCGCCCGGATCAAGTGATCAGAAAGTAGCTTGATGGACGTAGCATCTTCCGGGGACGGTTCGGATTCTCCGGCAGTCGGCGCCGGAAGGGAGACGGGTTCTGCACTGGATTCACTCGACGGGGTTGCCGGGGCAGTTTCGGACATGGAGGCAGGCGGCTCGGCAACTTCCGGTTTTTCTCGTGCTGCGGTGTTCGGTAACTGGATAGATGCAGGCTCGGACGCGGGCTGGTCGATATATACCGACGGGAGAGAGGGCGCCTCAACGCTCTGATGCTCTACCAGCGCTTCCTTTTGTTCCCCGGTGCCAAAGATCTCAAAGGCTCCCCATATTATGCCCCCCACCACCAGAAACAATACGAAGAGAGCAGCAAAGATGCGCCCCCAGTGATACACAACAATCTCTTGGGGTTCTGCGGGCTCGGGTAGGCGGGAGGACTGAGCTGAAAAAGGTCGCTCTTTCGGTATCGCTGTTTTCACTGGTCGTTCTTCCTTGAAACGGGCAAAGGATGATTGGCATGTGCACAACAGCTTCACACTGCGAAAGTGTTAGACGAAAAAAAGGGGGCAACTTGCAAGTACGGCAGACAAAATTATTAAAAATTCACTATAGCAAACTGGTGGAAGTACGAGGTTACGGTGCCGTTAATTCATTCTCGACATCAAATCCGTGGTAAACCGGGACAGATCTATTTTTGATGAATTGAACGGCATAGAATTGGCGAACGGTATCAACTGGATGTTCATGTGGCACCCAGATAAAAAGCGCAGCGAAAGGCCTTATTATGCATTTGGATAAAGCAAAAAAGCGTATTGCAAAGCAGGTTAAGAAGGGCTTTCATGGCTATCCGTTGGTTTCGCTGGAGTACTTTGGTAAAGCGAACGTTGGTAAAGCGCCGGATTCAGCCACCGAGGTCGTTGTGTCATTTACTGAGGAAGAGGGCGCCGAGCCCCAGAAGCAAACGTTTGTAAGTGGCGGTGATGCCCGGGACGATGAAACGATTCAATCCACCCTCGTGAAAATTATTGAGCGGGCGGATGCGAAAACGGTGACCGAGATCGACGGTATTTCCACGATATGAACTCCGCTTCAGCGGCTTATCCAATCGGTACGCCCGGCACTCCCTGGGGCGACGCGGAACGTGCTGAGTGGCTGTCACGGCAGACTCGTCAACGCAGTTACGAGTCCGACGTGTTGAGCGTGATCGAGCGCCTGCGTTCGCGCTTTAACGTGCAAGAGTATGGCCGCCTGGAATATGGCCCGGACGTTTATCCGCTGATGGCAATCCGCAGCCGCGACTGGCGTTCCGATCGGCCGGTGGTGCTGATTACCGGCGGAGTGCATGGCTATGAAACCAGCGGTGTCCATGGGGCGCTGCAGTTCGTTGAACAGTGCGCAGCGGATTATGCCGGTCGTGTAAACCTGCTGGTCGCGCCTTGCGTCAGCCCCTGGGCTTACGAACGCATCCATCGCTGGAACGCGAACGCGATTGATCCAAACCGCTCGTTTGGTGATGACGGCCAGGCGGGGGAGTCAGTGGCGCTCATGCAGCTGGTCGCTTCGACAGAGGAGCCAATACTGCTGCACATCGACCTGCACGAGACCACCGATACCGACGAAACCGAGTTCCGCCCGGCGCTTGCGGCCCGTGATGGCAAACCGTTTGAGCCGGGGGAAATTCCGGATGGCTTCTACCTGGTGGATGACACCGAGAGCCCGCACCCGGAATTCCAGCAGGCGTTGATCAAGGCGGTGGAAAAGATCACCCACATCGCGCCGGCGGATGACAATGGCGAGATCCTCGGCTCGCCGGCGGTCGCTCGGGGCGTTATTCAGTATCCGCTGGCGCAGCTTGGCCTATGCACCAGCATGACCAACGCCCGCTACAGGGCCACCACCGAGGTCTACCCGGACAGCGACCGGGTGACCCCCGAGCAATGCAATGCCGCGCAGGTTGCCGCGGTGTGTGCGGCGATCGACTATGCGCTGTCAGGATAGGAAAACCGGGACAGATTTATTTTCAGAGTGTCTCGGGTCCCACAAACCTGACGAATTGGCCATCACGGTGGGGCTTTTGCAGTCTTGCTGAATAATTTAGTTGCTTAGAGTCAGCTTCATGGATTGCGCTATGGCTTTGGCATCGGCCTGACTGCCATCACGATGTGTCACGCCCTCCAGCCACGTTTCCACTGCATCCGGGTTTTGATTCATCCAATGGCGAGCCGCCCGGTCTTGAGGAACAAACTGGTTCATAATCATGTCCATAACCTCACCTTCCATCGCCAATGAGAATTCCAGGTTTTCCAGAAGTTGGGCCACATTCGCACATTCTTCGGAGAACCCGGCGCGGGTATTGGTGTAAACCGTTGCATCACCCTTGTTCGGACCAAAGTAATCATCGCCACCCTCCAAATACGCGATATCAAATCGCTCGTTCATTGGGTGAGGTGCCCAAGCCAGGAACACGATCCACTTTTGATCACGAATTTTGCCATTTACTTGAGCCAACATGATGCGTTCCGATGTCTCAACCAAATTGAACTGGCCTAAACCAAAGGCGTTGGTATCGATCATGTCGAGAACTAGCTGATTACCATCATTGCCTTTCTCCAGACCGTACACGCTGTTATCAAACTTATCTTTAAACTTGGCGATATCAGAAAAGCTTTTGAGCCCGGCGTCATAGACATACTGCGGTACAGCCAGGGTGTATTTTGCGCCTTTGAGGTTGGGGCGTAGCCGCTCTACCTTCTGGTCATTTATCAGTGGATCTGCCACGGGTGCCATACTCGGCATCCAGTTGCCCAGAAAGACGTCGATATCGCCATTCGCCATGGCGTCGTACGTATCCATTACGGATTGGTTGGCAATATCCACTTCGTAGCCAAGCGCCTGCAACAGTTCAGAAGCCACGGCGGTGGTCGCCTTAACATCAGTCCAATCCACAATACCGAATCGTACCTGGTCACACTGCTCGGCTGCATGGGCCTTATGTCCAACCACAGCCGACGCAAAAATCGCCAAGAGGAATATCGTTCGCATGTCGCACCTTTTAATTGAACGTTCAATTAATAAAAAATTGGCGCGGGATGGTACCTAAAACTGAATCAAATTGATATTAGGATGCCTATTCAGGTCCGATTCATAAGGAATGCGCATCTCTTAAACTTTGTTAACATGTTGAAATGTAAATAAAATTTAACAGGTTGCTTCACGTGTGTTTCTGATATTCTCGAATGGTTCAAAAAACTGACACGTGCCTGATGGGACGATGGAGAAAATGGTCTCCTTCCCGTCATAGTGGGTAGGTCAGACCACCTGAACAATGGGATTTACATCAATGAAAATGAAATCACTGCTCGTTTTTTTATCTCTGAGTGCCACCTCATTGGGTGCCGTTGCGGATGATACAGCCGACGCCGCTCTAGGTGGAGGTATTGGCGGAGCGATTGGGGCTGCCATCGGCAACGAGGTAGGTGGAAGAGATGGTGCTATTCTCGGCGGTGCCGTCGGTGCGGCAACCGGAACAGCCATTACCACCAGAGATCAGAGAGAATACGATCGCGACCATGATCGCCGTCGTCATGACTACGACGATCGCCGGTCTTACCGGAAGTCTGGTGGCCATTTCTGCCCACCGGGCCAGGCGAAAAAGGGCAACTGCTGAATCGCGACAAGCCTGCAATTTGATCTGTGCGCGTCAAAAAGCCTTTCTCCAACGGAAAGGCTTTTTTATTTTCGACCCTGAACCACCTACCGAAATAGTCTTTTTTGGAAAATAGAACTGTCCCGGTTTCGGTTGAATTCCGTCCATATGCCCTGATTATTGCAATCATTAGACAGTCAGAGGCCGATCAACCATGACCGATACCCGACACCTCGTGTGTCCCCATTGCCACAAAGTGAATCGCGTACCTGCCGACAAGCTGTCCGCCGGGGGCAACTGCGGTGCCTGCAAGCAACCGCTCTGGCCCGATCAGGTGCTGGAGCTGACGGAGCAGACCTTTGCGGCTCACGCTGGGCGCAGCGATGTACCGGTGCTGGTGGACTTCTGGGCCAGTTGGTGTGGTCCCTGCAAGATGATGGCGCCACAGTTCGAACAGGCTTCAAAGGCGTGGCGGGGTAAAGTGCGTTTTGCCAAGCTCAACACCGAACAGGCACCTGGGCCGTCCGGCCAATTCGGCATCCGCAGCATACCCACCATGATCCTGTTCCAGAATGGCCGGGAAATCGCCCGTCAGAGCGGCGCCATGAACCAGGCCCAGATCAGCCAGTGGCTGCAATCCCAGGGCATTCGTTAGGGCGTTGCTCGTCGGTGTGGCGACATTTTGCGGTACTCGTTACTGAAAAATAGATCTGTCCCGGATTGTGGGTAGGTTTCGCATAACCATGCGCCACCTCGGGAGCGGCTCAGATGAATGTCCAGGCCAATACCCTCGTAATCTTGTTTCCCTGCTTCATCTCTATTTCCCGACTATCAACGGCACCGAGTTTACGAATTAACTTCTTTGCAGGCTTAACATTGTCGGCTTTTGAAACCAGGCTGGTAAACCAGCGGCATTGAGTTGAATACACCTGGCTTTCTCTTATCAGCTTTTTCAGAAACAGCTGTTCACCCCCCTTACACCAAAGCTCTGCGCCCAGCCCGCCAAAATTCAGAGTGGGGGAGTCGGTTTTCGCTTTTTGTTCACCGCGCTGTTTACCGCGACTACGAGCAAGGTTATTGCGTTTAAGCTGGTTACCTTTAAGTGCTTCATCGAGTGAGGCATGGAAGGGTGGGTTGCATACGCTGACGTCAAAGAACTCCCCGGCTTGAATGATTCCTTCAAAGATATGGTTTTTATCGTGCTGCGTGCGCAGCGTGAAGCGGTCTTTGAGTGTGGGGTTGTTGGCGATAATCGTGGCTACGTTCTCAAGCGACTGGGTGTTAATGTCACTACCGACACACTGCCAGCCGTAAATCTGGCAGGCCAGTAGCGGGTAGATTCCATTGGCTCCCGTCCCTATGTCGAGCAGCTTGATGCTGGGCTGTTCAGGCCCAGGCCCAGGCCCAGGCCCAAGCCCAAGCAGGTCAGCCATGTAATGGATATAGTCGGCTCTGCCCGGGATGGGAGGGCAAAGCGCACCCTCTGGAATATCCCAATCGGCAATGTTGTAGTGTCGGTTTAATAACGCGGCGTTGAGGGTTTTTACTGCCAATGGGTCTGCGAAATCGATGGAAAGGTCGCCATGAGCGTTCGGTTTCACATGGGGAGCCAGTGCTGGGTGGCTTTTTACGAGCGCTGGGAAGTCATAGCCCTGGTTGTGTAGATTCCTCGGGTGTAGGCCTTTGCGAACAGGCTTGGCTTGGCTTTTTTTACGTCGATGGAGGGTGCTCACAGAAATAGGCCCGGGGCTTGGTGTTCAAAAGTAGAGTGGGTCTGGCTTGGTGCGTGATTATAATCTTACTGTATGTGATGCACGAAAACATGGTACGCAGTCGTTGTGCCCGGAGCCCGAAATGATTAAGCCTAGTTGTTACAGCTGTCGGAAAAAGTTTGAGCCATCGGCGCTCAGGGTTCATTACTCAAAGAACTACTGTGAGGACTGCGGCGTTGGGCTGTTTGGCGAGGACTACTTCACTTTCGCCAGAAAGCCCGCCCCAACCACCCAGAAGAACCTGGCTATCCATTTTGCAGTGCTTCTTGGGGTTGCTGGCTTGTTGTTATGGTTTTGGACTGGCAGGTCATGATGGTTCAGAAAACCTGTACAGATCTACTCAAAAACATGAAGGGCTGGATCCTCGGTGGCCCTCATCAGCGCTTCTTGGTTGAGGAGACTTACCGTTCCAAGGGAGAAGTGCATTGAATCAGAAAGGGTTACTCACCGCATGGAATGACGCCAAGGGCTTTGGTTTCATTACTCCGGAGGGCGGGGGTGAACGGGTGTTTGCTCATATCAGCAGTTATGCAGGCCGGGGCCGGCCGGCTTCCAATCGCAAGGTGACTTACAGCATCACGAAGGACGCTCAGGGCCGGCCGAGGGCAGGGCGGTTCCAGTATGCTGGGGCGGCAAAGGTTGGCGCCAGTATTGCTCCGGGAGTCTGGCTGGCGGCTGCTGTTGTGCTGGTACTTTTCACCATTCTGGCTGGGCTGTTCCAACAAGGTTATCTGCCGGTCTCGATCCTGGCTGCCTACGGCGGGGTGAGTCTGGTGTTGTTCGTGATGTATTGGATCGATAAACGGTCGGCGCAGCGGGGTGGCCAACGCACCGCAGAGAACACGCTGCACCTTTTCGAGCTTTGTTGCGGCTGGCCCGGTGCACTGATGGCCCAGCAGGTTTTTCGCCACAAGACACGGAAGGGGAGCTATCAGTTTGTTTTCTGGCTGGCGGTCCTGGCCAATCTTGGCGCCTTGGGGTGGCTGCTTGTGGCCCCGGAGGCAATGAGTTTGCGGCAGCAATTGGGCTTTGATTTGTCGAAGTCATTGCGGCCGCTTGTCTGGTAGCTAGGTAGTATGGTAACGATCCATGTACTAGGCCAAGAAGCTGTATCGCTGATGGTTGTGCATGAAGTGGTCTCAGAGAGAATGGTAGTCAACACTCCTTCTCCAGAGCTAAAAGCCGCTATAGAGCCCTACCTTGTAGAGTCGGAGTAGAGGCTTCTTTCTTCAACCAGTTAATACACAATTTCAAATGCGCAAATCTCGGAGAGTTTCTAAAAGACGGAAGGAGCTGATTCTCAGAGGGGTAAGATATAGGCTGGCATAAATGTACCTAATTCGGTACACTGGCTTTCTCCAAGGAAGGGGTTGTATGACAAGGAAAATGGTTAGTCGTATTTTACAGAACAGCCAATGGTCGAGAGCCGGTTAAAGAGTGGTTGCTAAGGCTGGATAAGGATGACCGTTCAGTGATCGGAACAGACCTGAAGACGGTGGAATCTTGTCTGAATGAGAGCAAGAAAATGACACAGCATAAGCACGTTGGCAGCTCTCTCGATGATCTGCTTGAATCCGACGGTACACTTGAACAGGTAGAAGCTGAGGCGCTGAAGCGAGTAATTGTCTGGCAGATCCAGCAGGCTATGGGGCACAACGGCGTTAACAAGTCTCAACTCGCCAAGAAAATGCATACTAGTCGAACTGTGGTTAACCGACTTCTTGATGAGAAGGATACTGGTGTAACTATCACAACGCTTGTCAAAGCTGGGCGTGCTTTGGGTATGACATGGACTTTGCAGGCTGGTGAGGATAGTGGATCTCCTCGCGCCGCTTGAATGAGGCTGGGAGCTTTGCACACCTTTCAGGTGCAACGACCTTGAAGCTGTCCCACATAAGCGGTGATAAAGGCCGCTTCCATTCTAAAACTGATGGCACCACCATCAAATTTGCCTTTTGGCATCCCCTCTTTGAGCGCGACACGGGTGGCCCCGTACTAAAATTTATCTGACATGCTGATATCCAGGTGGGAAGAATACCCGAGCTACTGCCGCTCTGGAGCGGCCTTATGGACTTTTGACTTAACGCTGGCTCCGACAGCCGAACACCCGCCGACCTTTCAGGTCAGCGGGTGTCAGCGCCTGGAATCAGGCTATCTCGAAGTGATGAAGGTCCGGCGTGCTTGAGAAAGTCACGCCCCATATCAGGTCCTGTTGCGCGAAAAGGACCACGAGGTCTCTAGGCAGATTGAAGAAGCCTCCATGAATTTGGGCCGCCCGCAGAAGTCTGCTGTGGCCGCTGAGAATGTCGCTCAGCTGCTCGCCGTCGTCAACGCGCTCTTCCAGCTTTGCTTTATAAGCGTCGTTGAGAGCTTTGACATCATCCCAAAGCTTGCCGGGCTCCCGAAGCCAACGAGCGCGTGAACGGTCAACCGTCTTCTGCGCAAGTGTTTCGATCAGGGACCAGGACTCCGAGCGGATCTGCGGGTTGGCATCCTGTGGCGTGATATCCACAGCGGTACCGGTTGCATGATTACTCAATGTTCCCAACCGGTATCGGCCGTACTTTTTCTTGGGCCTGACAACCAGAACCTGTGACACCGAGAATGTCTCTGGCGCGTAGGCGTCGCGAATGGCATCCAGCTTATCGCGCATGTCCTGAGTCAATCCGTTGCGGATGACGTCCAGTGGATCGCTGATGCCTTGGCGGTGAAAGGCTTCGCGCAGCCAACGGTAGAGAATCTTTCTGGACTCAGGGGTGTCATTGGCAGTGCCGATGCGCTGGCGTTCCCCGCGGGTAAGCTGATCGTATTCGGCATCCGCAAGTGTCTGCTTTTCCAGATAGGTATCAAGAGAGCCGAAGTAGTCGTTCCGATAGGCAATGTAATCGATGTAATCGCGGAAGGATTCGCTGTCTCGATTGCTGACCCGATCCGCGATGACGTCGAATTCCTGCTCATCGCCGTGACCAAGTTGCGCAAGGTTACTGAACTTCGTCCACCCCAGAGAGCTGGCATTGTTCGGATCAACGGCTTCGACGACCCGGCCCACCTGCGCTATGTCCTTGTCACGGGCCAACAGAACCACCTCTGCCCTGGGCAGAACCACATGCTCATCAGCGTTATCGAGGATAGGGTTGAAATCGTCTTCAGGATCCCGCAGATAGGCGTGATCGTCGGCTACGATAAATCGGTCGGAAAGCGGTTCATAGTCCCGCTCCTCTGCGGGAACGGCTGGGGCTGCCCCACCGCTGGCATCGGCAACACCGTATCGCATCAGCTGACTTGGTTCGCTGACATTGACTGAACGGACACCGTCCGGCGTTTGTTCTGTAACTGACACATTTCGATCGGATCCAAAGCGCTCGACCAGATCCTGTGATTCCCGGGAAAGTCCTGTTGATGGCTGGCGTCCCATCTCATTAGCCTGTGACCGCAATGCCTGTTCACCATCCTCCTGTGACATCGATCCTTTGGCGACGGCCCGGTCAATGGCCGCCCGGTTTCGATCAAAGTTTTTGCCGGCATCCCGCTCTGCCTGGATGTCGGCCAGGCGGGCCTGAAGCGCAAAATTGCCGAACTGGCCGGCAAGATTTGAGGCCGACTGCATGGCACCCAGCGCGTTTTCCTGAGTGCCTTCCAGGCCAGCCATATCGCGGAACGCGTTGTTGCTGCCCAGCGTATTAAGAATATCGCTGAATCCTTGGGGCCCAGGCGCTGCGGGAGCGTTATGCAGGTTAATGATGGAATCCGGCATCTGCGATGGCGTCATGTTCTGGGGCTGGCTGCGGCGCGAATCAAAGAAGTTGCTGGGGAAATCCGCCAGTGCCGGATCTTCGTCATTCAGCACCCAGTCGGTGGAGCCTTCGTGCTCCTCGCAGGCCTCGCATTGATCCATGATGGCCTGGGCGTATAGCCCGTCAGTCGGCAGGCTTACACGCATGGGTGTCGCCGGCGCGCCTTCACCTTTGTAGTAGTCAAATGCCTCCTGATAGCTTTCATGGCCATTGATGCCCAGGAAGGCGCCAGCAGCCACTTTGAACACCAGTGAATTACCCAGTATGGCAATGGGCTCCCGCTCCACCACCGAGGCAATCGAGCGCCGGTCACTGGAGGAGATGGCAAACCCGTCAAGGAGCATATAAAGCTCGTCCCGGTCCATCGTCCACCAGAGCACCTTGTGGTAATAGTGCAGATTATCGTTGATGTGCCCCAGAACCTTTTCGATGGCTTTCTCAGCTTCGTCTCTGGGGTTCTGTTTCTCCCAGTTTGTCGGCTTGAAAGACAGCGTTGCGCTCTCGGAAGCCGCCGGGCGGGATGAATCGTCGTCGTAGGCGGGCGGGGCGATCAGGTCATGGGTGCCCCGCGCGGCTCTGACACGGCGATGGTAATGTGCAGTATGGAATTCGACAGTGGCACTGGTCACGTTGGCAACCGACCCCTTGGGCAGGTCCTCGGCTGCCGAGAAAATCAGTCTGGTAATGTCCTCCCGGGAAGTATCCTCCAGGGCATCAGCAGGAACCGTGAAGTCCACCCGAACTGTCCGGTTAAACCGGTATTCCCCGACCAGGGTAAAGTCGGCGCCTTCCAGTGCGCCGTTGTCACTCTCGATTTCCAGCCGGTCACACCAGCGCCGGGCCATGCCGGGCGCAATTTCCCGCTGGAAGTAGGCGTCACGCTGGGCGGCGCTGTAATCCCGGATGCGGGCGACGATCTGGCCCACGGGGAAGGGCAGAATGCCGGCATAGGCCTGCCAGACTTTTGTGGTCACTTTTTCACCGACGGCTCCTTCTTCTTTAAGCTGGTCATCAATATCTTCGGATACCACTTCGTCTCTTGGCCGCTCGATGCCCAGTTTGATGTAGATCGACCCGGACAGGCTTTCCAGCTTCTGGGACATCCGGGAACCATCGGGCGGTTCGTCCACGCCGTTCCAGTTGTTGGCAATATCGTCGGCGTATTTCAGGGCCCAGCGAAGTTCCGGTTTTTTCAGGTAGTCTTCGAACACATCCCGCCACCGGGCAAGACGGGGCAGGGTGAATGGCCGGATTGAAAAAGGTACGAACAGACATTCCCGAACCCCCGCCAGAACCGTGTCGACCCGCATATGGCGAAGAATTTCGTGGTAGATCACCGTCAGGGAATGGCAGTAATTAGGGTTGCGTACCACTTCTGATACACCTTCGACCGTTTCCTCCTGGCTGACCTCATTCACCACGGTGCTCTCGAACTGTCGAAGGGAATCCCCGTACTGGCGAACCGCATCCCGCAGGCTCTGTTCTTCTGCGGCGGCCACGCTGCGCCCGCCCTTCTGCCAACTGCTAGAGCTGGCACGACCATGGGAGGCGCCACCGCCTATTACCACTGGTCCCATGGCAAAGCCGATGCCCCCGGCCGCACCGGTGGTTTGCGACTTGCTGCCGCCTTTGCTCCATTCGTTCATGTTGGAGCGCACCGCGTCGCTGTAATCGCGCTCCCGAAAGGTGCTTTGCGCGACCTCCTCACGGAAGCCGCTGCGCTCGCGACGGCTGCTTTCCTCCCGACGGCGCCAGTCCATCTTGACGATACGGCGGGTTTGGCGGGGGGCAAGGGTCAGAGTGTGTGCCACATCTCCTAATGAATATCCGTTTGAACGCCACTGCACCCGCCATTCCATGATATGTCCGCCGGCTACCGACAGCGCCTGGTATTGGGTGGAGTCGCCGTCCCAGTCAATGGGGTTGCCTGGGCCCACCGGTTGACGGCGATTCAGCCAGGCGGCCTTTGGCAGTGGCAGGAAGTCGATCGCTTTTACCGGCGGTATCAACGCTGCGCCGTTCTGGGGAAGGAAGCGATTGATGCTGCCTGCAAAGTTGTGGATTCTCGGAAGGTCGGACTCCATATTGCGCGTTTCAGCGCCGGTTTCAGCCACCATGGCATTCATCAGCACCATTGGCTGACTGGCATCTTTGGGATGCATCAGCCCTTTATAATCCGGTTTTGTGTTGGAGGTGGACTCAATTTCGGGTTGCTCGACCCGGAAAACCGTATGAAAACGCCGTTCCCCCAGAATTCGGGCCGGATTGCTGAACGGTTTGCAGAAAGAGCCAGGGTCATCACTGAACATGTCCGGCTCATTCAGAAGGCTGTCCTCATCCACGTCATGGGGAGGATTCTTTTCGCCTTTTGCCGGGTCAGGCCCGCTGCCTTCCGCACCGTCTTTTTGAGTCTCGCTCCACGGTAGTATTAGCCGAAGGTCGCTTTGTGGCAGGCGCAGGGAACTGTCTTCTCTGTAGCCAATGATCAGTTCAGGGCCATTCAGCATCCAGGCCCAACCCGGCGCCTCGCTGCCGGGACTGAACGGGCGTTTGATATGAAAGCTACCGTCGAACTTCAGGTCTGCGGCAGTTAAAGACAGCGCGCCAAGCTGGTCAGCCGTCTCCGGCACCAGGGCAAGCTGGCTGGCGTTGGTTTGTAGGGTTTCATCTTCGGATTGCTGAAGCAGAGCCTTGAGCGCGTCATGCTTTGCCGGGGTGTCTATCAGATCAACGCTGAGCGTATATTTGTCGAAGCGCTGGTCGGGCTGTCCCAGGCGGACAAACCGGCCGGAACGCATCAGTACCGGTTGCTCGTCCGGGGTCAGGCGCGCCAGGGCCTGTTTGAGAACCGTTGCCGTAATCACCAGTTTTGCGGTAGACGAATCAGATTCGGTGTCCGGGGAGATAGTCCCGAGATCTGAAATCTCCAGCCCCTGTCGATTCTCGAGAATGGCGTTGATGGGCCTGTTAACGGCAATTGGCTGAATCGTTGTTTCGGCACGAGCATGCCTGTCCAGGCGAACGGTTTCACTGGCAGGGTGCCCAATGCTTTGCTCTTCTTCGGCTTTACCGGGCGTTTGGTAGGTAATGCGTACCTGAAGAGATTCTGCTTCCTGGGTGTCGATGCTTTCTTTGGGGTCAATGCGTAACCGCAGTTCCTCTGACATGGTGGGTCCTTTCTTGTTGTATCAGCAGCATCCGTGTCATCGTTACCCACCAGGGTAGACTCGTCAGACAATACAACCGGGCCCGTGTATGACCACGTCACTGAGGGCAAGACAACCTTGTCAATCAGGACTTCGCTACGCCCTTGGTGAGGGATAAGAAGACTAGCCTGCATCCATTTTTTTACAAAGCTTGCCAGCAGGATGCGCTTGCTTCAGCGACGTCCCTGCCTTGGCTTCCAGCGAGTTCAGCTTTGTCGAGGATTATTAATTTGTAAAGTCTGAATCTGTATTTTTTAGCCCTTCAGAAAACTGGGACAAGAAACATAATCGCCGTCGTTTTTGCCCGGAGCCCGAGATGATTAAGCCTAGTTGTTATAGCTGTCGGAAAAAGTTTGAGCCCTCTGCGCTCAGGGTTTCTTACTCAAAAAACTACTGTGAGGGCTGCGGCGTTGGGCTGTTTGGTGAGGGTTTCCGAACAGCTGGTTAAGCCTGCGCACGCCGCTGCAGGAGGTGAACGAAGATGGTGTGGCGGGTGACATCATCGAACTGCCGGCTCGGTCAATTCGACACACCCAGGCTTTTATCACGAGGGGTATTGAGCTCAGGTCCGATAGGGTTACTCGTCCATATCATTATCCGAAGTAGACTCCCGATCCTCCTTTTTCTGCTTGCCAGACTGGTTATTCGTTTCCGGGTCATTTGTGCCAGTTGCGTCATCTGTATTGTATTTGGACTTGGTGGACTCCTCGTGTAGCTCAGAGTTCTGATCCTCAGGTTCAGCATGTTGGTCCATATCCTGCTCTCCCAGATCCTTATCCCCACTGCCGCCTTCTTGGGCGAGCACAGCAGCTGAACCCAGGGCTATGGCCGGTGTGATCAAGGCATAAAAGGCGAGTGAACGTAGCTTTTTCATAGATTTCTCCTTCGCATACGATGTTTCAGACGGAACAAACGTCCTGTCTGAGCGTCTCATCGCCGCTTCTCTCAATGGCGTTGTGTTGATAAGGAGACTGAAGCGCCACGAAATACAGAATTCCGGATGATCTTTTAATCTAAGCTCAGGAAGTTGTGCTTATCAACTCGGCATATTAGATAGGCGGCCTGGACGGCGACTATAAAGCACGGGGGCCGTGGCCGTTGAGCGCCGGTGTTTACCATCGTTTCTGGCGCCGCTGCTGGTTATAATGGCGAACTTTGAACCGTCGCAGAGAACTCTATGCCAATCGAAAAGAATCAGGTGGTCTTGTTTCACTACAGCGTCAGTGATGAACAAGGCAACGTTGTTGAAAACTCCCGTGGTGGCGAGCCGAACGCCTACCTGCATGGCCACGGCGGCATTATTAAAGGGCTGGAAGAAGCCCTGGAAGGTCGCGAGGCCGGCGATACGTTCAGCGTCACCGTCACTCCGGATAAAGCCTATGGTCCGCGCAAGGCCGACGCCGTGCAGCGTGTGCCGGTCAAGCATTTGATGGGTGCCAAACGCTGGAAGGCCGGCATGGTCGCCCAGGTGCAAACCGAGCAGGGCCCGCGTCATGTTGTGGTCGCCAAGGTCGGCCTCAAGTTTGCCGATGTCGATACCAACCATCCGATGGCCGGTAAAACCCTGACCTTCGATATCGAAGTCATCGAAGTGCGGGATGCAGATGCGGAAGAGATTGCGCACGGCCATGCCCATGGGCCGGGTGGGCATCATTGATCGATCAAGCCCTGCAACATGAATGCGCCTTTCACGCTGCGGCCTTACCAGCAGGAAGCGGTCGATGCCACGTTGAGGCATTTTCGCCAATCGGATGATTCTGCCGTCATCGTGCTGCCAACCGGTGCGGGTAAAAGCCTGGTCATTGCCGAGCTGGCCCGTCTTGCCCGCCGCAAGATTCTGGTGCTGACCCACGTCAAAGAGCTGGTGGAGCAGAATCACGCCAAATACCAGAGTTATGGGTTAATGGGCGGCGTTTTCTCCGCCGGGCTGAAACGTAAGGAAAGCCGGCATCAGGTGACCTTCGCCAGTGTGCAGTCGGTATCCGCGAATCTGGATCAGTTCAGGGATGAATACTCGTTGATCATCATCGATGAGTGCCATCGGGTCAGTGGCGATGAAACCAGTCAGTATCAAAGGATCATCGAGCTGCTGCGGCAGCAGAATGACTCCCTCAAGGTGCTCGGGCTAACCGCCACCCCCTATCGGTTGGCCATGGGCTGGATCTATCGCTACCACTACCGGGGCTTTGTTCGTAGTGAAGAGGGCAAGCCCTTTCAGCACTGCATTTACGAACTGCCGTTGAGCTATATGATCAATCGCGGGTATCTCACCAGGCCTGAGTTGGTGAACGCGGCGGTGGCGCAATACGATTTCTCCGCGTTGTCTCAGGATCGCTTTGGCGAATACGCCGAGAAAGACGTCAACCAGCTGCTGAGCAAACATAAGCGTGTGACGCGGGCCATCATTGAGCAGGTGATGGAGCTCGCGGTTGAGCGTAAGGGGGTGATGATCTTTGCTGCAACGGTGGATCATGCGCGGGAGATCACCGGCTATCTGCCGGACCACCAGACCGCCCTGGTAACCGGCGCGACCGATCTGACCGAACGGGCGTTGCTGATTCAGCGCTTCAAGCAGCGGCAGTTAAAGTATCTGGTGAATGTGTCCGTGCTCACCACGGGCTTTGATGCGCCCCATGTGGACTTTATCGCCATTCTGCGTCCTACCCAGTCGGTCAGCCTGTATCAGCAGATCGTGGGCCGCGGTCTTCGTCTGGACGAAGGTAAGCAGGATTGCCTAGTGATTGATTACGCGGGCAACCATGTGAACCTGCATCACCCGGAAGTAGGGGAGCCGAAACCGAACCTCGACAGTGAACCGGTGCAGGTGTTCTGCCCGGGCTGTGGTTTTGCCAATATCTTCTGGGGCATAACCGACAGCGACGGCGGTGTGATTGAGCACTACGGACGCCGTTGTCAGGGGCTGCTTGGGTCTGCTGAAGAGGATAAACCTGACGTGCAGAAGGGGCGCCCTCAACAGTGCGATTACCGTTTTCGGTTCAAGGAGTGCCCGCACTGCGGTGGCGAGAACGATATTGCGGCCCGTAACTGTCATCAGTGCCACAAAGCCATCATCGATCCGGATGATCAGCTAAGAGATGCGCTGAAACTCAAGGATGCCATGGTGATCCGTTGCGCCGGGGTCTCGTTAAGTGGCGGTGAGAGCAAACTGAGGATCACCTATCACGGTGAAGATGGGGAGGAACTCAGCGAGTCGTTTGATTTCAGCAGGCCGGCTCAGCGTAATGTCTTTAACAAGCTGTTCGGGCGTCGTTTCGCGAATGGGCAGGCTCCGAAAGAGTTCAGCAGGGTTGGTGAGGTGCTTGAGATAGAGGTCTTGTTGCCGGCGCCGGATTTTGTGATTGCCCGGAAGCAGAAGCACTATTGGCAGGTGCAGGAACGGATTTTTGATTATCAGGGTCACTACCGGAAGGCGAATGAAGTATAAGGCTTTTGAAGGGGGAGGCCGCTTCGATCGCCTGTGTGGCTGGCGGGACACGCACAGCCACACGCGATCAGCTCGGAGGCTGAATCATTATCCGAACGCCGGCTGTTGCGGCTTACTGCCAGCAACCCGTTTCATCCATGCCATGTCCAGCGGAACCAGCACGTTCAGGGCGAACAGCACCCAACCCAGGGGCTGCAGACTTGCCGCAAACCACACCATCAGGTCAAGGGACAGCAGGCTCCAGGTAACATCGGCAGCAATCATCAGGTTCAGGTACTTCTCTTGCCACCGCTCATTGATGGCCATGGCGACCATATCCACGCACCACAGCAGCATTACAATGCCAACCACCAGGTAAAAGGTCGCGCCGGGGCCTCCCGCCCACTGGGCAATCGGCTCAGCGGCCAGAATCAGAGCCAACGCCAGGGGCGTGGAGAGGAATACATCGCTCAGGAGGATTTGCTTCACACTGAATCGACGGACTAGGTTTTTCATGGGATCACCTCAATCGGGTTTCGCAATGTGTTTGACTACGCTACAAAGCTTCTACCCGGGCGGTGATAAGCTCAATTACCTGTGAGGTAATGGTGCAGACTACCCTCTAGGGCGACAATCGCTGAACACTCGGACATTCACAGGAAATAGGATGAGCGCCTTCGGTACGCTTTTTAGAGAAATGCGGCAGGGTAAACGGTTGAGCCAGATGGATTTCGCCCTTGAATGCGAGGTGTCGGCAAAACACATCAGCTTTCTGGAAACAGGCCGAAGCAAGCCCAGCAAAGGCATGGTTCTGCATTTAGCGCAGATGCTGCAAGCGGACCTGGCCGGGACCAACCGCCTGCTGTCTTCGGCGGGTTACAGCCAGGTCTACTCCGATCAGGATTTGAGCGCGCCCGGCATGGCCATGATCAAGGAAGCGCTTGAACACCTGTTGCAGGGGCACCTGCCGTACCCGGCGGTGGTGTTCGACCACGAGTATTATCTGGTGATGGCCAACCAGGCCATGCAGGAGATGATGGTAAGAATGGTGGAGCTGGGTGCTCAGTTTCCGGCCCGGCCAAACTTTCTGCTGTCGCTGCTGGATGACCACGGCATGAAACTCTTTGTGGGCGATTGGGAGAATATCGCCTGCCACATGCTGCAACGTGTCTACCATGAGCATCTTGCAGGCCCCTTTCGGGATCAGCCTAACCGATTGCTGGAACAGGCACTGACTGTGCCCGGCGTCCCGCAAAACTGGAAAAGCCACGTGGTGGAACACCTGGACTACCCGGCGATTCCGTTTACTCTGAATCTGGGGGACCAACAGCTCAGAATCTTTTCCACCATCGCAACCATCGGCACGCCCCTGGATGTCACCGCTCAGAATTTGCGGATCGAGCATTTCTTTCCGATGGATGAGCGCAGCAAGGCTTATTGGCGAGGCTGAAGCATGGACAGCGGCGTCCACACTTCCCCATGTTGCATTATCCGGAACGCCGACTCACTGATGCCCTGTCTCTCCAATGCCAACCGCAGTCGCCGGGGTGGCTCGTCCATGGGTTCATCGGTTAACACGAACGTGCCCCAGTGCATGGCAACAGACTGGCGAGCGCCAATATCCTGGTGAATCCTGACCGCCTCTTCGGGTGCCACGTGCACCGGGGCCATGAACCAGCGCGGGTCGTATGCGCCTATGGGGAGCAGCGCCAGGTCAATGGGGGAAAACAGCTCGCCAATGTCGCGAAACACCTGACCATAGCCGGTATCACCGCCGAAATAGAACCGAAAGCCGTCCATTTCCAGGAGCCAGCTACACCACAGCGAGGTGTTGGTGTCCGTGGCGGTTCGTCCGCTGAAGTGTTGGGCCGGCAGGCAGAACACTTCGTTTTCGTCGGTCAGGGACGTTGATTGCCACCAGTCCAGCTCCACCAGGTTGTGGATGCCGCGCTTCTCGAACCAGCGTCGCAGTCCCATGGGAATACAGAAGCACAGGTCAGCCCCAAAACGTCGGTGCAGCTGGCGCACCGTTGCTTCGTCGAGATGGTCGTAGTGATTGTGGGAAATCAGCACCAGGTCGATTGGCGGCATGTCCGCCACCGTCAGGGCGGGGGGCGTGAACCGCTTCGGCCCGATTAACCGGAAGGGACTGGCGCGGTCCGACAACACCGGGTCGGTCAGCACGTTCAGGCCCCGATACTGGAACAGGAATGACGCATGCCCCAGCCAGGTCAGCTGCGGCGCTGTCGGCGGATTCATCAGCAAGTGGCCATCCGGACGCAGCAGCGTGTAGCGTTTACCCTGTGGGAAACGGCGGCCGGGGGCGAGTTGCCAGCGCAGGAAATCCCCCAGGCCATGCTGCTCTACGCGTTCCAGGTTTCGATACTTGCCCTGGTAAAAGTGGGGTTCCGCAGCAAGGGCTGCAAGGCGTTCACGGTCGATGGTCATGAATAGGGCTCTTCTTAATCCGCCCACTGCCAAGGCGGCTCATCCAACAATCCCTGCCCCAGAATAACCGTCTCGCCAAGATCCTTATTCAACGCAATAGAGTTGCAGTCACCATCCCCTTCCAGAGTGGCAACCAGGCGTGGCGCGTGGGAAACCACCCAAACCTGGGTTTCCCGCGATGCACGGATGATCAGGCGCCCCAGGGCCGGAAGCAAATCCGGGTGCAGGCTGGTTTCCGGCTCATTTAACACCAGCAGGGAGGGTGGTCTGGGCGTGAGCAACGCTGCCACCAACAACAGGTAGCGAAGCGTGCCGTCTGATAGTTCCGCCTGGTTTAAGGGGCGCAAGAGCCCATCCTGTAGAAACTGCAACAGGAAGCGGTTTCCGGAGTCCGCCTCAAAATTGATGGTTGCACCGGGAAACGCATCCTCAATCGCTTCGTACAAGGCTTGCCGGTCGCCAATCTCGTGTATGGTTCGCAGTGCGGCCACCAGGCTATGGCCGTCGTGATCAAGCACCGGGGTTCGTGTACCGATCTGCGGTGTGCGGATGATGGAGTGAGGGTCGGTTCTGAACTGGTCGTAGAAGCGCCAGTTGCGGATGGTTTGCCGGACGGCATGGACCTCAGGTACGGCAACTGGATCACTGATTTCGTTCAGGATGCTTTCGTAGCTATTGAGGTGGGCGTTATAGACCTCCCACTTGCGACCGGAGCGCACTTTCACCACCGGCCCGACCCGGTCGATCAGGCAGCTGCTGGGTCGGCAGACGTCACCAGCCCAGATGCATTCACGCTTTATCTCGGGGTCGAACTGGAACATGGACGGGTCTTGGTAACCTGCATATCCCTGCGGTGCCGGCATCCCCAATGAGATGGCGTAACCGAAGTCTTCGCCCACAAAGCCCAGCCTTAGGCGGGTGTTTTGTGTTTTGGCAGAGCCCTGAACGGGAGAGGAGCCGTCTTTCATGCCTTTGGTGAATTTCTCGGGCCCGGCCCAGAAGGTGTAATCGAGCCCGCCTTCCTGCGCAATCGATGAGATCAGGTTGCCTTTCGCGGTTTCAGCCAGCAATCGCAGTGACTTGTACAGGTTGGATTTGCCACAGCCGTTGGGCCCGGTAACTACGTTGAGGCCAGATAGGGGAGAGACAATGTTTTTCAGGCTGCGGTAGTTGGATACGGCAAATGCTTTGATCATAAGCTCAAGGTCTCTTAGGGGGGCTTCTGCCATAACCACCTCTGACCGATTACCTAAAATGCCGATAGGTAAATCGGCCGAACGAAATTTGCCGCGACCTGATTCCTGCAAGCCATACCATCAAATTGTAGTCGTTTATCTCGGAGGGCTTGAGCAACTTTATCGAGGGACTGTTTGAGCCAACCACGAGTGAACACCGACAGTCCCATCGTTAGCCCCATGACCAGTTCTTTCATGTTGGCGTTGCATTTGACGAGCTCTTCCATTGCTTGTTCGACCAGTTCGAGCGTCCTTTCGTTGAAGCTTTTCTTAACGGCGCGTAACTGGTTGTCATCGAAAAGAATATCGATAACGGTCATCAGGTCTTCCTTTTCCTGTCTGGATAGCATGTCAGTTTCCCTTGATTCCTTTCAGAACTTCCTCTTCGATTTCTTCCCAGCTGAAGCCATCCAGTACCAGTTGGCTGAACAGGTCAGGTTTGTTGGGAGAGGTGAGCATGATGGTTGTTTTTTCCGGGTTGAAAGCAATATATGCCGTAATCTCACCAACCTGCACAATCCTTAGCTCCTTCTGGTCGGCGGGTTCTAATATGATTCGGATAATGCCTTTGAGCTCCTCACGAAAGGTGGCATCTTTTACAACATCTACCTCCCGATTGAAGATCAGTTTGGGCGCCGTGTTCATTTGAATGGGGGGATTTCCCCAATCTTCGGGAGTGACGACAGACGCGTACAATCCTTTGTTGTCGTTGTATAGAATCAGTTCACCATTACTACCTACGAAAGTGGCGCCCGCCAACGTTGCTAATGGCAAATCAATTGGGTGGCCAACTCTGTTTACGGTGATGCTGGCGCCAGCGTCTCGCTGTTGAACAGCGGGAAGTTGTTTGAGCTCGGACGCAGAGCAAGCCTTTGTGGCGAAGCAAAGCGTGAGGACCACGCCGAGTCTGGTGAGGTGATTCATAGTTGATTCCGTTCGAGGGTAGTCATTCCATTGGGTGAAAGGCTAATGTGTGGTTGGTTAAGCCGTCAAGCCCCGCACCCGCTTGGCTGAGGTCAAGCAGGTGGCCTATCCCCTGGCGGCGTACCCGGATAAGCTCGATGAAGTAAGCAGCGGTCAACCGGAGGAGATCAAAACGCCATGCCACAGCCCAAGGGACTCTGTATCGACATTTCCGGTGTGCTTCACGAAGACGGTGAGGCGGTGACCGGCGCGCGGGATGCCATTGCCCGGGTACGCGCGGCCGGCGTGCCCGTCCGTTTTCTCACCAATACGTCTCGCAAGCCCTCCCGGGCTGTGCTGGAGCAGCTTCGGGAATTGGGGTTCGAGTCCACTGAGGAGGAGGTGCTCACGGCTCCGGCCGCTGTTGCACGCTACCTGAAGGCCCGGAATCTGAAACCCTGGCTGTTGGTGCATCCCGACGTCGAGGAGGAATTCGAATCGGCGCCGTTCTCGGATGCCGATGCGGTCGTGGTCTGTGACGCGGGTGAACGCTTCGATTATCGCCGGCTGGATCAGGCCTTCGGTTTACTGATGGAGGGCGTCCCCCTGCTGGCGGTGGGCATGAACCGTTACTTCAAGCAATCCGACGGCCTGCACCTGGATGCCGGCCCTTTCATTCGCGCCCTGGAGTATGCGGCCGGGGTGGAGGCCACCATCATTGGCAAGCCTGGCGAAGCCATGTTCCATGAGGCCTGTGACAGCATGGGATTGGCGCCGGGCGATTGCCTGATGATCGGCGATGATGTGGAAGCGGATATTGGCGGCGCCCGGAAGGCCGGGCTTGAGGCGGCGCTGGTGAAAACCGGCAAGTACCGGGAGTCCGATCGCGAGAGGGCCGAGGAACTCGGCGCCGGCGTTTTCGAGGATATCACCGCCGTGGTGTCACACTGGTTTTGAGGCGGAATGAAGCTTATCCTCATCACACACATTTTTCATTCGGGAATCGCTTTATGAGTCTGGCTGTCGCACTGCATGTTCTCTCTGCCGTTATCTGGGTTGGCGGTATGTTTTTCGCCTACATGGCCATGCGGCCGGCGGTGGTTGAGGTGATTGAGGCATCGCAGCGGGGCGTGCTCTGGTGTCACACCCTGTCCCGGTTTTTCCGGTGGGTATGGGCGGCCGTGATCCTGTTGCTGGTGACCGGTTACTGGATGATCTTCAGCGTGTTCGGTGGCATGGCGGGTGCCGGCTGGCATATCCACGTCATGCAGGGGCTGGGGATTGTGATGATCCTGATCTATTTTCACGTCTATTTTGCCCCCTTCCGGCGGCTGAAGCAGGCCGTTGCCAACCAGGACCCCCAGGAAGGCGGGCGCCAGGTGGGACAGATCCGCAAGCTGGTAGGCGCCAACCTGATTCTTGGGCTGATCGTGGTGGCGATTGGTGCCGGCGGCCGGTATCTGTAAGTCCATCGGAATCCCGGGATGTTGAATGACAGGTAAAGAGGCAGCGTAGATGGCGACAGAAAAACCGGGCAGCCTGGGAATCAAAAAGCGTCTGTTTCAAATCATTTTTGAATCAGACACCCGCTTGGCCAAAGGCTTTGATGTTTTTTTGGCTTTGCTGATATTTCTCAGCGTCGGGATTATTCTTCTGGACAGTGTTCCGGAATATCATGCCCGCTTCGGTGAGCTCTTTTATGCGCTGGAATGGGGTGTAACGCTGCTGTTCACTCTTGAACTCGGCCTGCGTATTTATTGTTTGGAGAAGCCGAAGCTCTATCTGAAAAGCTTTTACGGGGTTATTGATGTTTTGGCAGTCATGCCAACCTGGCTGGCACTTTTGTTCCCGGGTACGCAGACTCTCGTCGTATTGCGCTTGCTGCGTACCTTGCGCCTGTTCCGGGTGCTGGAAATGATGACGGTAGTGGGCGAGGGCCGGCTGCTGCTGGACGCACTGCTTCGCAGTCGGGCCCAGATCCTGCTTTTTCTGTTCACAGTGCTGATGCTCGTGACCATCTTCTCTTCGCTTCTCTATCTCATTGAGCCGGCCGAAGCGGGCTTTACCAGTATTCCTATATCCATTTACTGGGGAATCGTGACACTGACGACGGTGGGCTATGGCGATATAACGCCGGTTACGCCCTGGGGGCAGTTTATTTCCATGATGATCATGTTGACGGGCTACTCGATTATTGCGCTTCCCGTCGGCGTTTTTTCCGCGGAAGTTATTCGCACCCTGCGTGCGGAACGTTATTCCGATGAAGCCTGCCCGGGATGCGGTAAACATCGGCATGAAACCGACGCCAACTACTGTAAATATTGCGGTACCTGGCTTGATGAGGAGAAGCCCGAGCCGGGCGGCTCCGGGTGAAGCGCAATGTTTAAAAGGTTAAGGAAAGCCGTACATCCAGTCCTTGTGTTTTCGCTCTTTATGATCGCTGCAAACATAAGTTATGCAAAGATTTATAAATGGGTTGATGAAGACGGGAAGGTTCATTTCAGTGACCGGGAAGACCGCAGCGTTGATCAGGAAGTGGTCAACGTGAAGCCAGGCGCGTCGAAATGGTCGCGTTTTGATATCAGGATTAAAGCAGTCGATGTGGAGTTGAGCGACGAGGAGAGCCGGCAGATTGTTGACGGCGTGAACAATGTCTATGAGTTTTTTGATCGTGTGATGTCCTTTGACATGTACAGGACAGTGCCCGTTAATATATTGATTTTGAAGGATAGAACTGAGTACCGGAACTACCTTGTTCGCAAGAAAAAAGGCATGGCGGTTGCGTCGTACGGCGTGTATATATCGTCAGAACATCAGATAGTCGTTTATGTGCAGAAAAACAGAAGCCGCACCTTCAAAACGATCAAGCACGAGGTGAGTCACGCGGTCGTCGATACCATCGTTCCCTATGCGCCAGCCTGGTTGAATGAAGGGCTTGCCGAGCAGATGGAGGTGCTGGAGCGTGATCAAACGGGTTTGTATTTTCAGCGTCACGAGGACAACCGGCGGGTTGTCGCTCAGGCCCGTGAACAGGGCCGTTTGACGGGCATCGAACAGTTTTTGAAACTACCCAGCAATAAGTGGCGACATGCAGATATGTCGGGGGCCAGCAGCCTGCGGGCCCAGGCCGGCCAGTTCCTTGGTTTCCTACTTTCCAAGCCGACCCGCCGTAACTTTGTGGTGCGGCTGATGCACAATTTTAACCGGGGTGATCGTACCCTTGCGTATTACCTGGTGGATGATAATTACATTGGCGGGGTCAGTATGTTGGATTTGGACTGGAGACGTTGGTTGCACCAACAGGGTAAAGTGATCAACAGGCTTTAGCCTCCTGTCGTTGTTCTTGGTTGGGTATCGTTTCCTAAGAGGACTGGAATTTTCAATTTTTATTCAGAAGAGGTATTAGATAGTGCGATTCCCATTGCGATTTCAGGCCAGTGCCCTGCTGCTGGCTATGGTGATGCCACTGGCACAGGCCGCGGAGGATGACGGCGAGGCGACCGTAGAGTCATTGCGGCAGGAAGTTCAGAGCCTCAATCAGGAGCTGTCGGATTTCACCGCCGAGCGGCGGGAACGGTTGATGATGAACATCGAGGACGTGCTCGGCACCCTCGATGCCCGTGCCGCAACCCTGGAGAATCGCCTGCAGGAGGGCTGGGATGGGGCCGACAAGATAGCCCGGGCCCAGGCGCAGACTGCGCTGGCGTCCCTGCACCGGGAGCGGACACGGGTGGCGGAATGGCACCAGCGTATGCAGGACAGTGCCGATTTTACCTGGGAGTCCATGAAAGAAGGCTTCAACGACGCCTTCGACAAGCTCTCTGAGGCCTGGCAGAACGCAGAGCAGAGTGTCGGTCAGGCCCTCGAGGAGAACTGATCAACAATTTTTTCCTGTTTCGGATATGATGGTCGTTTGATGTTGGCGAACAAGCCAAATTTAACCTGGGGAATATGATGAGCAAGAAACCCGTAAAAGCTACGTTAACGACCGCCATGATTGAGGAGCAGACGGCTGCTTTTTTAAAGTCCGGCGGGGCGGTTGAGTATGTGGGCAAGGGTAAAAGTGGGCAATTTGCCTCTACAGGCTCAAAGCAGATTAATCTGAAAAGTGGCTAATGAATGGTACAGTTTTCGGTATTCAATAAAAAAGGCAGCCTGAGGCTGCCTTTTTACATCACGTATTGGCTGTTATTTACAGGCCAATAACGTTCTCTGCCTGTGGACCTTTCTGGCCCTGGGTCACGCTGAATTCAACTTCCTGGCCTTCGGCCAGAGTTTTGAAACCGCTACCCTGAATAGAGCTGTAGTGAACAAAAACGTCCGCGTCGCCTTCACGAGTAATAAAGCCAAAACCTTTTGCTTCATTGAAGAACTTAACGTTGCCTTTAACTGTAGACATAATAAATATCCTGAAATTAATCAATAATGTGCCGTCAAGAGATCGTTGTGATCCTTGATCAGCGGTATGCGGGAAACAAAAAAACGTGCGGAATCAAAAACAGGACAAAAGGTGTGGCAACACAAAAGGTCTTATTCGTGAAATGCTTTGCTAAATCTTTCCAACGAGAGAGACGGTACGCTAATTAAGAGGCATTGCATAGCATAGTTTTCAATTATTCGCTCAGTCCCATCCAGCCCGGGGCAACCGGTGTTTGTCGAGCGCCGTGAGCTAGAGTAAACCCGATCTGATCATGTCGAACGTGTCCAGAATCCGCGCCACAAACTGGTCTTTCGGGCGAAAGCTGCTTTGAGTGCTGAGTGACACGTCCCTCTGCAGGTGATCCAGTAGCTTGTGCAGGCGCCGGCGATGCAAACCGACCGCCGCCTGTACGGGATCGAAGATAACACCGGACAAGGCCGCAAACGCCGCCAATGCGGCCATCACAGCGACCATAACGATGGCCGTCGTCGCCAGCGAAGGCTCCGGTGGGAATACGCTGTAGTACCACCCGCCGATGGTTTCACCCAGGATAAAGTCCCTGGCGGCCAGGGTCTTTGCGACCATGGACGCAAGCACCACTCCGAGCCCGATACCACCCGGGGTAAACTTCTGGAACGCAAACGCGCCCAACACCGTGCATGAAATACTGTTGGTGATATCGGCAGACGCCGTGCGGGTCACCCGGTACTGGCTGAGCGCGTCCGCGACCAGCGGTTCAATCAACCTGCTGAACCGCTGGTGATCGACCGGCTCACAGGTATGGCGCTCATAGACCGCCTCCAGCGCCTCAATCAGATAGCTCTCCAGCAGTGGGTCTTCCTGACCATTGTTCAACAGGTCCACCAGGATCAGGTGCGAGATGTGTTGTTGTACGCGGGTGGTAAAACCGGCAGCGACACGATTTACCAAACCGTGCAGCCACATCAGGCCTGTTCGTTTGGGAGCCAGAATTTTCACCAGGCAGGCCAGGGCGTACACCGGCGCCCATAGTAGATTGATGGGTGCCCGTAACATGTCCCATCCCAGCGCCATCCGGTTGGTTGCGATGGCTCCGGGGTAGTGGAAATGACGATCAATAAACGCCGGTACCCGCGCCCGGCAGTCGTCAAAGTAGCGCTCGATGCCTGCGCGGATTGCCTGGTCTATCTCAACTTCGGAGACGTTTTGTTCGGGTGATGTGACCGTGTGCATAGTGACAGGCGTGTCTGCAGGCGAGTGAGTGTCTGGCGCATTAAACCGCAATTGAGCAAGCCGGGCCACTCTTGGAGGTATTTATGGGACTGATCCAGCGTACCCAGGGGGCGCCATCGGGCTCTCCCGCCCTTCTTCGGTTACACAGCTTGTCATCTTTCCGCCGCATTTGAGTCCGTTTTTAGCCTTTTTGGGCATTAAAAACAATTGCAGCATAAGGCAATAAAAGGAGCTGAAAATGCAAATGAATTATTCGTGGATTGACTCTCCCTTGGTAATTGATGTCATTGGTGATGACCTTTGGAGCCTGTTAAGAAGCACTGCTCAAGATGAGGCCATTCTGGGTTTTAGCGATGAAGCAGATAGCGCTGACAAATCGGTTTATCTAAATAATCTAAAGCACATCTTAAAAGGCCGTGGGCACTTACTGGTTGGCAGCATCGAAGGTCAGATTATTGTGACCTGCTTGCTTATCCAACAATCGCTGCAAACGACGAACCATCTCGCGGAGTTACAGAAAGGCGTGATTGCAAACGCTTATCGAGGAAAGGGGTATTTAGAGGAGGCTCTCCAACGCATTGTAATTAAGTCAAAGGAAATTGGCGTCAGTCGACTAACGCTTGATGTTCGAGAGGGAACGGTCGCACACAAGCTGTGGTCGTATTGGGGGTTCGAATCTTTTGGCGTACTGGATGACTACGCTCGCCACAATGGCAAATCGTATCGTGGCCATTTCATGCACCAATCTGTTGATGATCTTGAGAGAAAACTGAGCTGTCCAAAATACTCGAAAGAGAAAACATTCAGCAATGTGAAATCAAGCTAATACTGTGAGGAATCTAATATGCTGAAAACCCGAGATGAATTTCGAAATGAACTTGAAGAAAAGCTACATCAAAAGCTCACCCTTAGCCATCCTTTATTTTCTCTATTGTTGGATGAGAATAGCGCAGATAAAGAGCTCCTAAAAAGGGTTTCTCTCCAGGGCTATCAGCTTACAAAACACTTCTTGACCTACATTGAACATCTTTTCTTCTATTGTCCGATGGAAAAACACAAGCGGCGACTTCTTTTTAACATGTTCGAAGAGGAGACGGGCAGGTTGTCGAGGACAAAAAACCACGTTGAGCTAATGCAGGATTTCATTAAAGCATTAGGTATCAGTAATCAGGAACGGGACGCTGCGGTTGCCCTTCCCGCTACTCAAGAGCTAATAGATTTCAGAATGGAAGCTTGTACCAATACTGACCGGTACCACATTGGCGCAGCAGCGGTGTTGATCGCCAGTGAAGGCCAGAATCTTGAGACCCTGGGCGAGGAAGCGAGACACACAATCCTCGGTCGAGTGTTTGGGCTGAAAGAGTCGGACATGCTGTTTTTCTCTGTCCACCAGAAGGAGGATGTTGGGCATGTGCAGCAAGGGCTCGATCTCGTGGCGGATCTATGTACAACCGAAAAAATGCAGCAAGAAGCTCTGGAGTCCGTGAACCACACCTGCAACCTTTTCTACGGCATGTATCAAGGCATCTACGACACGATCGAGACAGAGGAACCCTCGTATGCCTGAATCAAGCAAGGTGAACACTGCTGGCGTAATGTGGGGTGTCGCACTGATTGGCTTCATCGTTATGTTTCTAAGCTCCTCTATTAAAGGAACATACCAAATATACTTTCGCGATTTGGCCGATTTTTTTGGCGTTGGCAGAGGTGCTTTTGCCTTGTCCGGGGCTCTGTTTGGGCTGAGCCTTGGACTTTTTTCTCCAATTGCAGGTGCGGTGTGTGACCGATATGGCCCGTACTTGTGTTTGCTCTCAGGGGGTGCGGTAGCCTCACTAGCGTTCTTCCTTCTCGGCAATGCCAGCGAGTACGGAGTATTCCTCTTTGCATACGGCGTTCTTGCCGCATATGCATTAGCGGCATTAAGTTTTGTCCCTGTGGGGATACTGATTGATAGGGTTTTCACCCGGCGTCACAAGGGATTGATCTTTGCAGCCGTTAGCAATGGTGTGGCAATAGGATTCATTGTCCTTTCTCCATTATGGGTATGGTTGAATAACTGGATGACTTGGAACAGTCTTTCAAACTACCTCGCCATCGCTTTCGCATTGCTCATAACCATACCTGTTCTTCTCGTAAGCCGAGTCTTCCCGGTCCCCGGTGACACAAGCGCAATTGAGCAGAATAAAAATTCCGATAAGGTCAGCGCACACCTGAGGAAACCTTTGTTTTTGCTACTCGCCATGAGTTTCGCTGGATGTGGTTCTTCAATGGCGTTCATTGATATCCATCTGGTGCCACTCGTCCAGGAACGAACGCTTTCGCTGGGTGGGGGAGGAACATCCACGGTTGCGCTGATGCTCAGTGTTTTGGGTCTATTCGAGCTGGTAGGTGCGGTAGTCGTCGGTTATATCGCCGGCAAACTCAATGTTTCCCGGTTGCTCGCGATTCTCTACGGTGCGCGCGCCTTATCCCTGGGAATGCTCTCTGTTACACATTCCCCGGCTCTCTTCATCCTCTTTGCCGTACTGTTCGGGCTGACGTACATGGGAACAGTCATCCTGACCTCCATGATTTGCTTGAATTGTTATGGTCCAAAGATAAAAGGAAAAATGTTTGGATTGCTATTCAGTGTTCACCAAGTAGCCGTCTTCCTAACCGCTTGGCTTGGAGGTTTTGCTCGAGATGTAACGGGTGATTACACGCTGACGACGCTAGCTGTAACGACTGTGTGCCTCCTGTCAGTGTTTGCAGCACTGTCTCTCAAGGGTATCAAGACAAGCCAGAGCAATCTTGCTGTAGAGCCGGAACCTAACCGCATTGCTGAACGGGCCGTAACTGAAAATCAGTGATGATATTTCATCCGAAAAATGGACAGGATTTACTATGACCCATTCCCATGAGACCACAGAAGCTTTACACCGGTCGCTCGCCTACGGGCAAGATGCTCACTCTGAACCACTCTATATAACATCTGCGTACGACTTCGAGTCTGCAGAGGAGGCGAGTGATCGCTTTAACAATCGCGCTCCGGGCAACGTATATTCACGGTTTACCAACCCATCGGTGACGAATTTCGAACGTCGGCTGGCCATAATGGAAAAAGCAGAGGAAGCCGTAGCAACCAGTTCGGGCATGGGGGCGTACCTTGCGCTTGCAATGGCTTACCTGAAACAAGGTGACCACGTCTTAATGGGAAATGGGATTTTTGGTTCAACCGCCCACTTGTTTAGGCACTACTTCTCGCAGTTCGGCATCACCTGCCAACCGCTCCCATTAACGGCAACCGCCGCATGGCGCGAGGCTATCCGTCCTTCCACACGGATGATGATATTAGAGACTCCGGGCAATCCGACCATGGAAGTCGCGGACATCATGGCGCTGTCCGAGATTGCGACGAGTGCCGGCATATTATTGGTTATCGACAACACGATACTCTCGCCGATTTATCAAAAGCCTTTAACGCTGGGCGCTGATCTCGTTATTCAGTCGGCAGGGAAATTCATTGATGGTCAAGGCCGTTGCGTTGGTGGTGCAGTCGCTGGAAGCAGCAAATTAATTGCGCCGATAAAAACTGCGCTTCGCAGTGGCGGTATGAGTTTGGGTGCGTTTGATGGATGGCTACTTTCAAAAAGTCTTGAGACGTTACATGCTCGAATGCTGATGCATGAAACCAACGCATTGCATGTAGCGCGATATTTGCAGGAACATCCTGAAGTCAATCAAGTCCATTACACAGGTTTGCCCGATCGCGTCGATAAGGCGCTCGTGAATCGGCAACAGACCGGTCATGGGGGGTTGCTCAGCGCAGAAGTAAAAGGAGGGCAAAGAGCTGCATGGCAATTTATCAATCACCTTTCGAAGGTTTCACGCTGTACTAATATTGGCGATGCGAAAACAATGATTACGCATCCGTGGTCTACAACTCATTGCCGGTATAGCCATGCTGAGAAGCTAGAGGCAGGTATTACGCCAGGCTTAATACGCCTATCGATCGGCCTGGAGTTTCCAGACGACATTATCGCTGACCTGGACAGTGCATTTTCGAAAACCTACCTGCAAGAGAGGGATTCAGCATGAAGCGTCTTGTGAGGTCACGGGGCCACCTCGTCTTGATTGTCATGACGACTGGACGTGCGTCGTTGACTGGGTGGGTAGTCAAACTTTCTGCCCCATGCGTCTCTAAAAGTCTTGGTGCTTTGAAAACCAGCGAGCTCTGCCACCCATTCGATCGAGTGATTCGTGGATTTTAGTAACTGATCGGCCTTCTGAATTCGCTGCTCGTTCACGTACTGCTTGAATGTCACGCCCGTTGCTTGACGAAACAACCGCTGGAAGTGGCGGGCTGAAATATTGAGTTGGCGCGCGACTGACTTCGCAGTTAACGGCCGATTATGTTTGCTGGCAATAATATCCTGCGCCTCGTGAATCGTCGGGTGGACGTGATCGCGATAAAGAAATTGCGGTGCAATCTGAGGATCATCCCCCATTCGTCGGCTACACACGACCATTTCTCTGGCAACAGCAACGCCAGCATCAGGGCCGACGATTTCGGTGATGAGGTGCAGGGTTAGATCGATGCCGGCACTGACACCTGCCGAGGTATATAAACCCTGATCCTCGACAAACATACGCTCCTGAAGGACCTCAGCATTCGGGAATTCTTCGGCCAGCCGCCTTAGCTGCCGATGATGCGTTGTGCATTTTCGGCCATCTAATAGCCCGGCTGCACCGAGCATGAAAGATCCGGTACAAACGCCAATCAGCCGTGCGTTCTGCCTATCCATTTCTTGCAGCCAATCAAGAACTTCTTGATTCAGCCCTGGATCTATTTTTCCAGCGCTAAGTTTCATGCCCGGAATAAAAATTAGACTTCCCGGTTGGACTACCTCCGGAAGTGCCGACATTGTGGAAAGGGCCAAACCTTGCCAGCTAGAGACCGTTTGTTGGTGGCTGATGTAGTGGCAGCGAAATTGTTCTCCCTGTAGCTCGTTGCAGTCTGCCAGTGCTTGGGCCGGGCCTGATAAATCCATCAGATGAATGTTGGGCAAAATCAGGAAGTAAACGTCCATTTACGTCGCTCGCGTCAGAAAAATAGTGCAGTATAGCCGCTTCGGAACTTGTTGAGCCGCTTCGTCGTTGACTTGCTGGGTAGTCAAACTTTCTGCCCTATAGACAGGCCTGTACGTTGTCACCAAGGGCCACCTCACCTCCTTCAACCACTCGCGTAGTAATCCCCCCATGCCCGCGCATGGCGTTGTAACCGCCCGGCCCGAGTGCGGTCTCCATTTTACTGCAGGGGTGGCACAGGCCCGTGTATTCCAGCACCACACTGCCGATCCGGAACCGTTTGCCTTTCAGGGCCAGCAGGTTCAGGCCCGAGACCACAATGTTGCGCCGGAATACCTCGGGTCCAATGGCTTCCCACCCCAGGCAGGAGGCAATGGCATGCAGGTGCTCTTTCTGGATCAGGGTCACCTGCCGTTTACTAGTTTCGCGGCCCTCGAATCGATCACCTTCCAGGCCCTTGCCGGGGGTGACCGTCACGCTATCGAGCGCTTTCATGGCCTCGCCACGGGCAGGGCGGATGCCAATCCATTCCACCCGGCCGCATTGGGGGAGGGTGTCGAGCAAAGTTTGCAGTGGGGTTGGTTCAGTCATGGGCGAGCGCCTGCACACAGCGGCGGAACAGCTCCGCCGAGAAAAACCGGTGTTCGCCTGGCAGCTCTGCCACGAATAGCTGACCACCGGAATCGCGGATTCCACCCTCAATCATCAGGTTGTCACTCAGCTCAAAGTCCTCAATCGTGTGGCCCAGTTCATCCAGATCGGTGGAGCCTGCCCGTTCCCGATAGCGCCGGCTGTCCAGGGTGAATCCGAAGGCGGGCTTGCCCTGGCCGATCATGTAGCCGACTTCGAACACGGTGCCCGGGTCCGCGCTGATGCCGCGGAACGGTGTCAGGTTGGCGATGATGGCATCGCAGCTGTCCATCAGTTCGCGGTTGGCCTGGTAGATGCGGTGGCCGCGATCGGGTTTTGCTTCGTCCTCTGAAAACGCCAGCTCGGTGTCCAACGGGTCTACGCCTTCAAACCCGACCTCCCGCAGCAGGCGTTTTTTCTCGGCGACGATGGCCTGGTGTTCCCCGGTCGGAAAGAAGACTTCGGGGCCGGCAAGGTAGATGCGTTTTGGCCGTGTCATAGGTGCCTACTCCTCATAAGTCATCTTGCGGGGCACATCCGTTGTGATCAGCACCAGGCTGTCCAGACTGCTGAGATCCTCTCATGTCGAACGAGCGAAACATTACTTTCTCCGGCTGACAACCATAGGCGCATTCAGCGCCATCAAATCGGCGATCCAATCAATGAACACGCGCAGCTTGGCGCTTACGTGCCGATTCGGTGGAAAGGCTACGTACATCGGCATCGGGTCTAGGTGCCAATCATCAAACAAGCGAACCAGTTCGCCGCGAGATACGTGCTCCCTGGCCATGTAATCAGGAATCCAAAGTACTCCGAGACCAGCCAGGCCCGCCGCAAGACAGGCATTACCGTCGTCGACCGCGATCTTATAGCGCCCCTGTACTTTGACCGTCTCTCCGTTACGGTGCATGGCGTAGGAAGAGCCCAGGCCGGCACGTGCCCATCTGAAGCCTACAATGTAGTGAGGGGGAGCTGATAGTTCTTGCGGATGTGAAGGTAAACCTGCACTTTCCAGATAGCTCGGGGCTGCGTAAACGCCAAGGCTCAGGTCGCCTACGCGACGTGCCACCAACGATAAATCGGTAATCTCCCCGCCGCGCACCACACAGTCCACGCTTTCATCAATCAGATCCACCATGCGATCACTCACGCCCATGTCGAGTTGAATATCGGGATACTGGGCATGAAACGCGGGCAATGCTGGTATCAGGATCATTCGAGCCAAAGGGCTGGGCACATCCACTCTCAGGCGGCCACGGGGCAACACCGAGACGCTGGACAAGCTGGTTTCGGCATCATCCATATCGGCCAGAAGCTTTATGACGCGCTCGTAGTAGGCTGCACCGTCAGCCGTTACGTTAACCTTGCGTGTGGTTCGGTTGAGCAACTTGACACGCAGCCGCGCCTCTAATTGCTGCACGAGTTGCGTCACGCTGGTCTTGCTCATGTGAAGCGTCTCGGCTGCCTTGGTGAAGCTGCCGGTTTCCACCACCCGAGCAAATGCCTGCATCGCGTTGAAACGGTCCATTTGTGGTCCAACTATCAAATGATTGTTTGGATTATACGAACAGTGTTGATCAGGATTCACGGTTTATCTGCCATCAATGCGGATCTAAAGTGACTCCATCGTAAACAAAAGGTCAACTTCGACCTGCTGATGGAGGTACACATGGCTAAGCGTGACGTAGTTTTCCCCCCGGGCCGCCAGGATCTTTATGAACAGAATGCCTATTCCGCCGCCGTCCGCTCGGGCGACTTTCTGTTTGTGTCGGGCCAGGTCGGCAGCCGTGAAGACGGCTCACCCGAGCCGGACTTCGCCGCTCAGGTGCAGCTCGCCTTCGATAACCTGCGGAGTGTCCTGGAAGCGGCGGGTGCAAGCTTCGACGATATCATTGACATGACGAGCTTCCATACCGACCCCGAAGCCCAGTTCCCTACTGTGATGGAAGCCAAGGCGCGGGCGTTTCCGGAGAAACCCTACCCGAACTGGACGGCGGTCGGCGTAACATGGTTGGCGGGCTTTGATTTCGAAATCAAAGTCATTGCGAGACTGCCCGGATAGTGTCAACAACGGTGAGTTGCGATAGATTTTTCAGTGTCGATTTCGGGAAGCCTCATCCGACTACCCGGATAGGAACAAACGTGTTCCGGAGCTTCCCGGCGGAAGCCGGGTTCATTTGCTACTGTCAGTTGACTGACTAACAGGATGACAAGGAGATTGGCATGTCCAACGAAACAGGCACGGTTCGCTTACACCGGGTACTGAGAGCCCCGGCCGAGCGGGTTTATAAGGCGTTTACGGATCAAAGCGCTCTGGAGCGCTGGCTTCCTCCCTACGGATTTACGGGTAAGGTCCACGATGCGGTGGATGCCCGCGTTGGCGGTGGCTACCGGATGTCGTTCACAAACTTCGGTACCGGCAACCATCATTCCTTCATGGTCGAATACGTTGAGCTGGTGCCGAACCAGCGTATCCGGCACACGGACCGTTTCGATGACGAAAATCTGGCCGGTGAAATGATGGTTTCCATTGATCTCGAGTCGGTGTCCTGTGGAACGGATATTCGTATTGTTCAGGAAGGGATTCCCGCGCTTATTCCTGTGGAAATGTGCTACCTGGGGTGGCAGGAGTCACTTGAGCAGCTTGCCAGGCTCGTTGAACCGGAGATTCCCGACAACGGTTGAAGTAAGAAATAAAACGATCCCTGAGCCGAATAATTGCCATATTCGGCTCATCATTTGATCCAGAGAACGCCCTCGGCATCCTCGTGTCGGGCACGGGCACGGGCACGGGCACGGGCACGGGCGCGATGTGGGGCAACTGGAAGGGTTAATCCCCCGTCAGGCGCATTAGTCGCTCAGGTTCAACCCCATGTCCCAGAAATCGATTTCCAGACGGGTTGCGTCCCGGAAGATTCGGGTCAGTTGTTCGAACCGGGCGGGGGACACGTCGGCCAGTCGTTCATCCAGCCAGTGAATCTCCGCCTGCATGGCGTCCTGGAACTCGTCGCTTTCATACATGGCGATCCAGGCATCGTAGGGGTTGGCTTCGCCCCGAATGGTGTCCGCTCGTTGGTTCAGCCAGTTGGCAATCTCGCCATAGCCCACCATGCAGGGGGACAGGGCGACATGCAGGTCCAGCAGGTCGCCGCGGTTGCCGGTATCGAGCACATAGCGTGTGTAGGCGAGGGTGGCGCGGGCTTCTGGCAGGTTGGCCAGTTCGTTCTCTGAAATCCCCCACTCGTTGCAGTAACGGATGTGCAGGTCCAGCTCGGTATCCAGGATGGCCTGCAACCCGTCTTTGGCTTGCCGAAGGTCCGACAGGGTCGGGCTTTTGTAGGCGGCCAGTGCAAAGGCGCGGGCAAACTGGATCAGGAACAGGTAGTCCTGTTTCAGGTAATGCTGGAACGCCTCCGGGGTCAGTGAGGCATCGCCCAGCTGCCGAACAAAGCTGTGCTCGATGTAGTCACGCCATTCGGTTGGGCAGTTTTTTTTGAGGTCTTCAAACTGATAGGGCATGGAGTTGCTCTTCTGATGCATTTAACCGCATTATTCCAAAACTCAATCGGTTGCTGGTGTTGCCAGGGTCTCAGTTTGCCCGGCGGGGTTTGAGTATGGAAGCGTTGTTTAACTGACGGAAATAGAGAATAAGGTAGGTATTGTGCATGGTTCCGATGCTGGAAACGAACGGCCTGCTGCAGATTGTTCTGCTGACGCTCATGGCGGGGCTGGCAATGCCCCTGGGGGCGGCGATTGCCTCTGTTGAGAGGATTCACCCGCGCTGGCTGGAAACGGAGGTTCGTCACAGTGTGATCGCTTTCGGCGGAGGCGCGTTGCTGGCAGCCGTCGCGTTGGTTCTAGTGCCTGAGGGCACCAGCAATCTGCCTTTGCCCGCGATTGTTGCGTGCTTTGCCGCTGGCGGAATCACGTTCATGGGTTTGGATATGTGGTTATCGGCAAACGATACCCCGGCAAGCCAACTGGTGGCGATGCTTTCCGATTTTGTGCCCGAGGCCCTGGCGTTGGGCGCAACGTTTTCGGTCTCCAGTGAGGGTGGGGTTCTGCTGGCAGGCATCATTGCCCTTCAGAACGTTCCGGAGGGGTTCAATTCCTATCGCGAGTTGAAGAGAGCGACCCATTACCGCAACCGGCAAATCGTTGGAGGATTTGCCCTTATGGCGCTGTTAGGGCCGGCTGCGGGTGCTGTCGGGTACTTTCTGCTGTCGGATGCCCCACAGGTTGTGTCCGGTATTATGCTGTTTGCGGCGGGGGGCGTTCTGTACATCATCTTTCAGGATATTGCGCCGCAGGCAAAGCTCAAGAGGCATTGGGCGCCGTCACTGGGTGCGCTGGCGGGTTTTCTGCTCGGCGTTGTGGGAAAAGTTTTGGTATAAGGTTCTGAAGGGAGAAGTGCATTGAATCAGAAAGGATTACTCACTGCATGGAACGACGCCAAGGAAGTGGTATGAGCAGTATCTCAGAGGAAGAGTTCATTCAGTTAGTACGCAAGGCTGAGCAGGATACCGCTACCAACCCCCGCCGTTATCTGGTCAAACTGGCGTTGTTTGCGGTGTTGGGGTACGTCGTGATCTTCGGAGCGTTGCTCACGCTTCTCGGCCTTGTGGGGGGACTATTGGCGGCGGCGTTTTTCAGTACGGCCCTGATCTTATTTTTGCTCAAGAAGAAACTCATTTTTGTCCTGCTATTGGCCATCTGGGTTCTGTTGCGGGCGCTGTGGGTGCGATTTGAGCCCCCGGATGGGTATGAGCTTAAAAGGAAAGAATTTCCACGGCTATTTGATGAAATTGACCAGCTGAGCACAAGGCTCAAGTCACTGAAGATTCATCGCGTTATTCTTGATAGGCGACTGAATGCGGCCGTGGTTCAGCATCCGCGGCTGGGGATATTTGGCTGGCACCGGAACTACCTCGTTATTGGTTATCCCCTGATGCTGACGCTGTCTCCCGAAGAAATGCGGTCGGTTCTTGCCCATGAATTCGGGCACCTTTCCGGAAATCACAGTCGATTCCACGGCTGGATTTACAGGGTAAGGCTGACCTGGATGCAGGTGATGTCGGCCTATGAAGGGGCTGAATCCTGGGGGGCATCGCTGTTGCGTAAGTTCTTCGACTGGTATTCGCCGAAGTTCGAGGCCTATTCCTTTGCCCTTGCCCGCAGCAACGAATACGAGGCTGACGGCATATCTGCTGAGCTCACATCGCCTGAAACTGCCGCGCGTGCGCTTGTGAATGTCTATGCAACGGCACCCTACATTGAAGACCATTATTGGCAAAGCTACTTCAAGCACGCAGATGAAGTTGCGGAGCCTCCCTTTGCTCCGTTCGCCGGGCTGGCAAGTTTTCTCGACCAGAGCCCGTTGAGCCGGGAGGAAATGAAAGAGCGCATTGCGGCGGAACTAAAGGAGGAGACTCATTACGCCAATACCCACCCGAGCCTGCAGGACCGTCTCCGGAATCTGGGAGGAGTGCCGCCGGGCGTGACGACTCCCGAAGTTAATGCCGCCGATGCCTGGCTGGGAGAAGCTGGTCGCAAGGTTATGGCGGACTTTGATCAGCAATGGCTGGCGCACAATAGTGATGCCTGGCGGGAGCGCTTTGAATACGTCACCAACGCCCGGGAACAGCTGGAAAAGTTTGAGAGCAAAAGCCCCTCCGAGATGTCTGACGACGATTTGTGGGATTACGCCTGTTGGTCGCGGGAGTTTGTTTCGGACGGGAAGGCGTTACCATTGTTCCGCGCCTACCTGGAACGTAAGCCCGATGCGCTGGGGGCTGCCTATTATCTCGGCTGCATTCTGTTGGACCAGGGCGATGAGGCGGGCCTTGCCCCCTTGGCGCGGGCCCGTACCAGTCCTAACCTGCTGGGTGACTGCGCACACCTCGGCTACCAGTTCCTGATAGATCAGGGCAGACAGGCTGACGCCGATGCCTGGTGGCAGGCCGCACTGGACCAGCAGGCGATTTTTATCGCAGCGGATCAGGAGCGCCAGGCTATTGGGCGCGACGATACGCTGGTTCAACCCGAGATTGCGACGGAGTTACTGGAGCAGTTAGTGGCTAACCTCAAGCGCCAGTCCAACGTTGGTAAGGTTTGGCTGGCGCAAAAGCAGGTTAACCACTTTCCTGACGACCCCGTTTACGTTGTGGCTTTCAAGGCCAAGGGCTTCTTCTCGTCCTATGAGAAGTTGCAGGCCCGGGTGGCGAAGCAACTCGATGTTGATGGCCACTTTTTCGTGGCCTGCCGGTCTGGTGAGAGCAAATCGTTAGCCAAGAAGGTCATCAAGACGGGCAAGCGGATTTGCTGACTGGAAACTGGGTAGGTCGAGGCTTGGCTGCTTGTTACGCCAGAGGTCGTGAACTGGCAGCAACAGTTGGACTTTGATTTGTCGAAGTCTTTGCAGCCTCTTATCTGGTAATGGCGAATACACCGCGCCAAGATCCAGGCCCCGGCTATGATGATAAGAGGCCACGTCGGCCTGGACCGGGAGGCTTATCATGCGTATCACGAGTGTGGAGGTGTATACCGCAGACCTGGAATACGCCGGCAAGGCGTATGCCTTCGCGGGCGGGCGTTCACATAAAAGGTTTACCAGTACCGTGGTCGTGCTGACCACGGATATGGGCGTTGCTGGCTATGGCGAGGTTTGTCCCTGCGGTCCCAACTACATGGCCGCTTTCGCCGAGGGGCTCCCCTCGTGTTTGTCATTGCTGGCGCCCGTTGTCATCGGAGAAGATCCACGCCAGACCTCTTTCATCCATGAGCGTATGGATCAGGCGCTGACCGGACACGCTGTGGCCAAGGCTGCCATTGATATTGCCTGCTGGGACATATTGGGAAAAACGGCCGGGCTGCCCGTCTACACTTTACTGGGCGGACTCCAGGTGCCTTCCATGCCTTTGCACAGGATTATTCCTCTGGGGGAGCTGGAAGAGATGGAAGCGTCTTTGCAACGCTATCGTTCTGAAGGGTTCCGGCACATTCAGATCAAACTGGGACATCGGGTTGAGGAGGACATCGACCGCATCCGGGTTCTGAGCAAGCTCAAACAGCCCGATGAGCTCTGGGTTGGAGACATAAACGGAGCCTGGCGGCGGGATCAGGCCGTACGCTTTTCACAGGCGATCGGCGGGGTGGACCTTTATCTGGAGCAGCCCTGCCGGGGCTATGAGGAATGCCTGTCGGTCCGGCGTCGGATAAGGCATCCAGTCAAGCTGGATGAGAGCCTCAACTCCCTGGCAGATGTACAACGGGCGCTCCGCGACGATGCCATGGATGCGATGGCCCTGAAGGTCAGCAAGTTCGGTGGCCTGACACCTTCCCGAATCATAAGGGATGTGTGCGTGGATGCCGGAATACCCATGACCATCGAAGATGCGTGGGGCAGCGGCATAGCCACGGCAGCCTATGCCCATCTGGCGGCGAGTACACCGGCCAGGGCTTTGCTGAATACAACGGATCTTCACAACTACAACACCACTCAGCTTGCCACCGGTGCCCCCGAAGTGTCCGGCGGCCGAATGACGCCGAGTGATCGCCCCGGGCTGGGTGTGGTTCCGGATTTCAGTATGCTGACATTGCGCGACGTCTACGAAGCATAATGAAAATAAGGCGAGGGTGACTTCCCCCTCGTCGGCCGTGTGGTTCTGTGTTTTATCAGGTTTGAATCAATGCAGTGCCAGCACCAATGCATCCGACAAGGATAAGGCTTAATGCCCAGAGCACGTCCAAATTAAACCAGCTGCGCGATAGAAATCTCAGCCCGAGCCAAACATACGTCACGACAGCAAGCACGCTGCCCGCAAGGCTCATAGCAGCGGTATGTACGATTGCGACCAGCAACGCAAATCTAAGATTGTTGGCGATTAACGCGCCCGCCGCCCCGTGGCCAGCGTTATTCATGGTTGGATCACTACCCATCCCCAGATAGATTGGCACCAGCATAAGTCCCGCCCCATGCGCCATGGCTGCCAGGAAAGACCACAGTGCAAGTCTGCTTGGCGGCACCCGTGCGAGAAAGCGGGGGTGGCGGCGGTAGATCAGTATGATCAGGCCCACCGATAAAACCAACAGCCCCGCACCAATGCGCAATTCCCGTTCCCACATCACGAGGGCTGTCATCACCGAGAACGGCAAAAGGATCGCCAGCATTGCCAGAAAATGTCCGCTGGCCAAAGCAACCAGTGCCGCAGGCATTGCAGAAGATCGGCGTTCCATTAGTGCGGCAGATACCACCAGGGGCCATCCCATGCCTGGGTTCACCCCATGATAGAGTCCTGAAGCGATGACTGCCCACCAAAGGGCCGTCATCGTTGTTGGCTCACTCAAAGCTCAAACGTTCGGATAGCAGAAGCTATCGGTCGAGCAATCGCCCCCTTCCAGCCGGATCTGATGACTTCGATAGCCTTTGGGGAAGTCAACCCAGAAATTTTTGTTCAGGGTCAACCCGCCATTTTCTCCAACGTCAGCGCAAACCATCGCCGCCCCTCGATCACCAGGATAGAATTGATCGTCCCAGGTGGAATAAAGCGAGTTGGTCCAATAGACGCGTTTGCCATCGCGGCTGATTTCGACCATCTGCGGGCCATAGCCAAAGTCTCGGCCGTTGGGGTGCTTATGTTTGGCAACAATGCCTCCGATTTCGACTTTGCCAACAAGTGTCGGATTCATCGGGTCGGATACATCATATTGATGCATTTCCCCCAGGCCCCAGCAGGAGACGTAAAGGAACCTGTCGTCCAGGCTCAAGTCGATATCGGTAATCAGAGGAGGTACTGCCGAAAAGCCCTTTAGCATCTCTGGAAGATCGGCGGGATCAGCGGGAACGGGATCGATTACAATGGTTTTCTTGGCCTCGAATGTTCCATCCGCAGTTCGCCTCCAGGTAAATACTGCGCCTTGCAGGTTGGTTGTATCGACCACGACGCCGCAAAAGCCATGTTGCTTGGCGGGATCGTGTGCAGGCCGGATTTCCAGCGCCATCTGGTGGTTGGCACCTAGGTCGATGGTCTGGATATTTTGGCGGGCGCGCAGATCCCAGAAATGGATACTGTGTCCGTATTTGTTGCTAAGCAGGTCTTCTGCTACCAGGCCGTTCTCGAACTGCGGCGGTAGCCCCCACTCGGAACTAACCATGTAGTCACGCGGCAGGTTCCACCAGAAATCATAGTGCTTGTCCTGAATGCCCCTGTCCATTTCATAACGGCCAAGGATATCGAAGGTCTCACAATCCATGATGAAAATGCCCGGAGGGCCATCAGTCCCGTCCACGCCACCGCCGCCTAACGCCGAAATATAGATCCCTTCAGGGCCGCAATGAACCGTGTGGGGGCGCGAATAGCCCGTTTTGGCGAACAGCTCTTCGGGCTCGATGATTTTGTGAATTTTGGGCTTCCGCGGCTCTTTCACGTCGATTACGTAAATGCGACTGGAACGGATGCTGGGAATAATCAGGTAGCGCCGTTCAAGGAACGCATGACCGCTGAGCGGTGACAGCGCCGAAGAGCAAGCGTTCCAGCCAAAGTGGTGAAACTCGTCGCCTTTGTTGGGCATGAAAAGGCTATGGACAATGTGAGTGTAGGTTTTTGAAGTGGGGTCGACGTCGATTACCGCCAAACCATCCGGCTGAGAGCCATCCGGACTCAACAACAGTGTGAAGGCAAGCGTTTCTGCCGGGGCTTCCATGGCCAATTTTGCGGTCGGGTGGAACGTTGGATCAGGTCTTAGGTTCATGGTCATCTCCTTCCTGGAAGCTGATAGCTTTTTTGGCTATTTAATGACCATAGCTCGAACCGAAATTATTTGACAGGTTCCCCAGAGCTATTCAGCTTATCTGGTGATGGCAATCAAGCCGCGATCAAGGTCCAACGCCAACAGCTCCTGCAACATGCTATAACTCAGCCCCCATATGCAGTAATCCTGATATCGGCAACAGGGGAATTTCAAGGTGCCGAGAGGCGTGCGCCAGGGCAGTCTGCTCTGGTTTTCCTTGGCTGAGAGGTAATCGAGGGGAACCCACACCACTCGCTCGACTTCATGGTTCAGCGTGACGGGCTGCGTTCCCTGCCACTCGTAAACATAGGGCGTGACGACCATCGGTCGCCAGCGGCTGTGATGGCGGGTAATCAGGTCAGACAGCCGGGCTTGGAAACGGCCGTGACGCATCAGGTCGACACCGGTTTCTTCTAGGGTTTCCCGTTCGGCGGCTGCTCGGGGTGTGGCGTCATTCGGTTGCATTCGCCCCCCGGGAAAGGCCATGTCCCCGGACCAGGGATCGCCTTCCCGACGGGCCCGCTGAATAAACAGCAGCTCAACTCCGCCATCTTTTGTCCGCCGATAGATTAAAGCGACGGAGGCGCGGGTCAGGCGACGCCGGAAAGGTAGCTTTTGGGGGCGCAGGGATGGCGCCCAGCGGTTAGGTGTCACAGAGCTCTGTCCTTTGTTGTTCGCTGACAGTCTACTCAGGCAAAATCATATTTTCCGCCCTTTTCAAGCGCCTTCTGGTAAGCCGGTCTGGCGTGCACTCGTTCCACCCAGGCGTTGATATGGGGCCGGTTCTTGCCGACGATGCCCCGCGCCACGGAGGCTTCCAACGGAAAGCTCATCTGAATATCCGCCGCGCTGAGGTTATCCCCGAGAAACCAGGTGTTTTTCGCCAGGTGGGATTCGACAAAGTCCAGGTGCGTTTTGATCATCGGACCGATGAACGTTTCATTGGTTTTGTCCACAATGCCTTTTGCCACGGGCTTGATAAAAAACGGCATCGGGCTGGTTTTTACCTTTTGAAATACCAGGCGCATAACCAGCGGCGGCATCAAAGAGCCTTCGGCGTAATGCAACCAGTAGGTGTAATCCAGCCACGCCTGGCCGCCGGCCTCTGGCAGCATGCTGTCTTTGCCATAGGTGTGGGCCAGGTATTCGATAATGGCGCCGGACTCCGCCACCACCAGATCGCCGTCGGTGATCACCGGTGATTTACCCAGCGGGTGTATTTTTTTGAGGCTTGCCGGCGCCAACATGGTTTTGGGATCACGCTCGTAACGCTGGATCTCGTAGGGCACTCCCAACTCTTCCAGCATCCAGAGAACGCGTTGTGAGCGGGAATTGTTGAGGTGGTGAACTGTAATCATGCAGAAACTCCGTTCGCATCAAAAGAATGAGCAGGTTAGTAGTGTAGGCTGCAAATGGCTTTTTGGTTCACTACGATCGTGCTTTGAGTCACTATTTGGGAAAGTTTCCTTAACCCACAGAACAGGAGGCCGGCAATGGCGGAAGGAACACTCAAGGACCAACTGAACACCGCAGTGAAAAACGCAATGCGGGAGAAGGACAAGACGCGACTTGTCACCCTGCGTATGGCCCAGGCCGCGGTCAAACAGATTGAGATTGATGAGCGCCGGGAACTGTCTGACGAGGACGTTCTGAAGGTGTTGGATAAAATGCTCAAGCAACGCCGCGATGCTGCCAGTCAATACGACGATGCCGGTCGCGAGGAGCTGGCCGACAAGGAACGGGCGGAAATGGTGATTATCGAGGAATTTATGCCCGCCGCCCTTACCGAGGATGACCTGGACGGCCTGATTCGTATGGCAATCCGTTCAACTGGCGCTCAGGGCATGCAGGACATGGGGCGTGTGATGAACGACCTGCGTCCCCAGGTGCTTGGTCGGGTCGACATGGGCCATCTGAGCAAGAAGGTGCGGGCCGCGCTGGCGGGTTAATGGATGTCCCGGTATTCGCTGCCTTGAATTGTGCGCGCAGTGCACTCAACTATTAAGGATATTCACGCCAAACAGCTAACCAGGAGATCCGCCATGCATGTGTTTATTGCAGGAGCCAACGGGCAAATCGGCCAACACCTGTTGCGGGAAATGGCAGACAGCGATCATGAGGCACGGGCCTTGGTCCGGCACCCGGGTCAGGGGCCGGAATTGCAGCAGCTGGGCGCTACGGAAACCGTGCTGGGCGATCTGGAACAGGACTGCAGCGAGGCCATGAGAGGCTGCGACGCGGTCATTTTTACCGCTGGCTCAGGTCCTCATACCGGGCCGGATAAAACCATCGATGTGGATCAGGACGGTGCTATCCGGCTGGTGGATACCGCCAAGGCCATGGGTATAAAGCGCTTTGTCATGGTGAGCAGTATGCGGGCTGAGGAGCCGGAAAAGGGGCCGGAAAAACTCCGTCATTACCTTCGTGCCAAACGCAACGCCGATGAGCACCTGAAGAATAGCGGCCTGAATTACACCATTGTTCGTCCGGGTCAGCTGACCGATGATGACGGTACGGGCACGGTTGCGGTGAGTGCGAGGCTGGAGGATTTCGGCAAGATTCCACGGCAGGATGTTGCCCGCGTACTGCTGGCGGTGCTGAATTCGGATACGACCACTAATCGAGTCTTTGATGTGGTGTCCGGCGACACGCCGGTGTCGGAGGCACTGGCAAAGCTGTAAGGTCTACCAGCCGAGCCTTACACTCCCAAAAAGGGCATCGCCCAGACGTAGATCCAGGGTACCTGCGTCCTGATCCCGATACCGGACGCGGGTATCCACACTCGCGCCGATTCCCAGAACCACCGCTGGCCATAACCTTTCACCTGAGCGGATCCGGTACGTCAGCTCCGTTCTCCACTCGCGCAGATAAAGCGCGCTTTCGACCTCCCGAGCCGGATCAAGCGTGGCCCAGCGATCCCCCTCGCGCTCCAGTCGAAGCTCCCAGCGTTCACCGGGGCTTTGCCATCGCAGCATGACAGGCAGATCCATCAGCCAGTGGCCGTTATCACCCGCGTGCTCCCAACGCACCCGGGGAAGCCAGCGGAAAGATCCGAAGCGATGATCGCCGCCGACCCCCAGGCTCAGGGGCGAGCCCTCACTTACTGCCCGGAACATCGCCACACGGCCATTCACCACATCACTATGAAATGTCTGATGCTTGAACATATTGGAGGTACCGGCAAGGCCAGCCCGCGCTTCCACGCGGTAAAGCTGATGCTGCCAGTGGCCCCCGAAGGTCAGCCGGTGCAAATGGCCGTTGTGCGCCGGTTCACCGGTGCGTATGCGCAGAGGCTGATAATCGTAATCAACGCCGAACGCGCCCGCAGCGCCCTGGCGACGCCAGCCCAGTCCACGCTGGGAACGGCTCATCTCGGTGGCCGACGGCACATCTTCCGGCCAGTCGTAGGGCTGCCACTGGCGATACAGCAGGTAGAAGTCACTTGAGGCCTGAGCGGCGCACGGCAGGGCCAGGGCGGCTACCAGAAGAACCACCGGAGGGGAAAAACACGATGTCGCACGACCTATGGTTTGAGCACAACGCCCCTTGAACACCATGCTGCTCCCAGTCATCAGAGGTATTCAGGCTTGTTTACCAACAATACCGTTTCGGCGGACTCATTGCCCAGTGTCCCGTGCGTCGGGGATCGCTTCCAGTATAGCTTCCCATTCTTCCAGACTTCCGCTTTTGACCGTATTGTGTTCAGGTCATACTGCTATAATCGATTAACAATCCAGGCGGCAAGGTTGAGAGAACGCTATGGTAGAGGAAAGTAGGGGCCCTAAGTACGGTTCAAACCGGAGAACAAGCCCGGCGGCCTTCTTCCGTGGATTCTTGCGGGAACCGCGTCAGGTGGGATCGGTGATCCCCAGTTCGCGATTCCTGGAGCAGCGAATCGTCGAGGCGTCGAACCTGTCTGCCGCCAGGCGGGTCGTGGAGCTGGGGCCCGGCACCGGCGGCACCACGCGAACGTTTCTGCGGCACCTTGCTCAGGATGCGCGTTTGCTCTCAATCGAATTAAGTCCTTACTTTCATGAGCTGCTTGGTGAGATTGCAGACCCGCGCTTTACCAATCATTTGGGCAGGGCTGAGGATATGGCAGAGATTCTGGCGTTGCACGATATGGGGCAACCGGATGTGGTCATCTCCGGTATTCCCTTCTCGAAAATGCCGGAAGCCGTTGGTACCCGGGTGGCGCAGGCGGTGAAGGACAATTTGGCCGAGGATGGGCGGTTCATTGCCTATCAGTTCCGCCGGGATGTGGCCTGGATTACCGACCCGATCATGGGGTCGCCCGCCTCCTGTACGCTGGAACTACGGAACATCCCTCCGATGTGGGTTTATAGTTGGCTTAAGGCTGCGGATGGTTGAGCCAGCCCAGGTGGTTTTGAGAAGCTTATGTCCGACAAAGAGCTACGCACCAAATCCGATAAACAGTCTATCGACCAGTTTATCCACCAGGTCCGCACGCTGCCCAAGCAGGGGGGCGGGCAGGGCCGATTGATTTTCGCCCTGGACGCCACCGCGAGCCGGGAGGCAACCTGGGATCAGGCTTGCCAATTGCAGAGTGAGCTGTTCATGGCGACCCGGGATTTGGGCGGCCTGGCCATTCAGCTTTGCTACTACCGTGGTTTTGGCGAATTCAAGGCCACGGGATTTGTTACCGAGACCGGTCAGCTGCTGAACCTGATGAACGGCGTTTCCTGCCTGGGTGGCCACACCCAGATCAGCCGGGTATTGGCACACGCCGTGAAAGAAACCCGCGCAGAGGCCGTCAAAGCGGTGGTGTTTATCGGGGATTGTTGCGAGGAGCCGGTGGACGAGCTCTGCCATACCGCCGGAGAACTGGGCATGCTGCGAACCCCGGTGTTCATGTTCCATGAGGGCGCCGATGCCCATGCCCGGGCGGTGTTCCAGCAGGTGAGCAAGCTGTCCGGAGGCGCCTATGCCCCCTTTGATCGTAACAGCCCGCAGGTTCTCAAGGATCTTATGGCCGCTGTTGCGGTCTATGCTTCCGGGGGAGCCAAGGCTTTGCAGGACTTTTCCAGCCGCAGCTCCCCGGAAGTGAAGCGCCTGACCCGGCAGATCCGATAGCGCTTGTTTCAATTCATCTTCAATCCATCGATGGGCCGGTGAGCCCGGGGTATCTGAGTGCCACTAGTAACACTGCTGGTTATCTTATTGTCGGTTGTCGCGTGGGTCTGGCTGCGCAACCAGCCGCCCAGCCAACGCAAACCGGCCATTATCAAGCTCGCGTTGATTGCCGGTATCGGGATGGTGGTTGTGCTGGCTCTGACCGGCCGGTTGCACTTTCTGTTTGTGTTGTTGGCGTTTCTTTTCCCGCTGCTACGCCGGGTGTTGCCATCGCTATTGATGGGGCGCATGGCGGGGGCAGGAAGGGGCGACGCAAAAGCCAAGCCGGGCAACCAAACCCATGTTTCCAGCGACATCCTTGATATGAGCCTGGACCATGACTCCGGAACCATGAACGGCAAGATCCTGAAAGGCCCCATGGCCGGGCGAGAGCTGGCGGATCTGGGCGAGGGTGAATTTATCGAGCTGTTACGATACTGTCGGGCGCATGACGAGGACTCTGCCAGGCTGCTGGAAACCTACCTCGACCGCCGGTTCGGGGACTCCTGGCGTGCTGACGACGAGGCCAGCGCTGACGGCGGGGAATCCGGCGATAGTGGCAACGCCGGCGGTCCTCTGACCGAAAGCGAAGCCCTGGACATCCTTGGGCTGGAGCCCGGTGCCAGCCGGGAAGAGATCATCCAGGCTCACCGCCGGATGATGCAGAAAATGCACCCGGACCATGGCGGAAGTAACTATCTGGCTGCTCGGATCAATGAAGCCAAAGAGTGCCTGCTGAGTTGATTTCTTAGCGTTGAATCCGCTTTTTTTCCTGTTGCCCCCCAAATCACTTTGAAGATGTACTAGCGTCTTTCGCTTTTTGCCGCTTGAGAAAGTCCACTTTCCATTGCTCCATGCCGAAGTATTCGGATCCAATATTGGCTTCTACCTGATACTTGTCCTTAAGAGCGGCTATTTCCTCTTGGCGCTCCGTGAGAAAACTGTCGAAACGCTGCAGCAACTCGGCATGCCTTATCGTTGAAAGCCGATAGGCGCTTCGGGTATGCGGGAGGGTTGGATCGAATACGAGGACGCCCGGTCTGGCCCGAATATTATTGATATAATGCAGGGCTACCACCACGTTATAGTAAACACCATCGCTATTCTTCAGCAGCGCCTGGCGAATCATATCGGGTAGGTTGTCGCTGGGCACCACGAGTATCTGTGAGGCTTCAATCTTTTCCTGGTACCCCCTGGCCGTCCAGCCTTCGACGAGGCCAAGCCGTTTCAGATGATCCAGATCCTGGCCAACGCGCCGCGGGGTCACCAGAGCGCCGTCAACATACTCTACAATGGGTTGGCTATAGCTCATCCGATCAGCGGTTTGAGCAGAATGGGCCCAGTCGGGATGATCCGGATATTTGAAATCCACCTTACCTTCGGCCAGGGCTGGCACTAACTGATCGACAGGTAATGGTTTATAGGTGAATGTCACTCCGGCGTATTGGGCGAACAAGTCCAGTAACTCACGGGCGAAGCCGTTATATTGGCCTTGGTCGTTAACCCCGTAATGGGGCATGAAGTTTCCCTTCTCCACCCCAACTACGTACGTCTGCGCGGCCACATGGGCCGATAAGACAAACAGTAAGCAGGCGAGTATGTGTTTCATGATTGCTCCTTATAATTGTTGGATGAGCTGCATTCCGACCTCACTAGCCCTGGCGGTCGAGCCGGAAAGCTTTCATTTGCGCTTCAAGCTTTTCTGCCATTGCACGTAACTCTTCAATCTCACGGCTGGCTGCAACCATGTCCTCGCTCGAACCTGCGCTGAGATGAGAGATGTTCTGAACGTTGGAGCTAATCTCCTCGGTGACTGAGCTTTGTTCCTCGGTTGCCGCAGCCACCTGATGACTCATCTCGACAATCCGGTCTACGTTCTCGCCTATGCTGTCCAGAGCTTCGCCCATGCTTGCAGAGGTGCTGACGGTCTCCTCGGTCGCTTTCTCGCTTGCGGTCATCGCCTTGACGGCTTGCTCGGAACCCTCCTGCAAACGCTCGATGATGGTTCGAATTTCCTGGGTCGATGATTGCGTCTTCTGTGCCAGGCTGCGAACCTCGTCAGCGACCACGGAGAACCCACGGCCATGCTCGCCGGCCCGGGCCGCTTCTATTGCGGCATTCAAGGCCAGCAAGTTGGTCTGTTCGGATATGGCATTGATCACCTCAATCACCTGCCCGATATCCTGCGCTTCCACCGCCAACTGCTGGATCGCCGAGGCCGACTCACGAATATTGTCCGCCATTCCCCCGACCTGAACAATAGAACGAGACATGCCTTCACGAATGTCATTTGCGCTCTTGCCGACCTGCTCCAACTGGTTTGCAGTATCCGTAGCGCTTTTGGCAATTTCCTGAACCGTGGCTTCCATTTCGCATACCGCCGTGGCAACGGAGTCGGTCAGACTACTTTGCTCCTTGGCTCGACTGGTGTTGGCGGTCATGACGGTGGAGGTTTGCTCGACAAATGACTTAAGCCGGACCGCCGTCTCTAAAAGACCCCGAACCATCTCTCGTTGGGCCCCGACAAAGCGGTTAAACCCGTTCGCCAGTTGGCCCAGCTCGTCTTTGCTTTCGACCGTCAGTTCCTGAGTGAGATCACCGCCACCTTTGGCAATTTCGGTCAGTGCTCGAGTAATTTTTGTGAGTGGTTGCGTCATACGGGTGGCGACCAGGGCTATGATGCCCAGGAAAAAGAGGGCGACGAGGACGCCAACGAGTAACGAGATCTGGTTGGCACGGTTAGCCTCGCCATAGATCTCGGCAGACGGAACCTCTACTACGATGCGCCAGTCCGTTATCGACAGAGGCAAGCTGGCGGCGATGTAGCGACTGCCATCACGATCAAACTCGGTCAGTTGGAATGTCGAGCCTTCCAGCAGCTCTTCGGCGGAAGTCGGAGAAATAACCTTCGATAGGGACTGGTCCGTTTGCTGCAGGTCTGGATGAATGTTGACCTGGCCCTTTGCTGACACCAGGTACACGATGCCGGTTTCGGCAAAGCGGAACGCCCTGATCCGTTCAGCCATCTGATCAAGTCCGATCCCGATCCCGGTTACCCCTACCGCTTCGCCGCGATCCTCCATGCGCGCATTGATAAACAGGGTGGGCCTGCCCGTCGCTTTGTCCACGTCCAGCGAAAGCTCCATCTTCTCGCCGCTTTTCAGAAAATCGTAGAACCAGGGGTCCGCCTGGCGGGTCACTACCCTGTCGATGCCTTTGTGGGTGTAGTACTTACCCGTTTCCACTGACACGAAATGGGCGGAGGCGGCTTCCTGACTGTGCCGTACGCCTTCCAGGTAACGGGTTGCAGGAGCGAGATCGTGCTCTGGCTCGCGGTCGCTGATCCACTCTTTGAGGTAGCTATTCTCAGCAACCAAGCGCGAGGCCGTAATAGGAGCCTGGAGGTCTCGCTCAACAGAGCTTGCTATGGCCTCCAGGCTGGCCGGAAGTGCTGAATTGAGAAGGTACCGATCCAGAAGCTCCCGCATCTGGAAGATATTGAGGGCAACCAACACTAAAGTGCTGGCAAACAGTGCTGCCCCCATTCCTGTTATTAGTTTTAGACGAATGCTCATTGATACTCCAGGGCGGTTGCGTCGATACCCAGCATGAAAGCCGGTTCTTCAGGGCGCTTCGAGGATCAGGTGATCGCGCCAATGCCGGCCTTGGCTATCTGCACATCCTGGTCGGGCTTGACGCCGGAGACGCCCACACTCCCGGCTACCTGACCGTCCAGGATCACCGGCACGCCGCCGGCGAGAAGACCCTGAAGCGGTGCGGAAAGAAACGCATTTCGCCCGTTGTTGATCATGTCTTCGAAGACCTGGGTTTCTTTCCGGCCGATGGCGGCGCTACGGGCTTTTTCCGTAGCGACAAGCGCGGTGAATGGTGCAGTTGCATTCAGCCGGCGCAGGCCCAGCAAATAGCCGCCGTCGTCGGCCACCGCTATGGTCACCGGCCAGCTGTTGGCTTCGGCTTCTTTTTGAGCCGCATCAAGAATCAGATTTACGTCTGTCAGGTCCAGTACCGGTTTTGTCTTCATTGTGTTCTCCTTGATTCAGGGCATTTCGGAAGGATCAGGTTCAGCGCGATGGCGGTAATGGCCCCAGGGATCAAACCGGATTCGATCATGGCTTGCAGGTTCTCAGACAGGTTGGCATAGAGCCCTTCTTGCGCCGGCAAACCCACCGCGATTGTGAGAGAGGTGCCGATGATCAGCATGTTGCGCTTGTCGAACGGGACGCCGCTGAGCATTTTGATGCCTGCACTGGCGATCATGCCGAACATGATGAGCACCGCGCCGCCAAGTACGGCGTTCGGAATACTGGAAACGAGGCCGCCGAGTTTGGGCAGGAGGCCGGCCAACATCAGGAATCCGCCGCCGATCGCGACGACATAGCGGCTAACGACGCCTGTCAGCGCGACCATGCCGACGTTTTGGCTGAAGCTGACCTGGGGAAAAGCATTAAAAATGGCGGCAAACACGCTGGCGATGCCGTCGGCCATTACGCCCCCGGAGAGCTCCTTTTTGGTGGGCTCACGATTCAGTCCACCCGCAGTGGTGCCCACTATGTCGCCAATGGATTCGGCAACGGTCACCAGTGACAGCAGCACCACGGGGATGATGGCCGCCATATGGAACTCGAGCCCAATGCTAAGCGGGGAGGGGAGCGTCACCCAGTCTGCATTGCCCACTTTGGAGAAATCCACATAGCCAAAAGCCGTGGCAACGGCGAAGCCAGCCAGCAAGCCGGCCAGTGGGGCAATTTCACTCCAGATACCTCGGCCGAACTGGTGAAGACCGACTGTTACGACGAGAACAAGAAATGCCAGCCCCAGATGGTGGGGAGCGCCGAAATCCGACGCGCCGAAACCACCGCCAGCGTAGGCAAGGCCAACGGGCATCAACAAAATGCCCAGCATAACGACAAAGGTTCCGGTCACCACTGGCGGGAACAGAAATCGAAACCAGGGAAGAAACAAGCCCACCAGCGCCATCGCAACGCCTCCGCACAACGCCGCCCCCAGGGCGGCAGGCAGCCCCATGCCAACCGCGATGGGAATGAGGACCGGTACGAATCCGAAGCTGGTCCCCATGACGATAGGAAGGCGAGCACCGATTCGCCCGACGCCCAACGATTGCAATAAAGTGGCGACGCCTGCAACAAACATTGCTGCCTGAACCATAAAAGCGGTCTGATCGGGAGGCAGGTCCGCTGCCCTGGCGATTATGATGGGCACTGTCACGTTGCCAACAAACATCGCCAAAACGTGCTGGATACCCAAGGGGATCGCGCGGCTCAATGGTGGCATGGAGTTGACGTCGCGGGCGCTGGTGCTGGCGCTGTAATTCTCGCTCGGCCGGGTGTCTAACTCTTCGGATGTGCTTATGGTCATGGGTCTCTCCTGATGTTGTTTTTGTAGGAATTCCTGACGGTCGGCTACCAATGGTTCTACATAGCCCTCCTAAGCTGGCGGGCAGCCTCGTCATGGCGTGCCATCAGCGCGTCAAGATCGATATCGCAGGGCTGGCCGCCGGTAACTCTCCAGCGTCCGGCGACCATGACCCGGTCAGCGCGGTCAGCGCCACACAGCAGCAACGCAGCCAAAGGATTCTCTGCGCCTGAGAAGCGCAGCTCATCAAGTTTGAACAGTGCCAGGTCAGCCTGCTGGCCTGGCTCCAGTCCGCCGATGTCCGTTCGTCCCAGGCATCGGGCCGAGCCTTCGGTTGCCCAGCGGATTACGGCCTCGTGGGTCACGTCACTCGGGGAGTAACGCAGGCGCCCCAGAAGCAGTGCCTGACGCATTTCCGAAGCAAGGTTTGAGTGGTCGTTCGAGGCTGAACCATCGACCGCCAATCCAACCGGTGCGCCTGCGGCTTCGAGCTCCAGGGTGCGGCACAGCCCCGAGCCCAGAACCATGTTTGAGGAGGGGCAGTGGGCTATACCAGTGCCTGCACGACCGAGGCGCTGGATCTCCCCGTCGTTGAAATGAATGCCATGAGCCAGCCACGTGCGATTGGTTAGCCAGCCGCAATCCTCGAGGTAATCCAGGGGGCGCATGCCGAACAGCTCCTGGCAGTAAGCGGTCTCGTCTTCAGTCTCGGCAAGGTGCGTGTGTAGGCGAACGTCGTTTCCCTCTGCGAGTTGCGCACTCTCACGCATCAAATCCCGGCTTACTGAAAACGGTGAGCAAGGGGCAAGGGCAATGGTGGTCATTGCCCCGTCAACACGCTGGTGGTAACGGTCGATAAGGCGCTGGCTGTCATCGACAATGGTTTGCTCGTCCTGCACCACTGTCTGCGGCGGCAGGCCGCCATCGTCGCGTCCTACGCTCATTGACCCGCGAGTCAGGGCCGCACGTACGCCGAGACGCTGCGCGGTTTCGACCTGGCAGTCGATAGCGTTTACCAGCGCTCCGGAAAAGACATAGTGATGGTCGGCTACGGTGGTGCATCCCGACATCAGCAACTCGACCATGGCTAATTCGCTGGCCAGGGCCATCTGACTATCATCGAGATTGGCCCAGACGTCATAAAGCGTGGTCAGCCAGGGAAATAACTCTTTATTAAGCGCCGGGGAATAGGCACGGGTCAGTGTCTGGTAGAAGTGATGGTGGGTATTTACCAAGCCGGGTAACAGGACATGCTCTGATGCGTCAAAGGTCTCATCTACGGGCTGGCGAGGTTGTTGCCCCCTGGCCACCTTTTCCACAATTCTTGCCCCTGCGACGACAATGCCCCCGGCAGCGCTTGGGTCATTGCAGGCAAGCGGATTGCGAATCCATAATCTGTGGACTATCTCGGTCATGCTGTCATCTCTATTTTTGTATACATTATTTCATGACAATGTCGTACAGTTTTGTATTAATTGTCAAGAAAAATTGTGATCAAGATAGAGGTGACAGCAGTCTCAGGTTACCCCATGAGTCACGGTTGGTGCCCCGTTACCTCAGCCTCGCCGGGGTTAGCTTCCTTCGTCAGAGCTTTGAGCGCGCCCCAGGAAAGCCCCCGTCGCGATGGCTTCGCCGCGGAATCGGAGGCGACCAGGCTAAGGAGTTCGGCGGAAATGGACACTGCAACTTCCATTGGCCGCTTACCCGGGATGTCACTACGCCCGACGGGGCACCGAATACGGTCGATATCCGTTTGAGCATACCCACGATGACCAAGGCGCTGGCGGAAACGCTCTGCTTTGGTCTGCGAACCGATCAGGCCGATGGTAAGCACATCATCCTGTTCTAGCAGCGCCCGGCAGAGGTCGTAGTCCAGCGCGTGGTTGTGGGTAAGAATCAACACATGGGCGTTGCTGCACAGGTCCGGGACATCCCCAACCGGATCGTCGGTACAATGGACGGTGGTGTTTTCGGGAACCTCAGCCGGAAAACACTCTTGCCGGGAGTCTACCCAGGTTATCTGCCAGGGCAACTCACCCACGATGTTCATCAGGGCGTGGCTGACATGACCCGCGCCAAAGACCACAAGGCGGGCATCGCCTCCCGTCTGGGCTTCCAGCAGCACTGCCACACTGCCGCCACAGCACTGCCCGAGACTGGCGCCCAGGGGGAAATGCGCCAGCTCGTAGCTGTATTCGTGGTTTGCCAGGCGCTCGCGGGCACGGGCGATCACCCGGTATTCCAGGTGACCGCCGCCGATGGTGTCGTAGCTGTGTTCCCGGGTGACGACCATTTTACTGGCCGGCTCCCGCGGAACAGAGCCGGTTACCCCCAGCACCGTAACCAATACATAGGGCTGGCCACGACGCTCGCAGTCAGCAACGGCTTGGATCCAGGTCAGGCGTTCTTGCATGTCGATTCCCCTTGCGCCGCTTGTCTTTGAGCTGGCGTGGGTTGTGTGGCTGCCCAACGCTCAGTTGCAGTGATAGCCTGGAGAACCCGCTCTGGCGTCGCAGGCGTATCCAGGGGCGGGCTGTAGCGGTAGTCCCCCAGGCTCGAGACGGCGTCGCGCAGGGCAGACCACACCGCCATGCCCAGCATGAGTGGCGGTTCGCCCACGGCCTTTGAGCGGAAGACGGTGGCTTCCCGGTTTGGACTGTGGGGCAGCAGTGCTACCCGAAAATCCGGTGGGGCGTCAGAGACGGCCGGGATTTTGTAGGTCGCCGGGCCGTTGGACAAGAGCCGACCTTCGTCGCTATAAACCAGCTCCTCGGTGGTCAACCAGCCCATGCCCTGCACAAAGCCCCCTTCAATCTGGCCGATGTCCACGGCCGGATTGAGCGACTGGCCCACATCGTGGAGGATATCCACCCGCATGACCTTGTACTCTCCGGTGAGGGTATCAACGACCACCTCCGCGCAGGCTGCGCCATTGGCGAAATAAAGAAAGGGCCGACCTTGACCGGTTGCACGATCATAATGAATCTTGGGCGTGCTATAGAATCCGTTGGATGACAGCGATACCCGTGCCATGTAAGCCTGCTGCACGAATTCCGCCCAGCCAAATTGCTGCTCGCCGACATGGACCTGGTTATTTTCGAACCATACGGAATCAGCGCTGACACCGTAGGTTTCGGCGGCATAGTCGACCAGGCGCTGTTTTATCTTCTCGCAGGCATCCAGGGCGGCCATACCGTTCAGGTCGGTGCCTGAGGATGCGGCCGTCGGTGACGTGTTGGGTACTTTGTCAGTACGGGTAGCGGACACTTTCACCCGGTCCAGGTCTACCTGGAATGCCGCGGCCACGACTTGAGCCACCTTGATGTAAAGCCCCTGACCCATTTCGGTGCCGCCGTGATTGAGATGAATGCTACCGTCGGTATAGACGTGCACCAATGCGCCGGCCTGGTTGAGGTGCTTTGCCGTGAAGGAAATGCCAAATTTCACCGGCGTCAGCGCCAAACCACGTTTTAGTACCGAATTCTCCTTGTTGAACCTGGAAATTTCAGTACGACGCTGACGGTAGTCCGAGCTGGTCTCGAGTGTGTCAATCAGCTCGGGTAGAACGTGCTGTTCGATGGTCTGGCCGTAGTGGGTCACGTCACGGCCAGGGCCGTACAGGTTGCGCTTGCGGACGTCCAGCGGATCCATGCCGAGATGACGGGCGATGTCGTCCATCGCCCGTTCAATGATCATCATGCCCTGGGGGCCACCGAAGCCTCGAAAGGCGGTATTGGAAACGGTATGGGTTTTACAGCGGTGACCAACGACCCGCGCCTGCCCCAGGCTATAGGCGTTGTCAGCATGAAACATGGCACGGTCGACGATGGCATCGGACAGGTCGGGTGAGAAGCCGCAGCGGCCGGCGACCATGATGTCCGCACCCTGCAACACGCCCTCGTCATCGAAGCCGATGTCATAGGTATTGAAGAAATCGTGTCGCTTGCCCGTTTGTACCATGTCGTCGAAGCGCGCCATCCGGTATTTGACTGGCCGCCCCGTGCGTCGGGCAAGCAGGGCTGCGATACAGGCTAAAGGCGCGGCCTGGGTTTCCTTGCCGCCGAAGCCGCCACCCATGCGCCTTACTTCCACCTGGATTTCATGAATCGGGAGATCAAGGACCTCGGCCACCAGCTTTTGCACCTCGGAAGGGTGCTGGCTGGAGGTATGGACAAACACGCCCGCGTCTTCGGTCGGCTCTACCAAACACGCCTGTCCTTCGAGGTAGAAATGTTCCTGCCCGCCGACGTGCATCTGAGCCTGCAAGCGATTCGGCGCTTCGGTAAGCGCTTTGTCCGGGTCACCACACTGCTGGGTATGCCCTGGGCGGACGAACAACTGCTCCTCAAGCGCGGCCTCAGCCGTCAACACTGCGGGAAGGGGCTCATAACTGACTTTCGCAAGTCGAGCCGCCTGCCGGGCCGCACGGTGACTCGTTGCCGCAACGGCAAACAACGGTTGGCCCACGTGTTCGACCAAATCGCCAGCCAGGACAGGATCGCCGGGAAAGACTGGCCCGATATCGGTATGGCCGGGCACGTCCTTGACGGTCATGACTGAGACAACGCCGGGGTAGGCCCAAACCTCGCTGAGATCCATTGCCGTGATACGGGCATGGGCTTGCGCACTTTGACCAACGGCCGCATGCAGAAGCCCCGCGGGCTCCGGGAGGTCGTCTATATAGCGTGCCTGGCCTCGAACATGTTTCCAGGCGCTGTCGTGAAAAGCCTGGGTGCCGGTCAGCCCTTCCGCCGTTGTGGTGGGCTTCGAAGTATGGGGTAGTTTACGCATAATCAGTCACCATGAGCGGCTGGTGTGTATGGGTATTGTCTTGAGTGCTTTCCAGAAACGCGCGGCGCAGTAGATTGCCTGCCACCTGCAGGCGGTAGGCAGCGGACCCCCGCACGTCGGTCATGGGCTCGAATTCGAGTTCCAGCGCCGCAATCGCGGCCGCAACCGTGGCGTCGTTCCAGGGCTGTCCGCGAAGCGTCGCTTCAGCGCCGTTAGCCCGTTTGGGTGTCGCCGCCATTCCGCCGAAGGCCAGCCGACAGTCTTTGATCAGCTCCCCGTCACGCTTGAGCCAAAACGCTCCAAGTACCGCGGAAATGTCGTCGTCGATGCGTTTGGAGACTTTGTAGATGAATAACTTCTCGTCGGGCGCCGGGTTCGGAATCCAGACGCCGCGAATGAATTCGTGAGGTTGGAGATCGGTCTGCTTATAACCGTGAAAGAAGTCCTCCAGGAGAAGTCGCCGGGTGCCATCGACGCTGTCCAGATCCAGCTCCGCCCCCAGTGCAATCAGTGCGGGAGGCATATCGCCGATAGGTGAAGCGTTCCCGATATTGCCCCCGACAGTCCCGCGGTTGCGGATCTGCCGTGATCCCAGGCGCTCCAGCATCGGCCCGAAATGGGGCCAGCGCCCTTCGAGTTTATGGAACATGGCGCGGTAGGTGGCTCCGGCTCCCAGATAAATCCCGTCCTCGTCCTCATGGATTTCCTGGAGTTCTTCTATGCCACCCAGACCGATCAGGTGCTTGAGGTCTTTCAGCTGTTGGGTGATTTCGAGAGCCAGATCGGTGCCGCCCGCAATCATCCTTGCCTCGGGAAATTGCTGACGCAACCCGCGCAGGGCGTCCAGGGATGCCGGCGCGTCGTATCGATAGCCCTGTTCGTCAGCGAGTTCGCCGGCACTTCCCTGTAGGCTTGACAGGTCGGCGATTATTTCAGGATTCTGCAGCCAGGTTGGGCCACCAGGACCGGGTCCGGGAACGCCCGAGTCCGCGTTAACGGGACCACTGAGCGCACTGCCGCGGTTCAGGACGGCGTTGCCCGTGCCGGGTTCCCATGTTTGAACACAGGCCCGGCGCCCGGCCTCGATGATTGGTCGGTACCCCGTGCAGCGGCAAAGATTACCGGACAGCGCCTCCAATAAGGCTTCGTCGCCGGGCGCGGAGCCGCTTGCCGCACTTTCTGTATGCAAGGCAAACAGCGACATGATAATGCCTGGCGTGCAGAAGCCGCACTGGGCGCCGTGACACTCCACCATCTCCTTCTGTACCGGATGGGCCGGCTCCTGCGTAAGCGCGTCGACGGTTACCAGATGCTTGCCATGGAGGCTTCCGACGAGCGCGATACAACTGTTCACGCTGTCGTAGCGGAGCTGCCCGGACTGCACCGGGTCGGGCGAGCCGATCGCAACGGTGCAAGCCCCGCAGTCACCGGAGGCGCAGCCTTCTTTGGTGCCTGTCAGGCGCATGTTGGTGCGCAGCCAGTCGAGGATGCTTAGATTCGGGTCGACTTGGTTAAGTTTTTGTAGTTGGCCGTTCAAGTAGAATTTGATCACAAATTTTCCCGCTCTTCTGCACTTGCGCCGGTCTCGCTCTGCTTTTCTCTTGCTGAGAGCAAGCCTACGAGAGATCGACACAAGCCCTTGATTTGTTTTAATAATTGCGCAGGCAGTTCCGCCTAACGGATGCCAAGCGTCACTTGGGACCGTTATTCTTTTTACATTTTCCTGACCAAATAGTCCAGTTTTTTGTTTGGCTGCTCTTTCTTTGATTGCCATGCAGAGATCAGCTATCGTCGGGACCTCGATGCCCTAATCCGAACCTACGCGACACCATGACCAATCAAACTGAATTAGAAGCTCCCCAAACAAAGCGTGCGCCTTCCTCAGGTGGCAGAAGCAAGAAAGTGCGCCCTGGCCGTATCCGCGAGCGCAACCGTGAGCGTATTTTGGCTGCAGCTGAAAACGAGTTTGCCCTGAACGGTTTCGGCGCCACGACTGTTCAGAACATTGCCGACAGGGCAGGTCTGCCGAAATCCAACGTGCTTTACTATTTCAGCAATAAAAAGCGCATCTACTATGCGTTGATGGATGACATCATGGGGCGTTGGAATGAGATGTTCTCGAAGATAAAACCAGAAGACGATCCTGCCACGACCCTGGCCAGCTTCATTCACGCCAAAGTCGAGCTATCCAGGACTCATCCACTGGCGTCGCGCTTGTTCGCTCTGGAAATCATTCAGGGGGCGCCGGTCCTTAAAGATCACCTGTCCACGACCATGCGGGAATGGGTGAGGGCGCGAGCAGACGTCATTCAACAGTGGATAGACGCTGGTCGAATGGCGCCGGTGGATCCGGTACAACTCATCCTCTTGGTCTGGTCGTCAACACAACACTACGCCGACTTTGAAGTCCAAATCCTCGCTATTGAGGACAAGTGCGAATACACAGAGAGTGACTATAAGCATGCGGCGGATTTTTTGACGTCGGTCATTCTGCGCGGTTGCGGCCTGGAGGTCCCACAAGGACAACCTGCCGAACCGACAGGTTCTGAATAGCGCACTCGCTCGGTCCCGAACGTATTTCTATCAGGCTCGGCCTGCTGCTGTTGCATGCCTTCCCAATCTTGACGCACTGAAAATTCCTGACTTATTGGTCAGTTTTTGTTGACCGAAACGCCCATCCTGTTTAAATTCTCTTCAGTACACTCAATCCAGTCGCCGACAACAAAAACAATGCGACAGCAATAAACAATGCAACAACAAAACTGACGAGAGTGACCATGTCCCATCGCAAAGCCTACCGTGCCTCTGTCCTCCACAGCATTGCCGACCCGCGCCTGGTGGGCGCGGAAGAGTCCTACGAGTATTTCGAAGACGGCCTGCTAGTGGTCGAGGACGGTATTGTTGTCGACATTGGCAGGGCGGAAAGCCTGTTACCTTCACTGTCTCCTGACGTCGACGTCGTTCACTATGCCGATGCTCTGATAACCCCGGGCTTTATCGACACTCATATACATTATCCGCAGGTGGAAATAATAGGTTCCTACGGCGCCCAGTTGCTGGACTGGCTGGAGACTTACACCTTCCCTTGCGAAGGGCAGTTCGATGATCCCCAGCATGCCCGTGCCCAGGCCGACCTGTTCCTCAGCGAACTGCTGCGGAACGGAACCACGACTGCCCTGGTTTTCGGAACCGTCCACAAGCAATCGGTGGATGCCTTTTTCGAACAGGCCTCCAAACTGAACCTGCGGATGATTGCGGGCAAGGTGTTAATGGACCGCTGCGCCCCGGACTATCTGGTCGATACGGCGGAATCAGGCTATGCGGATAGCAAGGATCTGATCGAGCGTTGGCACGGAAAAGGACGTTTATCCTATGCGGTGACGCCCCGCTTCGCCCCGACGAGCACCAATGAGCAGCTTGAGCTCGCTGGCAAGCTTTTTAAAGAATTCCCGGGCTTGTATATGCATACCCACATTTCTGAAAACCGGAAGGAGATTGAGTGGGTTAAGGAGCTGTTTCCAGAGCGGGATGGCTATCTTGATGTATACGACCACCATGGCCTGATCGGCGAGCGATCGATGTTTGCCCACGGTGTCCACCTGCACGATGAAGAGTGTAAGCGTCTGGGTGACACTGGTTCGGCGGTCGCTTTTTGCCCGACGTCCAATCTTTTTCTTGGTAGCGGCTTACTCGACCTGGCACGCCTGGAGGAACATGGCGTGCGCGTTGGCCTGGGCACCGACGTGGGAGCGGGTACCAGTTTTTCCCAGCTTCAAAGCCTTAACGAAGCGTACAAGGTGCTGCAACTGCAGGGGCAGAAACTGGATCCCTTTAAAGCCCTGTACCTCGCTACCCTGGGCGGAGCCCGGTCCCTCTACCTCGACGACAGGATTGGCAACTTGCGCCCCGGGAAAGAGGCGGACTTTGTCGTGCTGGATTACGATGCCACGCCCCTGATCAGCCGCCGCCTGAGCCGCGCCAGGAGCCTGGAGGAAAAGCTCTTCGCCCTTATGATCCTTGGAGATGACCGTGTGGTGAAGGAGACCTTTAGCGCCGGTGTATCTGTTCATCGGCGATAGGGGCCCGGTGCAATAGAAGTCCGGCACCAAGTCGGATCAACGACTGAATGCGGAACTGTTCCCGTTGAGTTTGCATGCCTGCCGTACATCTGTCGCTTATTCTTTTCTCTTGTGTACAATCGTTATAAGAATGTTGTTGCAATTATTGTATACAAACGCATAATCGAAGATGTCATTTCCTGACCTGCGGGACAGGAAAACCAGATGGGGATAGATCAGCCATCACCTGCCTCAAGAGTTCTGCTCTGGGTGATAGAAAACAACAATGATGAGGAATACCTTGTGGAAAACATCGATCAGCAGAAACGCTCGCTCAGAGCGTCAGCGAGAACGGACTGGCTCGAACGCATCTTCAAGCTCAGCCAGCATGGCAGCTCAGTCAAGATCGAGCTGATGGCAGGCCTGACCACGTTCGTGACCATGGCCTACGTCATTTTCGTCAACCCTAACGTTATGGCAGCGGCCGGCCTTGATCATGGTGCTGCGTTTGTTGCCACCTGTCTCGGGGCGGCTCTTGGCTGTCTGCTCATGGGGTTTTATGCCAACTGGCCGGTGGGCCTGGCTCCCGGCATGGGGCTCAACGCGTTCTTCACCTATACCGTGGTCGGCGAGATGGGCCATAGCTGGGAGGTTGCCCTGGGCGCCGTATTCCTTTCCGGCATTCTCTTTATGATTATGAGTCTGTCGCGTATTCGTGAATGGTTGCTCAACAGTATTCCGATGAGCCTGCGTTTTGCCATGGGGGCAGGGGTCGGAATGTTTCTCGGGCTCATTGGCCTGAAGACAGCCGGGATCGTGGTCGACAGTCCCGCAACTCTGGTTACGATGGGGTCTTTTGGTGAACCTCCGGCACTGCTTGCCGCAATTTGCTTTCTATTGATTGCCGTGCTCAGCCATCGCAACGTCTTCGGCGCAATCCTGCTGAGCATGCTGAGCGTAACGGCGATCGGATGGAGCATGGGGCTGGTGGAGTACAACGGTCTTATGTCCGCCCCGCCGAGCCTCGCGCCAACATGGCTGGCGATGGACGTTGCTGGCGCGCTCAACGTGGGCATGATCAGCGTTGTCCTCGCGTTTCTCTTCGTGAACATGTTCGACACAGCGGGAACGCTGATGGGCGTAGCGCACCGAGCGCATCTGGTCGGTGAGAACGGCAAGATAGAGAACCTTTCCAAAGCGCTTAAAGCGGACAGCACATCAAGTGTCGCTGGAGCCTTTATTGGTTGCCCGCCCGTGACCAGCTATGTTGAAAGCGCTTCAGGCGTGGCCGCTGGCGGCCGTACTGGCCTGACGGCTGTGACCGTCGGCGTGCTGTTTCTTCTCGCGACATTCTTTGCACCCCTGGCAGGAATGATCCCGGCCTATGCCACTGCGGGCGCGCTGATATACGTCGCCATGTTGATGATGAGCGGTATGGCTCACATTGACTGGAAAGACATAACCGACACTATCCCGGCAATCATTACCGTGGTGATGATGCCTCTGACCTTCTCGATCGCCAATGGTATTGCACTGGGCTTTCTCACCTATGCCACGTTGAAGCTACTCACCGGACAGCGGGAAAAAGTCTCCGTTAGCCTCTATGTGTTGTGCGTGGTGTTTATCGCCAAGTTTGCCTTCCTGTGAGCGAAAGGTGCACTGATGACCCGAATCAGCGGCCTGGTGCAACCGCAGAGTGATGCTTGTTCAGTTGTATACGATATCCATACCACCTAAAAAACAACAATGAGAGGTAGCAAAATGAAGTTGTTGCAAAAAGTCTTACTGATGACTTGTGTTTTCGTCGCTTTCACCCCGGCTGTCCATGCTGAAAAGTTTTTCGGCAGCTCCAGTGTCTCGCTCCTTTACAGTGACGACTATGAAATTTTTGGCTCCCAGAAAGAGTCTGCGACCGTCTTTACCTTCGAAAACGTAACGGCCCATAACTGGGGGGATACGTTCTTCTTCATTGATCGCTATCAGGTTCAAGGGGATTCAAGTAACGGTGACAACACTTATGGGGAGTTTGCGCCACGCTTGAGCTTGAGCTGGCTTAGCGGCCAGGACCTGGGCTTCGGGCCGGTAACAGACGTTTTCGTTGCAACCCAATATGAGTTTGATGGTGGGGTAGGGGCAAATAATTACATGTACGGGGTAGGGCTGAGCTGGGATATCCCTGGCTTCCAGTACTTCAACACGAACGCTTACTACGTCGAAAACAACACGGATTTCGATACGCCAGATGATTGGCAATTAACCGTGACATGGGGCGCGCCGTTCACATTGGGCAGCGCTGCGTTTCTCTTCGATGGCTTCGTCGACTATTCGTCTGGCGTAAGCGGCGGTCAGAGTGCTGACTTACACATTAATCCTCAGTTCAAACTGGATCTTGGCCATTTCACGGGAGACGCCGGTGTGTTGTATGCCGGGATAGAGTACTCCTATTGGCGCAATAAATTCGGTAGCCCGAATATAGATACAGAGAACGCTATCAGCGCACTGGTCAAATTCCACTTCTGACACTATTACAGGAGAGCTTTATGGGACGCCTTACCACACACGTTCTGGACACATCACTTGGTCGCCCCGGGCAAGGTATTCGTATTGAGGTCTACCGACTGGAGGGCCAATCACGCACCTTGCTGAAAGAAGTGACCACCAATGATGATGGCCGCTGCGACGCTCCCATTCTTGAGGGAGAGTCCTTTGCAGCAGGCCAGTTTGAGCTGGTCTTTCACGTCGGTGACTATTTCAGGCACCAGGGCGTTGAAGCCGCCGAGCCGCGTTTCCTTGATGTAATCCCATTGCGTTTCGGCGTGGCTGACGCTTCCCAGCACTACCATGTGCCCCTTTTGCTTTCACCCTACAGCTACTCCACCTACCGCGGTAGCTGAGTATTTTCATATTCAATCAATACAACAGCACAGTAAGAGAACAGGCTTATGGAAGCTTTTATTCTGGACTTCGGGAATTTAATGCTGAGGTGGCTTCATGTGATTGCGGCCATTGCGTGGATTGGTGAGTCAATCTACTTCGTGATGCTGGATAACAGCCTCAAGCCGCCCCAGGACGAAAACTGCAAGAGGAAGGGGGTCTTTGGCGAGATGTGGGCCGTGCACGGGGGCGGCTTTTATCACAACCAAAAGTACGCCACTAGCCCGGGTACCTTGCCGGCGGACCTGCACTGGTCTTTCTGGAAATCGTACACCACCTGGCTGTCGGGCTTCGCGCTATTCGTCATCCTCTACATGGTCAATCCGGAATTCTATCTGGTTAATCCGGACAGTAGTTGGAAATGGGCTGCCGAGTTAAGCGGATGGCAGGCCAACGTCGTTGCACTGCTTTTCCTGGTCTTTGGCTGGGTTGTATACAATGAGTTGTGCAAGCGCATCAGTCCCAACATGGAGCGGGACGGCATGCTGAGTATTGCGGTCGGGGTAATGGTCGTGGTTGTCGCGTATCTGAGTACCCAGCTTTTTTCCGGTCGTGCCGCTTTCCTTTTGACCGGGGCCGTGATGGCGACAGCCATGTCCGCGAATGTCTTTTTCTGGATCATTCCGGGCCAGCGCCGAATGGTCAATGCCATGAAGGCGGGGGAGGAGCCCAACCCGCTTGATGGCAAGCGCGGCAAACAACGTTCCGTTCACAATACCTACTTCACGCTTCCGGTCGTCCTGTTAATGATCAGCAACCACTATGCCTTTGCGTATACATCGGCTCAGGCATGGCTGGTTATGTCGCTGCTCATCTTTGCCGGAGCTGTCATCCGCCAGTTTTTTGTACTGAAGCACACAGGCAGAACCGAGCCCGGTTACCTGGTTACAGGCGGGGTGCTGGTCCTGCTGACCGTCTGGGCAGCGGCGCCTACGGTCGGGGCGCAGAAAGAGGAGTCACAGGTAGCTGAATCGCAGGCAAACACTGGCGCCAGTACGGAGCCTGAGGTGGAGCCTGAAGTGAGCGAACCATTGTTGGCAGAAGACGTGGGCGCGGCTATCGAACAGCACTGCCTGGGCTGTCACTCCAAGCAGCCTGAGCATCCCGGTTTTTCAGCGCCGCCGGCAGGATTTGCGTTTGATGCGGTTAGCCAGATTCTCAGCCATCAAGCCAAGATCAAGGAAGTCGTGGCCAATGGTTACATGCCCTTGGGCAACACGACGAACATGACCAAAGAGGAGCGCGAAGTCATCAAAAACTGGGCTGAGTGAGTGTTGCGCCAGTTATGGATACAATGTACTATAATAATCGTATACAACATTTAATGGCAGGCATGCTGACATGAGCAGCCTGCCAACCAGAGCGCAAGAAGGAAGTTGCTTGATGAATCCGGCTAACCCTGATGACTACCCCCGGGACCTGATTGGATACGGTTCCTCGCCGGCTCACGCTAATTGGCCAGGCCGGGCCCGTATCGCTGTGCAGTTCGTTCTCAATTATGAAGAAGGCGCAGAAAACTGTGTTTTGCATGGCGATACACATTCGGAGCAGTTTCTGTCTGAAATCGCCGGGGCCGAAGCCTATTCCAGTCGGCATATGAGCATGGAGTCCATGTATGAATACGGCTCTCGGGTCGGGGTATGGCGGGTGCTGAACGAGTTTCAGCGCCGTGGGATGCCGCTGACGGTATTCGGGGTGGCAATGGCGCTTGAGCGTCACCCCGAACTTGCCCATGCCTTTAAAGAGCTGGGCCACGAAATCGCCTGCCATGGCTGGCGCTGGATTCACTACCAGAACGTGCCGGAAAGTGTAGAGCGCGCGCACATGCGTCGAGCGATCGAAATTTTCCAGGCTCTGTACGGTGAGAAGCCGGCTGGATGGTATACCGGTCGCGACAGCCAGAACACTCGGCGCCTGGTGCTGGACGAAGGGAGCTTTCTCTACGACAGCGACTATTACGGAGACGACCTGCCATTCTGGACCTCCCAGCGCGATAGCCAGGGCGAAATGCGCACTCACCTGGTTGTGCCCTATGCCCTGGATACTAACGACATGCGCTTCGCTTCTGCCCACGGCTTCAGCACGGGTGAGGACTTTTACAGCTATTTGAGAGACGCCTTCGACGTGCTCTATGCCGAGGGAGAGGATACGCCGAAGATGCTGTCCATCGGCCTCCACTGCCGGCTAATAGGCAGGCCAGGGCGCTTCCGTGGCCTGCAACGATTCCTCGATCACATCGAAGCCCATGATCGTGTCTGGGTTACGAGACGTGTGGATATTGCACGCCACTGGGCCGAACACCACTCCCCGTTTTCATCCAAGGAGCAGTAATGAGCAATCGATCTGTGAACAAACATACCTATTACGCTCCCGCTGGCGGGCATCCACCTCAGACTCAGTTGCTGTCTGACCGCGCCGTTTTTACCGATGCCTACGCGATCATTCCCAGGGGCGTGATGCGGGATATCGTCGCCAGCGCATTGCCACATTGGGATAAAACCCGGCTATGGGTGCTTTCACGGCCGCTGTCCGGATTTGCCGAGACCTTTTCCCAGTACATCATGGAAGTCTCCCCCGGGGGCGGCAGCGCGCGGCCAGAACTGGACCCTGGCGCGGAAGGGGTTTTGTTTGTGGTTGAGGGTGAGATGGCCTTGACGATTGCCGGCCATCAGCACCGGATGCAAGAGGGCGGCTACGCCTTCATCCCGCCGGGGACCTCCTGGCAGGTATACAACGAAAAGGATACTCCGCTGCGTTTTCACTGGGTGCGAAAAGCCTATGAAGAGGTGGATGGCATCGAGGTGCCGGAGGCCTTTGTAACCAATGAAAATGACGTAACGCCCACTGAGATGCCGGGAACCGAGGGTCGCTGGACCACGACACGCTTTGTCGATCCCCAGGACATCCGCCACGACATGCACGTCAATATTGTCAACTTCCAACCCGGTGGGGTCATTCCCTTTGCCGAGACTCATGTGATGGAACATGGCCTCTACGTTCTGGAAGGAAAGGCTGTATACCACCTCAACCAGGATTGGGTCGAAGTTGAAGCGGGTGACTATATGTGGCTTCGCGCCTTCTGCCCGCAAGCGTGCTACGCCGGCGGTCCGGGCCCTTTCCGCTACTTGCTTTACAAGGACGTCAATCGGCACATGAAGCTTGGTGGATTCGGTTCCCGCTGAGCTGAGACGAGGACACTTTTTATGTTGGAACTCCAGGCACAACCGCTGAGCCCCGAAGCCTTTGCCGATTTCGGCGATGTGATTGACAGGCGCACGGCCAGCTCTTTTCCCATCAATGGAGGGCGTACCCAGCGCCACCATGACTTGGCGAAAGTCGAGGTCTTCGGCGACGAGGCAAGGGTTCTGGTGAGTATCTTCGTCAGCCAACCGGTGACGTTACCCCTGGAAATCTCTTTCCTTGAACGCCACCCGCAAGGCAGTCAGGCATTTATGCCCTTACACGGGGAACGCTTTCTGATTGTTGTGGCGCCGCCAGGCGAAACGATAAGCCCTGATGAGGTTCGCGCCTTTGTTACAGACGGTTTCCAGGGGGTGAATTACCGAGCCGGCACCTGGCACGCAGTTCAGTCGGTGTTGGATCGGGAGGGAGAGTTTTTGGTTGTCGATCGCGGCGGTTCGGGGAACAACTGCGACGAGTATCCGTTGGAGGTGCGAGTACTCCTCAGCCAAACGAACTGATCCAGCGGCTGGGGACGAGGACTGTCTCAACTACAAGAACAACATTATTTCGGAGGAAACATCATGACTATCATGACCGCAGCGGAAGCTGCCGTTCACGTTTTGAAGAAAGAGGGGATAGATATTGCGTTTGGCGTCCCTGGAGCGGCTATCAACCCGTTCTATGCCGCCATGCGCAAGGTAGGAGGGGTTGACCACGTCCTGGCCCGCCACGTTGAAGGGGCTTCCCACATGGCTGAGGGCTACACCCGCACAAAAGCCGGCAACATTGGCGTCTGTATCGGTACTTCCGGACCTGCTGGCACGGATATGATTACCGGATTGTACTCGGCCACCGGCGACTCCATTCCCATTCTTTGCATCACTGGGCAGGCGCCGCGAAGCAAGCTGCATAAGGAAGACTTCCAGGCCGTGAATATCCAGGCCATTGCGGGACCGGTGACCAAATGGGCCATTACCGTTCTTGAGCCGGCTCAGGTGCCTCGCGCTTTCCAGCATGCATTCCAATTGATGCGCAGCTCCCGTCCTGGACCGGTCCTGATTGACCTGCCTATTGACGTGCAGATGAGTGAGATTGAATTCGATCCAGAGACCTATGAACCATTGCCAGCCTACAAGCCGGCCGCTTCGCGAGCGCAGATCGAGAAAGCACTGACCCTGCTGAACGAGGCTGACAGGCCCCTGCTTGTTGCCGGCGGAGGCGTCATTAATGCGGATGCCAGCGACCTTCTGGTTGAGTTTGCCGAGCTTACCGGCGTCCCCGTCGTTCCGACCTTGATGGGGTGGGGTACGATTCCCGACGACCATCCGTTAATGGCTGGCATGGTGGGTCTCCAGACCTCCCATCGTTATGGCAACGCAACGATGCTGGCTTCTGACTTCGTGATGGGTATCGGTAACCGCTGGGCGAACCGCCACACGGGTAACGTCGACGCCTATACCAAGGACCGGAAGTTCGTCCATGTCGACATCGAACCGACCCAGATTGGCCGTATCTTCGGGCCAGACTACGGGATTGTCTCTGATGCCAAGGCGGCATTGGAACTCTTCATTACCGTCGCCAGGGAGTGGATCGCTGCCGGCAAGCTGAAGGACCGCAGCGCCTGGGCCGAGGAGTGCCAGGGCCGCAAGCGGACACTGCTGCGCAAGACTCACTTCGACAACGTGCCAGTGAAGCCGCAGCGCGTCTATGAAGAGATGAACAAGGTGTTCGGTAAGAACGTCCGGTATGTCACCGCCATAGGCCTGTCCCAGATTGCCGGGGCGCAGTTCCTGCACGTGTACAAGCCGCGGCACTGGATCAACTGTGGCCAGGCCGGGCCACTGGGCTGGACCATTCCCGCCGCCCTCGGCGTATGCCGGGCCGATCCCGAGGCCGAGGTCGTCGCGCTCTCCGGGGACTATGACTTTCAATTCATGGTCGAGGAGCTGGCTGCCGGGGCACAGTTCAACCTGCCCTACATTCATGTTCTGGTGAACAATTCCTATCTGGGGCTGATCCGTCAGGCGCAGCGCGGCTTCGACATGGACTACTGCGTGCAGTTGGCATTCGAGAACGTCAACTGCCCCGAGATAAACGGCTATGGCGTCGACCACGTCTCGGTTGTCGAAGGCCTTGGCTGTAAGGCGTTGCGGGTCACCAAGCCCGATGACATTGGCCCCGCGTTCGAACAGGCGCGCGAATTGATGCGCGAACACCGCGTGCCGGTGGTGGTCGAGATCATTCTTGAGCGGGTCACGAACATCGCTATGGGCACCGATCTTGACGGTGTTAACGAGTTCGAAGCCCTGGTCGAGAACGTAACCGATGCGCCGACCTCAATTGCCAGTCTGACCTAAGCATCGCAATCACCCGCCCCCGGCCTGTGGGAAAGCATCAGGGTCAGGGGGCGAAGAATTAAAATGGACGAGTAGGAGACCCAAAATGCCTAAGTTTGCAGCTAATTTAAGCATGCTGTTCACCGAGGAGGATTTTCTCGATCGCTTCCAGGCCGCCGCGGCGGCAGGCTTTAGCGGCGTAGAGTACCTCTTCCCCTACGATTACGCTGCCGTAGACATCAAAAAGCGGCTGGACGCTCACGGCCTCACGCAGGTGCTGCACAATCTTCCGGCAGGGGACTGGGCCGCCGGCGAGCGAGGTATTGCCTGTCATCCGGATCGAGTTGAAGAGTTTCGGGAAGGCGTAGAGAAAGCGATTGATTACGCCACCGTTCTCGGTTGCAAGCAGCTGAATTGCCTCTCGGGTATCAAGCCGCAAGGGGTTAGCGAAGAACAGGCCCGTCAGACCCTGGTCGGCAATCTGCGATATGCCGCCGAAAAGCTGAAAGCGGCAGGCATCCTGTTGCTCGCCGAGCCAATCAATACCCTCGACATACCCGGCTTCTTCCTCAACCGGACTGAGCAGGCGCTGGCGTTGTTCGACGAAGTGGGCAGCGACAATTTACAGCTGCAATACGACATCTATCACATGCAGATCATGGAGGGCGACCTGGCCCGGACCATGGAGACGCACCTTGCAAGAATCGGCCATGTGCAGTTGGCCGACAATCCGGGTCGCCACGAGCCCGGCACGGGAGAGATCAATTACCCGTTCCTGTTCGCCCATCTTGACCGCCTGGGCTACCAGGGGTGGATCGGCTGCGAATACAAGCCCGCAGCGACGACGCTCGAGGGGCTCGGCTGGCTGGACAGCGCACAATAGAGCCAAACCACAACAAAAGTGAGTAAGGAGAGGATTATGAGCAAGATTGGATTTATTGGTCTCGGGATTATGGGACGGCCCATGGCCGGACACCTGTTGGATGCAGGCCACGAACTGGTGACCTACGTTAAGTACGGCACTCTGGACGAAGGTTTGGCCGCCAAGGGCATGAAAGAGGTTGATAGCCCCAAGGCGGTAGCCGAACAAGCGGAGATCATCATCACCATGGTTCCGGACACCCCCGATGTCGAGGAAGTGCTGCTTGGCGAAGCGGGGATCGTGGAAGGTATCAAGCCAGGCACGCTGGTCATTGATATGAGCTCTGTAGCGCCGATCCCCACCCAGGCGTTCGCGAAGCGCATCACCGAGGCCGGCGGTGAATACGTCGATGCGCCAGTGTCTGGCGGCGAGGGTGGTGCTGTTAACGCGACGCTGACCATCATGGTCGGCGGCTCCACCGAAGGCTATAACCGGGCCCTGCCAGTTCTTGAGGTAATGGGCAAGACGATCACCCATATTGGCGAGCACGGCGCCGGTCAGATCTGCAAAGTTGCCAATCAGATTGTTGTAGCTTTGACGATCCAGGCGGTCGCTGAAGGCCTGCTTTTTGCTTCAAAAGCCGGGGCAGACGTGACGAAAGTCCGTGAGGCCCTGCTGGGTGGCCTGGCCCAGTCGAAGATACTTGACGTGCACGGCGAGCGCATGATCAAGCGCACCTTTGAGCCCGGCTTTCGGATTCGCTTGCACCAGAAGGATCTCAACCTGGCCCTGGAAAGCGCACGCACCCTTGACCTGTCTCTGCCTGGCACGGCCAATGCCCAGCAGCTGTTCCAGGCTTGCGCAGCCAACAATGGTGCGGATTGGGATCACGCAGGCATTGTCAGGGCTCTGGAAAAACTGGCTGACCACGAAATCGGCAGCTAATCAGTCATCCCGGCAGCAGCCGGCGCATCCTGATGGCCATGGCAGACGTCGTATCGGCGTCTGCCATGGCTGCGCGCTGCCGGGCCGGCCTGTTTCTTTATTTTCTATCCGTTGCGAGGAGCCGCTAATGAACGCCCCGTCCAATTCGCTGTCCTTTGACGATCCGACAGAAGTGAATGCCTGGCTCAAACAGCTGGCCGCAACTGCCGTATCCGCCGTACATCCTGACACCCTGTTTTCGCCTGATCAGCTGCCGTCGCGCCCATCTGGACGCACTGTAGTGATTGGGGCCGGCAAAGCTGCCGCTGCCATGGCGGCAGCCTTTGAGCGCACGTGGGCTGATACCTATCCCGATGCCGAAATCTCCGGCCTCGTCGTCACTCGTTACGGCCATGGCGCTGATTGTCGGCACATTGAGGTATTGGAAGCATCCCACCCAATGCCTGACGAGTTGGGCGAGAAGGCGGCCCAGCGTATGCTCGATGCAGTGACCGGGCTTACCGCGAACGATCTTGTCATTGCCTTGATTTCCGGGGGTGGTTCCGCGCTCATGACGCTGGCCGCTCCAGGACTGACGCTGCACCAGAAGCAAGCGATCAACAAAGTGCTGTTGCGTTGCGGGGCGCCAATTCGTGAGATCAACACGGTGCGGCGCCATCTCTCGCGCATCAAGGGCGGGCGATTGGCTGCCGCAGCTCATCCGGCGGAGGTGGTTACTTATCTGATCTCCGATGTGCCCGGCGACGATCCTACGCTGATCGCCTCAGGACCGACTCTGCCAGACGAGACAACGCCACTCGATGCGTTGGAAATACTGGAACGGTATTCGATCGAAATTCCAGATGCTGTGCGTCGTCATCTGGTCAGCGACGATACCGCGCCCAAGCCGAACTCGCCTGAATTTGAGCGGGACCGCGCCGTGGTTCAGGCCAGGGCGTGTGATGCGCTTCGCGCAGCTGGGGCCGCTGCAGAGTTAGCCGGTGTAGACGTTCGTGTGTTGGGTGACGATCTTGAAGGCGAGGCGAGAGAGCTGGGGCGTGATCATGCGGCATTAGCTTTGAAGCTGCAAAAAGAAGTCAAAGAACCGCTCCTGATACTGTCAGGTGGCGAGACCAGCGTCACCGTGCTCGGCGAAGGGCGCGGAGGCCGCAACGTTGAATACCTCCTGGGAGCGATCACGGTCCTTCAGGGGGCGCCGAATATTTACGCTCTGGCCATCGACACGGATGGTATCGACGGCTCCGAGGATAACGCCGGCGCTATTTTCGGACCTAACGACTGGTCACGGGTTCAAGCCCTGAAGCTGGACCCTGCGACTTATCTCGCCGGTAATGACGCCTACAGTTTTTTTGAGGCCCTCGATGGCTTGATCGTCACTGGTCCCACTCGTACCAATGTCAATGATTTCCGCGCCATACTGGTGCTCCCAAGGTCCGTATGAGCAAGGCACTGGCTATCCGCGCCTATTGCTTGGAACGGGCCTTTCCCTTGGCAAGGCCTATGTGCGAGAACACCGCATGCAAGTCATGGGTTGCACTATCGTCATCAAAGTTCAGTTTTGCATCGATATGATCCATATGATGCATCATCAATGACACGGCTTTGTCGGTATCACGTGCGGATATGGCATCAAGCAACTGATTGTGCTCATCATAGGAACAATGGGAACGGGTTCCCTTTTCGTATTGGGCGATGATCAGCGAGGTCTGAGAAACCAGGCTGCGCTGGAAACCGATAAAGGGCGTATTGTTCGCCGCCTCCGCTAATTTCAGATGGAATTCGCCTGACAGGCGGATACCCGCACCTCGATCCCCGCGAGCAAAGCAATTTTGCTCTTCCACCACCATGTCCCGCAGCTCATCGAGCTGCTTTTCAGTCGCGTTCTGGACCGCTAACTCTGTAATAGCACGTTCGACCAGGCGCCGTGCGTACAGAATCTGACGGGCCTCTTCCACGCTCGGGCTGGCTATCATCGCGCCCCGGTTAGGGCGAATGGAAACGACACCTTCATGTGCCAACTGCGACAACTCTCGCCGGATAATCGTGCGGCTGACGCCAAAAATTTCCCCTAACGCCTCCTCGCTCAATTTGGTGCCGGGTGCCAGGCGATGCTCAAGAATAGCGTCGAACATGTGGGCGTATATCGTCTCGCTTGTTGTCCCGGTCCGTTTTTTTCCGGTTCGGTTCGGGCTTTTGGTGGGTTGCGCTTGTTTGTTCATAATGTCTCGCGAATGAGGTAGTGGAAGTACAGAATCTGATTCTGAATAGTATACGAGAAACGACGCCATTTAGCCGAGCCTGATCGAGCCAGGTAATCACCTAAAAAAAACCCGCCTGAAGGCGGGTAAAAACACACTGAGGCAAATCGAGTGTGTAAGTCAGGCGTGTGAAACAGAGGGCCTGGCATGACTGGTAGTGAGAAACCTGCCCTCCTGGCCGCGAAGACCTGATGAAAGCATAGCACATGTCACTGCTTTATGGATACAGTTGGTGTTTGTTTTGTATTCAGTTTGTCGGCTTGGTTTTCGTGACCTTAGGTGAGGGCTAGACTTGGGTTAAGTGGCATAGCCTGTGTTGAGGCCAGGATTTCTCCGGACCCACAAAAGAATTGCCGGCGGTTAAAACATCATATAGTCTATAAATATTGTATACGATGTGCGGGTGCCAGCTTTCGATGCAGGGCGGCCGGGCGTTATTCATTCAGATATCAGGAGCAAAGAATGAGCCGTTTTCGAACCCTGACTCCATCCAGCCTCGGGCGAGAGGCCTTCGTTGCAGCTTTTGCTGACATCTATGAGCATTCGCCGTGGATAGCAGAGCGGGCCTATGACATGGGCATGGATGAAAAAGTTGACGAAATCGAAGTCATGCACGAGCGGATGTCAAACATCCTTCTCAACGCGGATCGGGACGCCCAGTTGGCCTTAATCAATGCTCACCCGGATCTGGCAGGCAAAGCCGCTATGCGTGGAGAGCTTACGGCCTCGAGTACTTCCGAGCAGGCGGGTGCAGGTATTCAGGAGTGCACGCCGGAAGAGTTTACGCGGTTCGTCAGGCTTAATGAGGCCTATAAAAACAAGTTTGGCTTCATTTTTATCATGGCAGTAAAAGGTAGTAACAGACACCAGATACTGGCCTCGTTCGAAGAACGCATGGACAACTCTCCCGAGCAGGAATTCCAGCGCGCACTGAGCGAAATCAATAAGATTGCCTTGTTCCGCCTGCAGGCAATGTAGCACCGTGCTCCTGTCTACAAGGCGCTGCCGTTCTGCAGCCTGTGCTAGTGGTTACCCTGCATCTGCTGCTCACGGTTCCAGAGGTAGCAGAACGGCAAGGCCACTCCAAGCAGTATGCCGACAACCAGGAAGATGCTGATCCCCAGGTAGTGGCCGCTCATTGCGCCCAGCAGCCCGGCTTCCGGTATAACCTCGGCGGGGATGTAGTTTGTAGCGGCCATCCCGGTGTAGTGCATGCCGCACACAGCCACTCCCATGATCGGAGCGCTGGCCAGCATCTGCAATAGGCCTTTAAGATTGAAGGCCAGCCAGAGGGCGGCTGTTGCCGCGACAACGGCAATGACAACTGATAGGGCGACAATCGGCATGTTGTACTGGATCGTCGCGGACATCAGCATTGCTTCCATGCCGACGTAGTGCATGCTGGCAACGCCAATGCCCATGACGAGACCGCCGCCAACCAGGCGAGCCATGTTGAAGTGCCCCAGGCCAGCAATAGCCAGGCCGGCGGCGCTGGCTCCAATGGCGACAACTGCGGAAAACAACGTGATGCCGGTGTCGTAGGTCACGAACACGGGAGTCTGGTGGGCCACCATGGCGATAAAATGCATTGACCAGATGGCTCCGCCCCCCATAGCGATAGCGGCGGACAGGATGCGGATGAAAGATTGCGCCTGGGTGCGTGCCGATGCGACAGCCCCTGCCAGCTGCAGCGCCGTAAGAGCCCCGAGAACCGAGACAATGTAGGAAACGAATACCAGGCCGTAATTATAAGTTCCGTGCATAACGGGTGCCTCCTTGCTCAAATGGCAGTTGAAAGTCAGTTGGGATGCTGGGCGCCCTTAAGGCCGCTCATCCAGCTAGCAGTGGTTAGCCTAGCTGGCAGGGAGAATCTTTTCTGGGTGGCGTTACAAAACAAAATAAAAAAGAACACATCCTTAAACTGGTCACCCCCTTACTCAATTCGCGGTTTGCCTGATAAATCCGGAAACCGCAACGATGGCCTTGTACCGATTTTTCCTGGTGTCTCTTTTGTAGTATGTTCGAAGAATATCGGAACAGGCGTATCGAACCGATGAACGACTTTTCGCCAGGGTGCCAGTCATGACACCGGAGCAATGGCAGACCATTCTTGAGACTATCCCCGACGTTCGTGACGGCCTGACCCGTACGGAACGAGTGGTACTCTATGTACTGAATGAGACCCAGCGTGAGCTGAACGGACGAAACGTACCCACCGCCATGCTCTATGGCCGGGTGCTTGAATACGTTGACATGAGCGAAGCCGAGCTGCATATCCACCTCGACCGCCTGGGCGTAAAAGGCGATGGTTATTCCAACCCCGTCAATTCCCGTTAATTGAGATGAAACCATGATTATTTGCGGAGTCGAACTCACCGGCAGCGATGCGGTGGTGTGTTTGCTGAACCTGGATCGGGGGCAGTTCAGCTTGCCGGAGTGCAAGGTGCGAAAGCTGTCGCTGAACAAAAACCACACCAGGGAAGACCTGAAACAGTTCCAGGCGGCGTTTGCTGACTTGATGGCAGAGCACGGGGTGACCCGCGTCGTGATCAAGGAGCGGATGCCGAAAGGCAAGTTTGCCGGTGGCGCCATCAGCTTCAAGCTGGAAGCGGCCATTCAACTGATTGACGGTAGCGAGCTGGAGGTAAGGTTGCTCCCGCCAGCGCTGATCAAGTCCACATTGGCAGCAAACCCGCTGCCGATTCCTTTTGCCGAGACCGGCTTGAAGGTCTTTCAGGAAACCGCCTTTATCGCCGCCTATGTGGGGCACATGGCGACATAGCGCGTTGGAGTCGGCGGAGCGGCCTCGTTATACGTAGATGTCGAAGGCTGCTATGGCATTCGACTTTCGGTGGTTTAAATTGATAATGTTATAACATATCATTCGTCGCCTCGTTCCCGTTTCAAGAGGCGCTCGTCAACATGTCCTGGTTCTGCCGCATTCTGCTTATTCCGGGCTTTTTCTGGATTCTGTCCGGTTCTGTAGCCCAAGCCCAGTCAACCCCCGCAAACACTGTGAATATTCAGGCCGCTTTTGAGTTCTCCAGCCTGGACCCCACGCGCAGCGGCTATATCTTTACCCGGATGCAGGTTCTGGAAACCCTGTTCAATGTTGATGAAACTGGCAGGCTGATACCGGGGCTGGCAGCGGAGTGGTCGCAGCGCGAGAGCAATCGGATCTGGGATATCCAGTTGCAGGAGGGCGTTATCTTCCACGACGGCACCCCTATGACGGCCGGGGTGGTTGCGGAAAACCTCAATCTGGCCCGAACCAGGCCGGGTGCGTTGCAAGGCGTGCCGGTAGAGCGGATTGAGGCGGTGGGGGAGCGAGATCTCCGGATTACGCTGACTGAACCTTATCGTCCATTGGGTGGGGTGCTCGCAAACTATTCCACCGCTATTCTTGCGCCCGGAGCCTACGATGATGAGGGCAGCGTGAAAGCCTTGATCGGCACCGGGCCGTTCAAGGTGCACGAGGTGGCGGTACCACATCGCCTGGTTGTTCAGCGTTTCCAGGACTACTGGGATAAGGTCGCAGAGGTTGAATACGCCCGCTATCTGACGGGGCATCGCGCGGAGGCCCGGGTATTGCAGGCCCGCAGTGGTCAGGGTGATTTGGTGTTCGGGCTCGATCCGGCCGCCGTGCCCATGCTGGAGCGCCTGCCGAATCTTCAGGTTGTCCGCTCCGAGTTGCCGCGCACCCTGGCTCTGAAACTGAACCTGGCGCACCCTTACTTGTCGGATGGGGACGCGCGTCAGGCATTGAGCCTCGCCATTAACCGCAGCGGCATAGCAACGGCGATACTCCGCACGCCGGGAGCCGGCACGACTCAACTGTTTCCTGCGTATATGGGGGCCTGGCACCTGGACACCGACGAAGCCGGCTTCAACCTGGCCCGGGCCGAAGCGCTGATGGCCGGCCTGGGTTGGGAGAAAAATGCAGAGGGGTGGCTGGAAAAGAATGGCGACCGGTTCGAATTGGACCTGATCACTTACGCCGATCGCCCGGAACTGACGACCGTGGCAACCGCTGTTCAGGATCAATGGCGACGGCTGGGAGTCAAGCTGAACGTCAATATAACCAACTCCAGCAGCATCCCCGCCGGCCACCAGGACGGTTCTCTGGAAGTGGCCCTTATCGCCCGCAACTATGGCACCATCGCCGACCCCCTGGCGATCATGATCCGGGATTTCGGGTCTGAGAAGGGCGGTGATTGGGGCAGTATGAACTGGTCGAACCCTACCATCCAGGCCACGCTGAACTCCATGATTCGGGAATCCGACGATGCGATTTACCGTCAGCAGGCTCAGGCTGTGGCGCAGTCTATCTACGACGAGAAACCACTGATTCCTGTTGCCAGTTATGTGCAGCAGACATCGGTAAGCCGGCGTCTGACAGGCTTCCGGTTTGATCCCTATGAGCGCAGCTTCTTCCTTAACGAATTGGCCTGGAAGTGACCATGCGCCGATTACTCGTGAAACGATTCCTGCAGTTACTGGCGGTATGCTGGGGTGTTGGAACACTGACGTTTGTAATGATGCGGGCCCTGCCCGGCGATGTGGCGTATCGGATTGCTGCCAGCCGGTATGGCATGGATGCGGTGGATACCCGAGCCGCTGAACTGGTTCGGGAGGAGCTGGGCCTGGATACCAGTGCCTGGGATGCCTATTGGCAGTGGCTGGTGGACCTGGCCTCTCTGGATCTGGGCACGTCATTGGTCAGTGGCCTGCCCGTGGCCGGGGAAATCTGGCACATGCTTGGCCACTCACTGGTGCTGGCGGTGGCCGGTGTCGTCTTGTCTGCGCTGATTGCGATTCCCTTCGGTACGGCCAGTGCCTTCCGGAGGGGCTGGCTGGATCAGCTGACCCTGGCGCTCTCAACCGGTATTCGGGCAGTACCGGTATTTGTGATTGGTCTGATTGCCGTGATGATTTTTGCGTTGAATCTGAACTGGCTGCCGGTCGCAGGCTTTGGTGAATCGAAGCACCTGATTCTTCCCGCGATGACGCTGGCGGTGAGCCTCGCTGCTATCTCCAGTCGTGTAATCCGCAATGAAACCATCAGAGTGATCAACGCTCCCTACTATGAGTTCGCCCAGACCAAGGGGCTATCAGCCCGTCGTACCTTTCTTCGCCATGGCGTGCGTAACCTGTCGGCTCCGGTTGTGGCATTTTTCGGGGTGCAGATGATCACGGTGGTGGAAAGCATGGTGATGATTGAATCGCTCTTTTCCTGGCCGGGGATTGGTCACGGCCTTGCCCATGCAGTCTTTGGCCGCGATATTCCGGTGATTCAGGGGGCGGCTCTGGCCATGGGTGCTCTGTTTGTGATCATCAATACGCTGGTGGACATTGCCTGCCATTTCCTTGATCCGCGCGGGAGGGCAATCAGTTGATGCTTCGTGAGTTAAAGCCGTCCGTAAGCCAGGCCCTGGGTATTGGCCTGCTGTCATCACTGGTGCTCTATGCCGTCATGGCCCCGACCCTGAGTGGCGTGGACGCCAGTGCGCAAAACCTGTCCCATATCCTGGCGGCACCGATGGCCGAGCACTGGCTTGGTACGGATCACTTTGGTCGGGATATGTGGGTCCGGTTGGCCGATGCCCTGCAGCGCTCAATGACTATGGCCCTGCTGTGCGTCGCGACAGCCGCGTTTCTGGGCGTGAGCCTCGGGGTTGCGGCCGCCATCGGTCCGAAGTGGCTGGACCGGCTGCTTGATGGGCTGACAACGCTGATCCTGGCCCTGCCCGGACTGGTGTTAGTGCTGTTGTTCGCGGCGATTTCGCCAGGGTCTTTCTGGATGCTCTACCTGGCCATCTCACTGATTCAGTGGATCGAGTATTTCCGGGTAACCCGGGTGATCACTCAACGATTGGCCCACTCGCCGGAGGTTGAGGCGTCCAGGTTGCTTGGCTTTGGCCAATGGTATCGTTTCAAGCGTCATTTCTGGCCGGCCATCGCACCACAGTTAATGACACTCGCCGCGTTCGGCGCTGCCAACGCCATTCTCATGATGGCTGCGCTCGGGTTTGTCTACGTAGGTATCCAGCCGCCCACTGCCGAGCTTGGCTTGATGATTGTGGAGCATTTTCCCTACTACAGTGATGCCCCTTGGCTGTTGGTTCAGCCGTTGGTCGCCCTGGCGCTGTTGATTCTCAGTTTTCACCTGATCGGAGGGAGGGGCCAATCATGACCATCATTCGTGTTGAGAACCTGTCGGTTCATGTCGGCTCCCGCACTCTGGTTGCTCCGGTGAGCTTTGCACTGGGGGAGGGCGAGCGGCTTACGATTCTGGGGCAGACGGGCTCTGGTAAGAGTCTGCTGGCCCAGGCCATCATGGGGAATCTTCCAGATTCCCTCGCAAGCCGGGGGCATGCCTGGTTGTTCGGTTCGGAAACGCCGGCCAGGTCCCGTCGGCAGTGGTGGGGGCGACAGCTCAGCATGCTCCCCCAAGAGCCCTGGAATGCCCTGAACCCCCTGATGACGAGCGTGAACCAACTGGCGGAAACCTATCGATTTGTGTGCGGGCGGGGAGCACCCGAAGCCCGGCAACAGGCTCAGCAAACGCTGGCGGAGATCGGCCTTGAAGCCAGTGCAGAAAAGCGGGTGGATCAGCTCTCGGGAGGTATGGCCCAGCGGGTGGCGATTGCCTGTGCCATGGCCGGCGGTGCCCCGCTGTTGCTGGCGGATGAGCCTACCAAAGGCCTGGATGTCTCCCGTCGTGATCAGGTGGTGCGGCAGCTGCTTGTGCAATCGGCGAAGGGGGCGTTGCTGACCATCACTCATGATGTGGAAGTGGCGAAACAGATTGGCGGCCAACTGATGGTCGTGAAAGAGGGGCAGATTGTGGAACAGGGGCGGTGCGAGACGGTCCTGTCTTCGCCTCAGCATACTTTCACCCGTGAATTGATGGCAGCCGACCCGAGCCAGTGGCCGGATCGGCCCGCACAACAGATCGACCAGTCACCGGTGATTGAAGCCAGAGGTCTCTCAGTAGGGCACGGAAAACGGGCCCTGCTGCAGGATCTGTCACTGACCGTGCACGCCGGAGAGGTAATTGGCGTGGTGGGCGATAGTGGCTGCGGCAAGAGCACCCTGGGCGACACCTTGCTGGGGTTGCGCGCGCCGTTGGCAGGACAGGTGACGCGGCTGAAGCAGACTCCCGCCCACCGTTGGCAGAAGCTTTATCAGGATCCGACGGCGGCGGTCTCACAGGCCGTCACGTTGCGGGTGCTGTTGCAGGATGTGGTCGCAAAATATCGCGTGAGTTCAGGCGTCGTTAAAAGCTGGATGACGCGGCTTGCGCTTACGGACGAACTGCTGGATCGAAAGGCTGACGGCGTGTCCGGAGGCGAGTTGCAACGCTTCTGTATACTCCGCGCGATGATTCTGGATCCGGTGTTCCTGTTCGCTGATGAGCCGACCTCCAGGCTGGACCCCATGACGGCACGGGATGTCACCCATTGGCTGGTCAATATAGCCCGGGAAACCCAGTGTGCGGTAATGCTTGTGAGCCATCATCCGGAGCTCATCGAGAAAAGCTGTGACCGGGTCATCTCGCTTGATCGCCGCCTATGTGGGGCATATGGCGAAATAGCAACGGATCAACTGGTTATGGGTTAGTGGTGTTGGTGGTCAGGCAGCTCAGCGACAAATCCTTTTCCAACCGATAGCTGTCGAAGTCCCGAGCCAGAAACAGTTGGCCCTGATAGTGCTGCATGGCTTCGGCCGCCAGTTGGTTGATATGGGGCGCGCCGCCCGGTCCGGACTGGTAACGGGAGCTGAAGTGGGTCAACACCAGGTTGGGCAGGTGGGCCTGTTGCGCAAACCGGGCCACCTGTTCGGCGGAACTGTGTTGTGGCCAGGGGCCGACCCGGTCGGCCACGTCCTGGGTGTAGGTGGCCTCGTGGATCAGCACATGGCTGCCGTTGCAGGCATCGTTCAGCAGCTCCGGGGTGTCGTTGTCGCCGGCGACGATCAGGCGGCGGGCCGTGCGGGGAATGTGGGTGTACTCTTCACTCCTGAGCAGGCGGCCGTCCTCCAGTGTTATGTCATGTCCTTTCTGCAATTCGCCCCAGCCGGGCCCGGGTTCCACGCCATCCGCCCGGAGCTTGTCCTGCAGCAGCTGTCGCTCCAGGTTTCGCTCAGTGAACACATAGGCGCGGCAGGGCACCCGATGGGACAGCTCCACGTTGGTAACCCCGAAGTGTTCATCCTGCCAGTGAAAGTCCGGTGCTTCGGAATCGATGAAGTTCAGGGGATAACTGAGGCTGGAGTCGCTGTTTTCGATCACCGCGTTGATGAAACGTTGTACCTGGACGGGAGCGATGATATCCAGCGATTCGGTACGACCAAGCATGGAGGCGCTGGTGAGTAGTCCCGGAAGGCCGAAGGTATGGTCGCCGTGGATGTGGGTGATGAATATGGCCCGCAACTGCATGACCGAATAGCGGGTGCGCAGCAGCTGATGCTGGGTGCCCTCACCGCAGTCCACCAGGTACCAGGGTTTGGGGCCGGAGTGGCACAGGGCCAGTCCGGTCACATTGCGTGCCCGCGTCGGTGTTCCGGCGGATGTGCCGAGAAAGGTGAATTCCATTGTGCCTCAATTTCCTATCAGGAGTGTCATCGGCCCTGCACCCCATGGCGGGCACCATCCCCATGTGGACAATAGCGCCTTCATTCAGGCGGAGTCCAGACAGATATGGCACGAGTTACAGCCCTTCAACGATAACGATGTCCACTTCCGCCGCCTCCCGGCGCGCATTTCTTGCCTGGCTGTAGGCTTCCGAATGGTAGCAGTCGTAGGCATGCTGGTAGCTGGGGAACTCGATAACCACCGTGCGCTGCGGCGTTTTTCGACCTTCAAGGGCGTCGTTACGGCCGCCCCGGGCGATGAATCGGGCCCCGTACACCCGAAAGGCTTCCGGGGCCAGTGACTGGTAGGCGGCGTAGTTGTCGGGGTCGGTCACGGTGACGTTCGCGATCCAATAGGCTTTTGCCATCCTCGGTTTCCTTATTTTCCATGGTATTTGGTATTATGGTATGCCAAGATTGCAGGGAACCAAAGACGGTGTCAATCGATTCCATAGAGTGATGAACATGATGAATTTCGACCCGACCGAGAGCCTGATTGAAGACATCCGCAACGGACGCATGGTGGTCCTGCTGGACGATGAAGACCGTGAGAACGAAGGCGACCTGGTGATGGCCGCGGAGTTCGTCACGCCGGATGCCATTAATTTTATGGCCACCCATGCCCGGGGGCTGATCTGTCTGACGCTGAGCGGGGAACGCTGTGAACAACTGGACCTGTGGCCGATGGTGGCCAATAACGGGGCCAGCTTCGCGACGGCGTTTACCGTGTCCATAGAAGCCCGTGAAGGGGTGACAACTGGCATCTCGGCAGCGGACCGGGCGACGACGGTGAAGGCCGCCGTAGCCCCGGATGCTCACCCCCGGGATCTGGTCCAGCCGGGCCACATTTTCCCGCTGCGGGCCCGCGACGGCGGCGTGCTGAGCCGCGCCGGCCACACCGAGGCGGGCTGCGATCTTACGCGTCTGGCGGGTCTGGAACCGGCGGCGGTGATTGTCGAGGTTATGAACGACGACGGCAGTATGGCGCGACGTCCGGATCTGGAGGCCTTTGCCCAACGCCACGGCATCAGGATCGGCACCATTGCGGACCTGATCCAGTATCGGCTGGCGAGAGAGAAAACCGTCGAACATACCGGTCAGCAACCGTTGTCCACCGCGCACGGGGATTTCGTCCTGCACACTTATGAGGATCTGATCACCGGCGATGCGCACCTGGCCTTGACCATGGGCGATGTCAACGGGCCGGAGCCTACACTGGTCCGGGTGCACTCGGTGGACCCGCTGCGTGACCTGGTGGGGGCGGATTACCAGGGGCCGAGGGCCTGGTCCCTGTGGTCGGCATTGGAAAACGTGGCGCGGGCAGGGCACGGCGCGGTGGTGATTCTGGCCAGCCATGAATCCTCCCAGAGCCTGCTGTCGCGCGCGACACGGCAGAACACGCCACCACCGGATGCGTCGTCGATCCGCTATTCGAGTGTGGGCACGGGCTCCCAGATTCTGTCCGATCTGGGTATTCGCAAACTGCGATTAATGGGTGCGCCGCTGAACTACAAGGGGCTGTCCGGGTTCGATCTGGAAGTGGTTGAGATCGTCGAACCGTAATGGTGAAGTGGCCTGGCAGGCAGGAGGCCTGCCGGGCCGGTCAGCGCATGAAGTGAATGTTGCCGGTTTCCATGCTGCCGGTGTAGATGCCGTAGGTGCCGCCGGCACGCTCGGCGATATAGCGTTCCAGGATCTGGCGAATGGCTGGATAGAAGATCAGCTCCCAGGGAATCTGTTCGGGGGCAAACCAGTCAACGGCCTGGGTCTCGTGACCGGGGGGATCATCCCAGGCGAGCACGTTGGCCCGGTAGATGATGTACAGCTCATTGGTGGGCGGCACACTGAAGATGGAGTAGGGGGTGGTCACTTCGGCGTCAATGCCGGTTTCTTCCCAGACTTCGCGCCGCGCCGCTTCCTCAACGCATTCCCCGCGCTCCATGAAGCCTGCTGGTAGCGTCCAGGTACCGACGCGAGGCGGGATACCCCGCTGGCAAAGGAGCAGGCGACCGTCCTGTTCAATGATGGCGCCGGCTATAACCCGGGGATTATCGTAGACAATGCCGCCACAGGCGGAGCAATAGTCCCGCTCGTGGGTGTCTCCGGCAGGAACTCCCCGGGAAAGGGGGCCGCTGCCGCATTGTGTGCAGTACCTGGGCATAGCATGCCTCACCGCAGGCTTTGGGCCGTGTTAAGGGGTGGTGTGATCGGATCGACTGCTTTGCCCTGCTTTTCCGCGAGCGCTGCCAGGGCAACCTTGGAGGCCGCCTTGATGTGCTCAACGCAGGCTTCATGGGCGGCTTCGGGATTCCGTGCCTGAATGGCGTCGACGATTTTCGTCATTTCCTTGAAGCTGTCGACGTAGCGCTCCTTCTGCGACACCGACGTGGCGCGCAGGTAGTTGACGCGGGCCTGCAGTTGGCTCAGAAACTGTCCGGCGATGCGGTTGCCCGCACCTTCGTACAAAACGCCGTAGAAGTCACTCACGGCATTGACAATGGCGACCGTGTCGCCGCTGCGCAGGGCTGCCTTGAGGATCTCCCAGGCGTGATCGAACTCTGCCATCTGTTGCCGGGAGGCTTTCTGGGTGAAGAGCTGGACCACCATGCTTTCCAGTACGCAACGCAATTCGTAGATATCGCGTGCGTCTTCCAGGGTAATGACGGCAACTCGGGGCCCGCGGCTGCTTTCGCTTTCGACCAGACCCTCGGCCTCAAGGTGGCGCAGAGCTTCACGCACCGAGGTTCGGCTGACCCCCAGTTTGTCGCAGAGATCCCGTTCCACCAGGCGGTCGCCGGGCAGAAGCTGAAAGCTCATGATGGCCTGGCGCAGTTTGTCGAGCACCATCTCCCGCAATGTCGGTTGATTGCGAGTGACTTTGAGGCTGTCGTCCAATGGGGTCCGTTGCATTTCTTCTCCTGGGTACAGGCAATGGCTAAATTTCGCCCATTTCGCTGAGCACGTCGCGGGCCTGACGGAAGGCGTCGATGGCGGCGGGAACACCGCAGTAAACCGCCGTCTGCATCAGCACCTCACGGATTTCGTCAACGCTCATGCCGTTATTGATCGCGCCCCGTACGTGAAGGCGCAGCTCGTGCGGGCGATTGAGAGCGGTGATCATCGCCAAGTTTATCATGCTGCGATCGCGGTCGCTGAGGCCTTCCCGTTGCCACACGTTTCCCCAGCAGTACTCGGTGACCAGTTCCTGGAGCGGCTGGTTGAAAGCATCGGCGTTGCGCATGGATTGGTCAACGTACTCTGCACCCAGGACCCGGCGGCGTTTGGCCAGGCCGCGTTCAAAACGTTCTTCTGACATAAGAATGCCCTCGTTCAGGTGGATCAGGAAGCGCGCGCCAGGGCACGCAGGTTCTCTGGCAATTGGTCCATCTTGCCACGGCAGTACAGGAGAGGATCGACCTCGCTGCCGCCGCACCACAGCTTCTGTACCTCGCCAACCAGAATAGCGTGATCGCCGCCCGGGTAATCTTCCCAAATGCGACACTCAAGACAGGCCGCCGACCCGTTGATCAGTGCGTTCTCCAGTTCGGAACGGTGCCAGTCGATGCCTTCGCCTTTGTCGCGACCCTTGCCGGCGAATCGGTAGGCGATGGCCTGCTGGTCCTGACCCAGGATGTGGATGGCAAAGCGGCCAATACGTTTGATGACCGGATAGGAATCCGAATTCAGGCTCGGGCAGATCAATACCAGCGGCGGTTCCATGGAAACCGCGGAAAAGGCGCTGGCGGTAAATCCCACCAGCCGACCGTCGTCATCAATGGCAGTGACCACGGTAACCCCGCTTGGAAAGGCACCCAGGACCTGCTTGTAGTCTTGTGTTTCGATCATGGTTCTCTCCCGCATTAACGCATAATGAAAGGGTCGGGCATAGGATCTGTGGACAGGTTGATCCACAGGGTCTTGAGGTCGGTGTAGTCGCGCACCGCGTCGATACCGCACTCGCGGCCGTAACCGCTGGCGCCGAAGCCACCGATCGGTGCCATCGCCGATACCGCCCGGTAGGTGTTCACCCAGAGGATGCCGGAGCGTACGTCGCGGGCCAGGCGGTGGGCACGGCCCACGTTTTGTGTCCAGATGCCGGCAGCCAGGCCAAATTCGGTATCGTTGGCGAGGCGCAGGGCTTCCGCTTCGTCATCAAAGGGTATGACGGCCACGACCGGGCCGAAGACTTCTTCCTGGACGATGGGCATGTGGTGGGAATCACAGGCCAGGATGGTGGGCGAGTAGTACCAGCCGGCTCTGTCTGTGATGCGTTCGCCGCCATAGACCAGTTTGGCGCCATCGGCTTTGGCCTGGGTGACCATGCGGTCGATGGTTTCCAGCTGTGCTTCGGTGGCGATGGGGCCCATCTCGGTGTTGGTCTCCGCCGGGTCGCCGATGCGGATGCCAGCGGCACGATCACGCAGTTTCTGGACCACCTCGTCGTAGATGCTGCGTTGTACCAACAGGCGTGAGCCGGCTACGCAGCTCTGACCGGATGCCGCGAAGACGCCGGCGACCACGCCGTTGATGGCGCTTTCCAGGTCCGCATCCTCGAACAGGATGTTGGGAGACTTGCCGCCCAGTTCGAGGGACAGCTTGGCGAAGTTCTCGGCACTGTTACGCACCACGTGGCGGGCAGCCGTGGCACCGCCGGTGAAGGCGATCTTTCGCACCAGCGGATGGGCCGTCAGTGCGGCACCGGTGGACGGACCAAAGCCGGTGACCAGATTGACCACGCCCTTGGGGAAGCCCGCCATTTCCACCAGGCGCATCAGTTCGATCAGGCTCGCGGAAGCGTGCTCGGAGGGTTTGATGACGATGGTGTTGCCCGCCGCCAGGGCCGGGGCCAGCTTGATGGCGGTCAGGTACAGCGGGCTGTTCCACGGGATGATGGCAGCCACCACGCCCAGGGGTACCCGCACCGTGGCACCGAACATGTCCGGCTTGTCCAGCGGCAGGGTTTCGCCCACCACCTTGTCTGCCAGGCCCGCGTTGTAATAGAAAAACTCGGGCAGGTAGCCGACCTGGCCGCGGGTCTCGCGAATGAGCTTGCCGTTGTCCCGGCTCTCCAGTTGGGCCAGCGTCTCGGCATGATCGGCAATCAACTGGCCGAGACGGTACAGTAACTTGCCCCGCGCGGTGGCGGTCAGGCCCGCCCATTCCGGACTTTCGAAGGCGCGGTTCGCTGCCTCGACCGCGTCGTTGACGTCGGTCTCGTCAGCATTCGGCACGTGACACCAAACCTCACCGGTGGCCGGGTTGTAACTGTCGAAGGTGGCGCCGGAGCGGGCGCCCCGCCACTCGCCATCAATGAACATCGTCAGCGAATCCAGGTTCATTGGAGAGTCTCCTCTTGCAGGGAATGGTTGTGGACGTTGTCGAGAAAGCGGATCAGCAGGGTGTTGACCTCACTGGCTGCTTCCACCGGGGCCATGTGCCGCTGGCCGTGTAAAATGTGCACGCTGGCGTTGGGCAGGTGTTCTGCCAGTGCGCTCGCCATTTTGGGCGTCGATCCCGGGTCCAGCTCGCCGGTGGCGATCAGCACGGGCACACGGATCGACGCGAGCTTATCCAGTCCGAAACTGTCCTGGGTCACGAACAGTGCGTAACTCCGATAATACCCTTCCGGGTGGTTGCTGGTTACCCGGTCGCGAACCGCAGCGATGCACTCGGGGTGAGCGTCGCGAAACGACGGACTGAACCAGCGTTCCAGGGCGCCATCTACATTCGCTGTCGGCCCCTGTTTACGGGTCTCGTCCAGCCGCCGGAGGGCTCCGGCGCGTTGCCGCTCATTGCGTTCAAACACGCTGGATAACACCACCATCGCGTTTAGTCGGCTGGGATGGCGCAAGGCAAAAGCCCGCGCTACCAGTCCGCCCATCGAGAATCCCACGACGGTCGCGGCGGGCAGGTCCAGATCGTCGAGCAGGGCCCGCAGCTGGTCGGCATAGTCGTCCAGTGTGGCGTCGTCTGTTGGCAGGGCGCTCTCGCCATGGCCCAGCATATCGTAGGCGATCACGTCGTAATGCTTGGCTAGCACCTCCACCTGTGCCTGCCATAGGGTGGCATCCAGCCCAACGCCGTGGATCAGGACGACCGGCGCGCCCCGGCCGACTCGCCAGTAGCGGGTCCCGGAGCGGCTCTTTTGTGCGTCAGTGAGTTTCATCTGACCTCCCTTGAAGCTCACTGGTTGCCGGCCTGTTCCGCTTCTTCGGCCAGTTCCTTCAGATCCTGGTAGCGGTTGCCGATGCGTGGGTGCAGGCGGCCGCCGTCCGAGGCGCCCAGGGCTACGACAATCTCGTTGGCGCGCGGAGCGTCCTCGATACGCATCTCCAGGGTAATGTAGTGGGAGCGGAAGCCCTCATCGTCCTTGTGCATCATCGGGATCTGGATGGACGTGCCCGGCGCACCGCGTTTGTTGGTAAAGCTCAGGTAGCTCTTCGCGCCAACAGCTTCCCGGTAGTGATTGCCAAAGCGCAGTGTGTGAATGATGGCAGATGCATGTTCGATCTCCCCTTCAGCACCAACGACGGCGGCTTTGCCGTAAGCCTCGATCTGCTCGCTGCCAATTTCGTTCAGTATGTGCTTGACGATCAGTTCGCCCAGCTCCGAACAGCCACTGCGGATTTCCGGCGACAGGTCTTCAACAAAGCCCTGGCCACCCCACGGATTAGTCACCACAGCCGCCACACCGACCATGGTTACGGGCTTGTCTCCCCTTTTACCGCCTTCGATGTAGGTGGTCTCTCGAAAGGTGGCGATCTTGCGAATCTCGAAGCTCATTTGCGCTCTCCTCGTGGTTTTTGGCGCGGACCTGGCCGGTGTGTCGGGCGATCCTTGGTTTTGGTATACCATAATACAGAAAATGAGTTTCGACAATGCTTGAGCAGTCAAGATCTGATTCCTGCTATCGATTGAGTGTGCATTAGTAATTTTAAATCAATATAAAACAGTAATTTATGGTTATTGTCTTGATTTTTTAAGTTTCTTGTCTGAGAAAGTATTTGCATTCGGTATTATGGTATACCAAGATATTTGAGAGATCCTCAGATGGTCTGTGTATGAAAAACGAGCGTTAGCGCTCGGCAGGCCGCTGAAAATCAACAAGAACGCCAACGACGGAACTCAGGAGAGCCTGAATGCACAATCCTCAACCCAGTATGCCCGGGCAAGGCCTCTTTGCCGGGGTAAATAAGACGATGGCCATCGCTTCCATCACCATGGTGGCGGCTTTCGTGCTGTTCACAGTGTTGCAGCCGGAACTGGCCAACACGATCTACACCGGGGTCAAGCAGTACATCGAGAGTGAGCTTGGCTGGTACTACATTCTCACGGTGAATGTGGTGCTCTTTGTTTCCATTGCGATCGTTGTCAGCCCCTACGGCAAACTGCGCCTCGGGAAAGACGACGAGCGCCCGGAATTCTCCAATTTCACCTGGTTTGCCATGCTGTTCAGCGCGGCGGTCGGCACGGGGCTCCTGTTCTGGAGTATCGCTGAGCCCTTGAGTCACCTACAGGGGAATCCGTTCATGGCGACGGAGGGGATTGCGCCCAATACCCTGGATGCGGCACAAACGGCTCTTCGCGTCACGATCTTCCATTGGGGTTTCCACGGCTGGGCGATCTATATCCTGGTTGGCACCATCCTGGCGTATTTCGCCTATCGGCGTGGACTGCCGCTGACGATTCGCTCAGCCTTCTATCCGCTGCTCGGTGAACGCATCTACGGCCCGATCGGCCATGCCATCGATCTGCTGGCGATCTTTGCCACCCTGTTCGGGACGGCCACCACGCTGGGTCTGGGTGTCTCACAGATGAACGCGGGGCTAAACAATCTGTTCGGTATGGAGATTTCCAACACCAATCAGGTGTTACTGGTCATGGGTGTGACTGTGGCAGCTACATTGTCTGCCGTGTCCGGTTTGAAGAAAGGCATCCGGTTCCTTAGTGAATGGAACATTCACCTCAGCATGATCCTGTTTGCGTTCTTTATCCTGGCGGGTCCCACCGTTTTCCTGTTAACCATTTTCACCACCAGCGTAGGTGACTATCTGGGCAATCTGTTGCCAATGGGGTTCTGGACCAATCCCGATCCCGAAAGCCAGTGGCAGGGTTGGTGGACGCTGTTCTACTGGGGCTGGTGGCTGTCCTGGGGCCCGTACGTGGGAATGTTCGTTGCGCGTATTTCGCGAGGACGCACGATTCGCGAAGTGCTGTTCGGCGGGATGATGGCGGCCACTCTGGGTGCGATGTCTTGGATTGTGATCTTTGGCGGCACTGCTCTTCACCTTCAACTGTTCGGCGGTGTCGACCTGGCGACGGTCGCCAACGACAACGTGACGCAGGTGTTGTTCCAGACTATCGAAGCTCTCGATGTGCCTTGGGCCTCCAGTTTCATGGTTGGTATGGCCACGTTAATGATCGTGACCTGGTTCGTAACCTCAGCTGATTCCGGAACCCTGGTTATCTGCACCATCCTGTCCCAGGGCAATCCGCATCCGCCCCAAGCGTACCGAGTGATCTGGGGGTTGGGCCTGGGCGCGACGTCTGCCGTGCTGTTGCTGGCCGGTGGTTTGCAGGCCCTGCAAACCGCTGCGATTGCGGCCGCCTTGCCTTTCTCCGTGGTCCTGCTAGTGATGTGCTATTGCATGTTCAAGGCGCTGGCCAGTGAGCAGGTTGGTGGTGTGGTTGCAGTTGAACAATCTGAAGCGTCTTAACGACGAATACCGAGGAGATCCTACAATGCAGTTTTCTTTATTCCTTCATATGGAGCGCTATCCGGGCGACAAGAGCCATCAGCAGCTGTTCGAGGAACTCTGTGAACTGGTGAAAATTGCCGAAGATGGCGGTTTCCGGGCGGCCTGGATCGGTGAGCATCACGGCATGCAGTTCACCTCGTCGCCCAGTCCGATTGCCCAACTTTCCTATCTGGCGGCCAAAACCGAGCGAATCCGCTTGGGGGCGGGAACATTTGTCGCGCCCTTCTGGGATCCCATCCGCCTGGCGGGCGAGGCGGCACTGCTGGATGTCATCAGCGGCGGCCGGCTTGAGTTCGGCATCGCCCGCGGTGCCTATCAGTTCGAATTCGATCGCCTGACCGATGGCCTCCAGGCCTCTGAGGGTGGCGAGGCTCTGCGCGAGATGGTCCCGGCCATCCGCGGCCTGTGGCAAGGCGACTATGCTCATCAGGGCAACGTCTATAACTTCCCGACCACCACCAGCGTACCCAAACCGCTGCAGCAACCGCTGCCGCCAATCTGGATCGCCGCGCGGGACCCGGCTTCCCATGATTTTGCGGTCAAGAACGGCTGCAACGTGATGGTTACGGCTCTGATGAAAGGCGACGAGGAAGTGGCCGATCTGGCTCGCAAGTTCAACACCGCCTGTGCCGACCACCCGGAAGTGGACCGCCCGGAACTGATGTTCCTGCGCCACACCTACGTGCATGAGGAGAGTGATCCGAATGGCTGGCGGCCCGGTGCTGAAGCTCTCAATCGCTTCTACCGCTACTTCATGGCGTGGTTCAAGAATGACCAGCAGGCAGTGGATGGCTTTTTTGAACCGGTATCGGAAGAAACCGTGGCCGACAACCCGGAGTTCGCTCTCGACAGCCTGCACCGCAACATGATGATTGGTACGCCCTCGGAGCTGGTAGAACGGCTCAAGGGTTACGAAAAGCTGGGCATTACCGAATACAGCTACTGGACCGATAACACGCTGCCTTTCGAGGAGAAGAAGCGGTCACTGGAGCTGTTCATCAAAGAGGTGATGCCGCACTTCGGTTGATCAATGAGGACGTACCATGAATCTATTGGATCTCGTTAGCGGCGGAAAAGTTGCTGCGCTGATTGGCAGTGAATGGCGCCTGAGCGCTAAGAATTTTGATGTGACCAATCCCGCCACGGGTGAAACGGTTGCCCAGGTGGCGGATATGGGGGCGGAAGACGCGCGCGAGGCCGTAGTTGCGGCCGAGCGTGCGGGGAAAGCGTGGCGCAAAGTGTCAGCGAAAGAGCGCGCCCGGCTGCTCAAGCGCTGGTTCGATCTGGTCATGGATGAAACAACGGCCCTCGCCCGGATTATGACACTCGAGCAGGGTAAGCCCCTTGCAGAAGCACGTGGTGAAGTGGCCTATGGGGCTTCGTTCATTGAGTTCTTCGGCGAGGAAAGCAAAAGGATGGCAGGGGAAGTTTTGCCGGCCCCTGACACCAGCAAGCGCCTATTGGTGACGCGAGAGCCGGTTGGCGTTGTCGCAGCGATTACGCCCTGGAATTTCCCGCTGGCCATGATTACCCGCAAATGCGCGCCGGCCCTGGCTGCCGGCTGCAGCGTTGTGATCAAGCCAGCTGAGGCAACCCCGCTGACTGCGCTGGCTCTGGCCCGCCTGGCTCTGCAGGCGGGTATACCGGAAGGCTTGATAAATGTGGTTACCTGTTCCAGTCCCGCCGAAGTAGGCGATGTTCTGACGACGGATAGCCGTGTACGGAAGGTATCGTTTACAGGCTCGACCCAGGTCGGCAAGTATCTGTTGTCTCAGTGTGCCGGCACGGTCAAGAAAACGGCCATGGAACTGGGTGGGAACGCTCCATTTATCGTTTTCAACGATGCCGACCTGGACGCTGCCGTGGATGGCGCCATAGCCTCCAAATTCCGTAATGCCGGACAGACCTGTGTCTGTACTAACCGGTTCCTGGTGCAGGCGGATGTCTATGACGCCTTTCTGGAGAGACTTGTTGACCGGGTGAGTGGCCTGACAGTCGGCAGTGGACTGGATGATGGTGTCGCTATTGGTCCGCTCATTAACGCGGCAGCCGTCGAGAAAGTGAAGAGCCACATCAATGATGGTCTGCTCAAGGGGGCCCGGCTTTTATTTGGTGGTCATGCCCATGAATTGGGTGGGAACTTTTTTGCTCCGACCGTCATGGCAGACGTGACGGCAGATATGCTCGTGGCTTCGGAGGAAACCTTTGGTCCCCTGGCCGCCGTCTTCCGTTTCGAAACGGAGGCTGAGGCCATTGAGCTGGCTAATAACACGCCGTCCGGGTTGGCTGCCTATTTTTACACCCGGGACTATGGTCGCGTTTTCCGAACGCTCGAAGCGCTTGAATATGGCATGGTTGGCGTCAATGAAGGGCTGATTTCGACCGAATTGGCCCCGTTTGGCGGTATCAAGGAGTCGGGTCTGGGACGAGAAGGTTCCCACCATGGCCTTGACGAGTTTACGGAGCTGAAATACGCCTGTCTGGGAGGGCTTTGAACAGGAGGGGGCGCTTCGCGCACCCGACTGGGGAAACAGCCGAAAGTGGCGGAATCTCCCTGAGCAGTCTACGCTAGGGCCTAGGCATGCAAGGGAGATTGCTCAGCCATGGAGTCGCAGACATCTGATTTACCCCGATTTCTGGTACTCGCCCGCCGATTATTTTTTGCCGGTTCGACGACGGATGGAGACACCGCTGCGGCGGAGCCGTCCTATCTCGCACGCAAGATCACTCTGGGGGTGATGGTGTTCGCCGCGCTGTTGTTCGCGCTGCTGATCTTCCTGATTATTACCTTCGCCCACCGGTCCATCGAGCAGGAACTGACCAAGAGCAATGCCTCAATGGTGGGCTTGGTCCAGCAGGTGGTCAGCGAGTACTTTTCCTCGTTTTCAGACATGGCGGTTCTGGTGGCGCAGCGCCCGGACCTGATTGATGCCCTCCAGCAGCGCGACGTGGAGCGGGTGCGGACGCATCTGCGGGCGCTGGTGGCAAGTCATCCCGACAATAGCCGGGCGTTCATCGCCGATGCCGGCGGTGTGTTGCGGTATGACCACCCGGTGGACGCCAGCGTTCTGGGCCAGGATTTTTCCTACCGGAACTGGTACCTGGGGGTGTCTGAAGCCCAGCGTCCCTACCTGTCATTGATCTATCAGCGTGCCGCCCTGGATGCGCCCTATGTGGTGGCGCTGGCGACCCCCATTCACAGCGACGGCGACATGCTCGGCTATCTGGTTTACCAGCGGACCGTTCAGGGACTGGCGGCCTGGATCGCCCGTTACAGCCCCGAACCGGGTGTCATCCGGATGATTGACCGACAGGGTACCGCAGCGCAGATCCGGGCCGATGCTCCCGGTGACCTGTGGGCAGACCATGAGCTGGTACGCCTCGCGTTGGCCGGCGGTACAGGTACCGGCCACGGAGTTGATCCGGAGAGTGGAGAGAAAAGCCTGATCAGTTATGGGCCAGTGGAACCCTATGGCTGGGCGGTCGTGGTCAGCCAGCCATGGAACGCGATCTTCGGCACTGCCCGGGAGCTGGGGTGGCATATCGTCGGCTTTGCCCTGCTGGCCCTGTTGATCCTGGGGGGCATGGGTTATTTCTGGCTGCGTACCCTCATGCAGTACCAGCGTTCACTGGAGGGAAGAAACGAGGCGGTCAACGACTATGCGAAGAAGTTGCATGCCGCCAATCAGGAACTGGAGTCATTCACCTATTCAGTGTCCCATGACCTGAGGTCGCCTTTGCGTGCCATGGACGGTTTCTCCCGGATCCTCGCCGAGGAATACCATGAGAACCTGCCCGAGAAGGCCCGTCGCTATGTTGGCCTGGTACGTCAGAATGCCGTCCAGATGGGGCAGCTGGTGGATGACTTGCTGGCCTTTTCCCGTCTTGGTCGCCATAGCCTGAGGATCCAGCCGGTGGACCCGAACCCCATTGTCAGCGAGGTGCTTGAGGAGATCGTCACCGATGAGGATCGAAACAGTGAGATACAGCATCAGGAGTTGGAGGCGTGTCGTGCCGATCCCAGCCTGTTGAGGCAGGTGTTCAGCAACCTGATCAGCAACGCACTCAAATACAGCCGCAAGAGTGAGCGCCCGATGATCACCATTGGCTGTGAGGCCCAGGGTGATGAGGTTGTCTACTGCGTCAGGGACAATGGCGTGGGCTTTGACATGGCCTATGCGCACAAGCTTTTCGGGGTATTCCAGCGGCTTCATCGCGCGGAGGATTTTCCCGGAACCGGGGTGGGGCTGGCCATTGTCCACCGTATTGTCGAACGGCACGGAGGCCGGATCTGGGCCGAGGCCAGGCCCGAACAAGGAGCCACCTTCTACTTCACCTTGGGGAGGTCACAATGAGCGCGCAACCCTTACGTATCCTGCTGGTGGAAGACAACCCGAACGATCTGGAGCTGACCCTGCACGCCCTCAGCGCCAGCAAGCTCAGTAATCCCGTGATGGTGGCCCGCGACGGGGCCGAGGCCCTGGAGTTGCTGTTCGGTAAGGAGGGTCAGGCAGGGCCGCCTGAGCCGCCCCAGTTGATCCTGCTGGATCTGAAGCTGCCCAAGGTGGATGGGCTGGAGGTGCTTGAGCGGATCAAGGGCGATGCGCGTACGCGGACCGTCCCGGTGGTGGTACTGACCTCGTCCAGCGAGGAACCGGACATTGACCAGGCCTACCGCTTGGGGGTCAACAGCTACATCGTCAAGCCAGTGGATTTCGGGCAGTTCTGCGAGACCGTCAAACAACTCGGTATGTACTGGTTGCTGCTGAATCAACCCGTTTAAGGGAATTAATCCTTGCAGGAGCAAAGGGGGCCTATGACTCGCCCAATTCGGTTATTGATGCTGGAAGACAACCCCAGTGACGCAGAGCTTACGATTCACGAGCTTGAACGGGCCGGCTTTGAGCCGGACTGGGTGCGGGTGGACACGGAACAGGCGTTCGTCCAGCGCTTGGATCTGGACCTGGACCTGATCATCGCGGATTTCAAACTGCCTCAATTTAACGGCCTGGAGGCCCTGCGCCGTGTGCGGGAACGGAATCTGGACGTGCCGGTTGTCATCGTATCTGGCACGATTGGGGAGGAGATGGCAGTGCGGCTCATCAAGGAAGGGGCTGCCGATTACCTTCTGAAAGATCGCCTGGCGCGCCTGGGGGTGGCGGTCGGTCAGGCACTCGACGCGCACCAGCAGCGGGTGGAGAAAAAACGGGCCGAGCAGGCCATTCTGCGGATGAACCGTATTCGTGCCGTGCTCAGCGGTATCAATGCCACGATTGTCCGGGTGCGTGACCGCAGCCAGCTGCTGGCTCAGGGCTGTGAGATCGTGCGTACCCGTGGCGAGTTCGAACAGGTGTGGATCGGGTTGTGCGATCCCTCGGGGGCAGATCTGTACTGGATTGACCCGGAGGATAACGAAACGTCCGTTTCCACTCCGCCGCCGCCCCTGATGCAGATGGCAACGCTGGCGCTGGACCGGGGGCGGCCGGTGTTCCGCAACGATTTCGATCTGGACGGGGTGGAGAGGCGCGCCGTTGCGGTACTGCCGATGGAGCACTCGGATCAGTGGGTTGGCGTCCTGGGTCTGTGTACCGATCGTGAACTGGACAGCGAGGAGTTGTCGATGCTGGTGGAGGTAGCCGCCGACCTTGCCTTTGCCCTGGATTACATCGATAAGGCCGGCCAGCTTGACTACCTGGCCTATTACGAACCCGTTACCGGACTCCCAAACCGGCGCCTGTTCAGCGAACGCCTGGAGCAGGCCATGCAGATGGCGATTCATACGTCGGCGTCTGCAGTGGCGGTCGTCGGGTTCGATCAGTCGTCGAGTATGATCGAGACCTTTGGGCAGTCCGTGGTTGATGACCTCTGCCGGTCGATAGCCCAGCGGCTGGAGAGCGCTCTGGGCACGCAGAAAGTGCTATCCCATTTCGGGGCCGGTGTCTTTGCGGTGATGTTTCCCGGACAGATCGCGGGTGCTGCGCTGGTGCACGCCATCGAGACCTGCCTTATGGACCCGCTGTCGGAGCCCTTCGATCTGCATGGCAAGGAATTGCGGCTGTCCGTTCGTGTCGGGATCGCGGTGGCCCCGGGGGATGGGCTGGAGTCTGAAATCCTGCTGCACAACGCCGAAGCAGCTCTGATCAAGTGCCGCGATTCCCAGGAACACTATTCGTTCTATTCCCAGGAAATACACCGGCGTATGAGCCGGAAGCTCAACCTGGAAAACCGGCTGCGCATTGCCCTGGAGAAGAATCAATTTGTGTTGTTCTACCAGCCCAAGGTGGACTCGAAAACCGGGGAGCTGACCGGGGTGGAAGCCCTGTTGCGCTGGGACGATCCGGAGCGGGGGCTGATATCGCCCGGAGAGTTCATTCCGTTGCTGGAAGAAACCGGGTTGATTGTTGAGGTGGGAAACTGGGTTATCGGCAGGGCTGTGGCCGATTATCGGGACTGGCGGAAGAGGGGGATCCGTATACCGATGGTGGCGGTGAATGTGTCCCCCAGGCAACTACGGCAAAAACGGTTTGTCGACTGTATCGGTCACGCTGTGGACGCGGTTGGGGAAGGTCACCTGGAGCTGGAAATTACCGAGAGTGTCCTCATGGAGGATACCGAAGGCAGCATCAAGACCCTCGGTATCCTGCGTGAGCTTGGCGCCCAGGTGGCGATCGATGATTTTGGTACGGGGTACTCGTCGCTGAGTTACCTGAGCCGAATGCCCGTTACCGCGCTGAAGATTGACCAGTCCTTTGTCTTCAACATGACCAAGGGACCGAATGACCTGGCCATCGTCACCAGCATCATATCCCTGGCCCACTCAATGAACCTGATGGTGATCGCCGAAGGCGTGGAGACCGAGGAGCAGGCCCGCCTGCTGCGCCTGTTGCGCTGCGACCAGATGCAGGGGTTTCTTTACGGCAGGCCAAACCGATCCGTGCAGTTGCGCTCGAGTTAGGAAATAATGGGCTCAAGGGGGCGTGATATTGGAAGCATTTGAGCTCGGTTTCAAAGCATGGTTGTGGCCCGGATTATCGGTGATTCTCGCGGTGATAGTCACTTTGATGATCTACCGGCTGGCTCTGGCACTGGTTCGCCATTTCTCTGAGTCGAGAGCGGTGCCGAGATTGTTTCTCGATGCTGCGGCCAGAGCCCTTGGTGTGGTGGTCTGTCTGTTGGCACTGACAGGGGCGTTAAATGCAGCGCCAGACGACTTGCCATGGATGGCCGGGATTCAGCAAATCACGACCTTATTGCTCATTCTTGCTTTCACATGGGCGGCGGTCCGGCTGACCTCCGCCATTGGTGACGTCATAGTCGTGCTGAACCCGGCGCTTGAGGGACAGTGGAAACGGGCTCGCAAGGTCGAAACCCAAACCCGATTCCTGGTCCGGGCCCTGAACATTCTCATTGTGATTATTGGTTTGGGCGCGGCCCTGATGACCTTTGAGTCGGTTCAGCATATGGGGGCTAGCCTGCTCGCCTCCGCAGGTGTCGGCGGCCTTATTCTGGGGTTCGCCGCCCGCCCTGTCCTGAGCAACCTGCTGGCGGGGATGCAGATTGCGCTCACTCAGCCCTTTCGAATAGACGACGTGCTGTATGTGCAAGAGGAATGGTGCTGGGTGGAGGAGGTTACCGCCACCTATGTCGTGTTGAGGGTCTGGGACCTGCGCCGGCTGGTTGTCCCGTTGCAATGGTTTATTGAGAATCCGTTCCAGAACTGGTCCAGACATAGCGCTGAATTACTGGGCACTGTGTTTGTCTGGGTGGATTACACAATGCCGGTTGAGCCGCTTCGAGCGGAATTCAACCGTTTGTTGGATAACTCGGATCTTTGGGATGGTCAGGTGGCTTTGGTGCAGGTCACTGATACCAGTGACCAGGCCATGCAGGTACGGTTCCTGATGAGTGCCTCGAACTCCAGCAGGAACTGGGAATTAAGGTGTGCCGTTCGCGAGGGGTTAGTCACGTTTATCCAGGAACACTACCCAGCCCAGTTGCCCCGCCTGAGGGCTCGGCTGGTTGATGAAAATTGATCGTGATTTCAGGCTAACGTAGCAAGCAGATTGTTGATCGCCCGGGCAAAGGGTATCGGTGAATCTTCCTGCAGGAAGTGACCGCCTTTGAGGGTGACGTGGGGCTGATCTTTGGCGGACGGAACGAATGGCGTGTCCCGTCCGCCAAAAGGGTTAACGGAAGCCAGACCTTCTTAGCGCTGCCGGAGTGTAATCCATCTTGTTTGCGGTGAAGCCGAACTCGATGGGACCATCCGACTCGTTGAAGAGCCCGAGTACGAGATAGCGGGAAGCCAGCAGATCGTAGACGGCCTCTGCCGTGTAATACGGTGTGTCCGCATAGTAATACTGGACGTGAAACCCTTCGGCTACGCGCCAAAGGTCGCCTCGGTTGTCGTAATAATCGGCTGCTGCAATCTGCCAGCTGTCCTCGTCAATGTAGAACGTTCGGCGGCCATAGACGTTACGCTCGCCCTCCTTCAGTGTGGCTTCCACTTCCCAGACCCGATGGAGTTCATATCTGAGCACATCCGGATTCATGTGGCCGGGTTGGATGATGTCGTCGTAGTTCAGTGTGTCAGAGGCCAGGGTGTAATTGTTGTAGGGGATGTAGATCTCCCGCTTGCCCTTGAGTTCCCAGTTGTACTTGTCGGGTGCACCGCTGAACAGGTCAAAGTTGTCGACCGTGCGCAACCCATCCGAGGAAGTGCCGGGGCCGTCGTAGGCCACCTGAGGGGCACGCCGAACACGGCGTTGGCCAGCATTGTAGATCCATGCCCGGCGTGGTTCCGTGACCTGATTAATGGTGTCATGCACCAGGATACGATTGCCAGTCAGTCGTGCCGGGGCAGTAGTTGTCTGTTTGAAATACACGAGTATATTGCTGTCTTCCTCGGGGTCATGACCTTTCATGTTGACCGGGTAGATCGCTTCGTCCGCAAAATGGATGAGAGTATAGTCCCCGGACCCTTTAACCACTGCCTGAACAATGTCGCGGTTCAGACTGCGGCCGCGGTAGCGGATCAGGTGGTTCCAGATTGCTTCCAGCCCGTTCTGCGGAATGGGGAATGGGATCACTTCCTGGAACCCGGACACGCCATTACCACCATCGTCCAGGCTTGCGTTGACAGCGTTCTGGCGAATCTTGTCATACGCCCCTTCCGGAAGCGCCGAGGTCCGGCGGCTTTGGTAGACCTGCATGCGGTAGCTATCAGGATACTTCTCGAACATGGCCAGTTGACCGGGTGTTAGCTTGTCTTTGTATTGCTCGAGGTTGTCGATGGAGATGGTAGCGATGACCTTGTCTTCAGGGAAAGGACTCACCATGTGCTCACCATCGTTGTAGTTGGCCGGTGGCTCGGTAATTCCGCCTTCCCACGGTGGAATGGTTCCGTCGGCATTACCCGACCGCTCCGCCCCCAGGGGGGTCAGGGTTTCGCCCAGTTTGCTGGCACTTTCAGGGGAGACTGCCGCGGCCAATGGGGCGCTGATGAGCAGGGTAAGGCTGAGGGCAGCCAGTGAGCTTGTTATTTTCATGATCTGTTCTCCTTTTTTTGGCAACCGCCGGTCAGAACGTGATGCTGGCGCTGGCCGCTATAAAGTCGCGGTCATCGACCGTGTTGAAGTCGCCGCCGAAGAAGTTCGTGTAGGAAAGGCTGGCCTTGTAGGTGTTGTTGTAATCCGCATCCACCCCGACGCTGATAGCTTTGTCCCCTTCGTTGAAGGCTCCACCGCTGGGCGAGAATCCATAAACGTCATGGGACCAGGACAGGTTGGGCGACAGGTTTATGCTGGCGAATGCGTTGCTGTACTCCAAAGCCCCGCGTAAACGGTAGCCGGCCGAATTATTGGTGATAAAGCCGTCGTCACCTGGTGACCCAGCCCCGTAGTTGGATGAACGGCCGTATGGGTGATCATCAAGGCTGTCGTGAATGTGGGTAAAGCCCGCTTCGCCAATGAGGATCAGGCGGGAGGCACCCAGCACCTGGTTGTAGATGCGCAACAGGCTGGATTGGACCTGAGTGATATCAAACCGATCGTAGCCGGGCGTGCGTTCGCCGAGCCGGACGTCTGATGAATAGGTGTTGGCGGGTGCCAGCCCCAGAGCACCGAACAGGCCGCCAATGACCTCGCTGCCATTGATCTGAACAGGTGAATCTTTACGGTGGCTGATTTCCCCTGACCAGGCGAAGGCTCCCACGTTGGTGTTGAAGCTGAGGCCGACCAGTTGGATGTCCTCTGGATACTCCACAAAGTAAGTGGGAACACCACCCTCGGTGGAGACGCCAACGAAGGGCAGGCGGCTGTGGAAATTCATGTAGTAAAGGCCAAACTCGGTATCGTTCAGAGCCTGCGCGTAATAGCGCATGGCGAGGCCGAACTGGCCATCATCCTTGGGTTCCACGTTGCCGGAGCGGGTCAGTGCACCACCAGGTGCGGCAACCAGTACCCGGTCGGGCAAATTGGGTGACAGTGTCAGGAAGTTGCAGCCTTCAGCGGCGACGTCCGAGGTGGAGAAATAGGTACCACAGGCATCTATTTCCGTTTTCTCCCATTCAAACTGGTAGAAACCTTCCAGGCTCAGATTCTCGGTGAGTCCAGTGTTGAAAGACACCATGTTGACGGGCAGGAGGCCTTCCTTGATTTCCGCGCCGGGACGCCGGAAAGCGGCAACATCAACGGGATTCACGGCATTGATGCTATTCCTGATAAAGACGCTTTCACCCCAGCTGACCACCTGTTTGCCCAGCCGTATATTGGTGGGTACGTTGCCCAGGTAAAAATCGCCGTAGACAAACGCATCGAGAACCTCAAAGCCGGAAAATTTGGCGTTGTCGCTGAATTCGTCGTCATCGAGTCGAGCATCGGGTTCATAGAGATTGGGGCCATGGCCATGGGAGCGGGATTCGTCGGCCAGCTCTTTGTCGTACCAGTACTTGAAGCGGGTGAAGGCACCGACGTTCTGGTAGCTCAGACTCAGGTCGTGAACCCCCTTGATGATTTTTGAGTAGGTCTTGTCCTGCTTGAAGTTCAGGTCGCCGTCGTCATTGGTGCTGGCTTGGGCCTCGCCGCCTGGAAAGTTGCCGGGGGCCACATGCTCTTCGTTAACATCGCTGGCGCGCCAACCGGCGCCGACGGAGATCGTGGAGTCGAAGCTTCCCTGTAACTCGCCGAACTGGAAGCGGGCGGCCTGGGAACTCAGCGGTATTGCAGCCAGGGAGCAGGCCAGAATGGCACAGCCCAGCGGCCGTCGCGGGAACCGTAGATTTGTCGTCATGACATCTCCTATTGTGATTTTTGTCGGAGTAATGAGGTCCGGAATCCGCCGGGGGAACCGGAAAACCTCAAGATCGCAGTGTAGAAAGGAGGTGTCAGTCGCAGAACTTTATTCGCGTGATAGTCAGTAATAACTCTGATGAATGGGATTTGTCGGGGCAGGAAGCTGGACTAGCGGGCGAGATCAACCGCTGCACGCATGTTCTGGACGGCCTCGGTGAGTTGCTCACGCATCCAGCAGTGGCTGGGATCCTGATCGACACTCAGGTGCCAGTAGAGGGTGTACTCAAGGCGGGGGGGCTCAAAAGGCAGTTCGCACCAATGGAGATCAAAATGCTTGCAGAAATGGTAGGGCACGCAGGCTACCAGGTCGGATTTCATCAATAACACCGGGATGGTCATCAGGTGGTTGCATTGGATCATCGAGTTGCGGCGCAGACCGAGGCGTTCCATGGCGATTTCGACCTGATCAGGCTGTTCTTTGTCTTGCAGCAGGCCGACGTGCTGCAAGGCCAGGAACTCCTCCAGCGCAATGGAATCCGGGACGGCGGGGTGGTTTCTGCGAGCGGCCAGAACATAGCGGTCCTGAGCAACCAGGTACCGGCAGATATCCGGCTCATTGTGAAAGGCGGGCCCGTCCAAACTGAAATCCAGTTGGCCACTGGCCAGCGCTGATGCCACCTCCTCACGGGGCACCTTGAAATTGTTCAATCGCACATTGGGCGCTCTGCCTGCCAATAAAGGATAGAGGCGGGGAAAGATGGCTGCCTCGTAAATATCCCCCATGCTGAAGGAGAAGGTAATCTCGGCGGTGGCGGCCTCAAAGGTTTGGTTGGCACTGACACTCGTTTGCAAGAGCCGGAGCGCTTCCCTTGCCGGCCCAATGGCTCTCTTGGCCACAGGCGTGGGCGCCATGGTATTGCCGGTGCGGACAAACAGCGGATCATTGAACATCTCCCGCAGCCGGGCCAGAGCATTACTGACGGCGGGTTGGGTAATACAGAGGATCTCGCTGGCGCGGGTCAGGTTGCGAGTCGTGTAAACGGCGTCGAATACGACGAACAGATTGAGATCAATTTTGCTGACATTCATTCTGGTGCTGACTTGTCATGCTTCCGATCACGCTATTATGGCACAACGGGTGTCGATGTTGATGGACTGCTTTGAGGGCGTGGCCTGTGCCGCGTCAAGCGCACCACCAGACCGGCAGTGAAGAACATCACCAGTGAATATACGCCGGGCGTCAGGGACATCTGGTAGTTGGACAGCAGACCCAGGGCCATCATCATCGCCAATGCGCTGTTTTGCAGACCGACTTCAAGAGTGACGGAAACCTGTTGAGGGCGAGGTAGTTTGAGGGCCCGGGCAGAGATATAGCCGATGGCCATGGTGGAAACGTTCGGTAATATAACCGCCGGGCCGGCGGCCATCAGGGCGCTGGCGAGAATGTCCCTTTGCTGGTAAACCGAATAGCAGATCAGTGCGACCATGAAGACAACGGCAAACCGGGTGGCCAGTTGCGCCCCCGTTGTGGCGAACTGAGGCCAGACATGTCTGGCGATCATACCCAGCGATATCGGCAGCAAGGTAATCAGAACCAGATTGCGGATTGTCGTTAACACGGGTAATGACAGCGTTGTGTCAGATCCCATGAAAAACTCCAGGGCGGCGTTGATAATAAACGGAATGGTAAAAATGGTTATCACACTGGCAATAGCCGTCAGCGTGATTGAAAGGGCGACGTCACCGCGGGCCAGGTATGTGAACAGATTGGAAGTGGTGCCGCCTGGGCAAACGACAACCAGCATCAGGCCCACGGCCAGTTCCGGCGACAAGGGCATGGTGGAGGCCACGACGAAGCCGACAATGGGCAGCACAAGGAGCTGATTGGTCAGGCCAATGGCAACGGCCTTCGGATACAGAGCTACCCGTTTGAAATCCTTGATTGTCAGAGTCATGCCCATACCGAGCATGATCAGGAACAGGGATAACGGAATAGCGGTGACGTTGATAAAGGTGACGAGTGTTTCGTCGATCATGGCGGTAGACTCGCTGAACAGGCCCTGGGGTTTGCTTGGAATTCGCCTGGTTTTATTGTTGGAATGGTGTAGCAGGATAGTAGGGCAGGTTTTTTTTGAGCTGAACTTTATTATGGTGATGGCTGGGCATAATGCCGGTGAATGGTTCGGCAGACCGCTAGCCGTTCAGTGCCGTCTTTCCGCCTATTGCGCAAGGCCCGTTTGTTCAGGGAACTTCCTCGAACAGTCTGCCCAGTCCGGACTGGGGTGTCAGTTTTCCGCATAAACGCAGGGCTTCCCAGAAACTGACCTGATTCGCTGTCAGCACGGGTTTCCCCGTCGCCCGCTCCAGGTCGGTCAGCCAGGCGGCGGAGTGGAGGGCGGTGTCAGGAATAAGCAGTACGTCCGCGTCCTGGCGGGTGTTCTCCAGTGCGAAGTTGATCACTTCTTCTTTACCCAGGGTGCCAACTTCGGCTGCGGTCACAATGCCTCTGCTCGCATGGTGAACCACGTTGATATCGAAGTGATTGAGGAATTGGCGGAATCGCTGTGCGACGTCTTCCGGATAGGTGGCGGCAATGGCCACCGTTTCTGCGCCAATGGCTTTGACCGCCCGGGCAAACGCCATGGCTGTTGTAGAGGCGGGTACACAGAGCATTTTCTCAAGGGCGTCGATCTGTTTGCTGATGCCATCCAGGCCAAGCACGAAACTGGCACTGGTGGAGGTCCACATAACCGATTCAATCTGTGAGTCGGCTAGGGCTTCCGCGCCTTTTGACAGGCGTTCGATACTGCCCATTTCACTGAGCGCTTCAACGGTGTGGGCGTCTTCGAGAAACTCGGTGTGGATCAGGGTGACCTGGGCGGGCGGCTCTACCATGGTGCCCATCAATGGATAGTCATCCTCGGCCGCATGGCCTGGATAAAGGAATCCGAGTCTGGCGGGAGGCGATGTCTTGCTCATGTGTCGCTCCTTGTCTTCCACCCTCAACCGGGGATGGCGTCTGGACATTCTGGCAGAACCTGGCCTCCGGCAAAACGGGCCGGATTGGATGGTTAATGTCTCACAAGAGGTGAGGGTGATATCGGGCAATGACCAGCGGCATGTTTTGTTACGGTCCCGAGCTTCGTATCGACCACCTGGGTGGTCACAATTCATGGAAAGCAAATCAAGGACTTCCAATGTCGAATGCGCAGTCTGAATCCTATTCCTCCCAACCGCCGTCTGTCGCCCCCCGCAAGGTCAAGGCCGGCCCGCCCCTTAACTGGATTTCGGGATCCATCCGTTTACTCCGCGAGAATTGGGCCGTGATTCTGTCGGCGTACTTTCTCGTGCTGGTGGTAACGACTCTGATCCAGTTCGGTGCTATGGAGCTGGTTTCCCGGGGTGGTTTTGTGGCAATTGCGCTGGCTGCGGTTGTCGGCATTTTGGTGAGTCTTGTTCTGAACGCCGGGATTATGGTCGTGTTCCATGGCGCGGCTGAGAAGCGCCCTCGGTTTTCAGACGTTTTTTCAGGGTTCAATGGCCACACCATTCTTTCACTCTTTCTGATGATGATCGCGATGGCGCTGGCCACCCTGGTACTGGGGTTTGTTGTTTACATGATCATGAAAGTCACCGGGTTTTCAGGCTCGATGTTTGGTTCAGCCCGTATGGGCGGCTTTACGAATGGTGGGTTTAACCCACAGGGTGCGGTGATCATGATGATCTTCACGGCTGTTGTCGGGTTTGCCGTGCTGGCAGTGTATGCGGCACTTTTCTGTTATGTGATTCCTCTTGTGGTTGTTTCACGACAGGGGCTGCTGGAAGCGATGGGTAACAGCTTTCGGGCGAGCTTCAAGAACCTCTTTGTATTGTTCTTTTTTGCGGTGAATGCCGTTGTGTTCATGAATCTGGTGCTTGTCCCGGTGTTTGCTATCGGGGTTTCCAGCGTTTCCACGATTGTTATGGGGGTATTGGCGCTACTGACCTCGCTGGTCTGGGGCTCGGTACTTGGTGGCGCCTACTATTTCTCATTTCGGGATGTTCTGCTGGCAGAGACCCCACCGCAAAGTGACGAGTCAGCGGAAAGTACGGTTCCTGCCTAAAGCCTCCACCGCTTGCCTGTCATAGAAAATACGCCCCGGCATGTCACAAACGCCGGGGCTGTTTCGTCTACCTCTGTGAAACTATCCGTGGATATCATTCCACCTACCGCAGAGGAGTAAGATAATGGAAACACGCCTGAACGCCTATAAGGCCGGCCCGGACGCCATCGCGGCAATGACCAGGCTGGAGGAGTACGTTCGTGATTGCGGGCTGGAACACAGCCTGATCCACCTGGTAAAAACACGGGCATCCCAGATCAATGGCTGCGCCTATTGCCTGCACATGCACACCAGCGATGCCCGCGCGGCGGGTGAGAGTGAGGCACGGCTCTACCTGTTGTCTGCATGGCGTGAGTCCAGGCTCTTCACGCCACGTGAACGGGCTGCGTTGGCCTGGACCGAGGCGTTGACCAACTTGCCTGACACCGGAGCCCCGACCCAGGATTACGAACAGGGCATTGCGCACTTTACCGAGAAAGAGTTCGTCGACCTGACGTTGTTGATCGGCGCAATTAATGTCTGGAACCGGATCAGTGTGGGGTTTCGTGCGGTCCATCCGAACGACTGTGATTCATGACTAACTTTGCCAGGAGCCTAAGGCCATGACGGAACAGCCTGCACGCCAGTTTAACCACTGGCGCCGTTACCTGACCGGCGTTGCGTACCGCATGCTGGGTTCGGTGACCGAGGCGGAGGATGTCGTGCAGGATGCATACCTGCGCTGGCACGATGCTGACCACCTGTCAGTCGCTGACGTGCGGGCTTACCTGACAACTGTCACCAGTCGGCTGTGCCTTGATCGCCTCCGGGCCGCGCACCGGCAACGGGAAATCTATGTTGGCCCCTGGTTGCCGGAGCCTCTTCTGGAGGCTCCGGATACTTCGGCGGACGCTGAAGCCCTGGCCAGTGATGTGTCCTTTGCCCTGATGCTGGCGCTGGAGCGCCTGTCGCCATTGGAACGTGCTGCGTTCCTGCTGCACGATGTATTCGGGCTGGATTTCGGTCAGGTCGCCGTCAGTCTGGAACGCACTGAAGCAAGCTGCCGTCAGCTTGCCAGTCGGGCGCGGAAAAGGGTGCAGGCCGCGCGGCCTCGCTATCAGGTGACGCCTGGCGAGCACGGCCAACTGACTGACCGATTCTTTGACGCAGCCCGCAGTGGTGACGTTACAACGTTGAAGGCGTTGCTGAGCGAGAACGCCACTCTGCATACCGATGGCGGTGGTAAGAGAGTTGCAGCACGGCGTGTGATCTTCGGCGCCGATAAGATTAGCCGGTTATTTGAAGGGCTGGCCCGCAAGTCCACCTCGCCTAACCCGCGCTGGGCCAGCCCCGTTATTGTGAATGGGCTACCTGGGTGGTTAACCATCGAAAAGGATGGGCTGCCCCAGGTTTTGACGCTGGATGTGGCGAATGGTCGAATCCAGGCGGTGTATGTCGTGCGTAATCCGGACAAATTGCGGCACCTGTCTGATTGTCTGCCGGTGCAACCTGTCTAGGAATACGGAGTCTGCCAGGGGGCTCTTCCTTAAAACTGCCATTATCCGCCCGATACCCGATTGCTCATCTTCAGCCCAACGATCACTATCAACGCGCCAAGCCAGATGCTCAACGAGTATTGTTCCTTAAACCACACCACGCCGATGATTAATCCGAACACGGCCGCCACGGCGCCGAGCTGGCTGTAGAAAACCGGGTTGGAGCGTTTCTGGAGTTCGAAGGCGCAGAAGTAGGTCAGCGCGGTTAACAGCCCCTGCAAGATGATGACCCCCAGGAACTGATGGCCGAAGTCGTTCGAGACCAGCGGTGTTCCGATTGCCTGGGCGAACAGGCCAAGTGAGGCTGCGGAGGCGAGCAGGGTGCCGGCAGCCAGTGTCATCGGTTTTGTGTCGCCGGGCCAGGCTACGGAGCGATAGACATTGCCGATCGACAGCATGGCCGGGATGAGCAGGCCCAGGGCGAACCACAGAACATCCGCCTGGGGCATCTCCGAATGGCGCTGCAGAACAATCCAGGTGCAGGCGAGGACTGCAACTGACAAGCCGGTGAGCTTTGCCCAGTTGCGTTTTTCCAGGCCCATGGTTGTGGCAATCAGGAAGGTGAATATCGGTGGCAGGGCATACATGATGCCGGTGAAGCCGGAACCCAGCTTGGTGACCAGGTAGAAGGCGGTGGCGTTGGGTATCGCTATTCCGGTCAGGCCGCTGATCAGGAAGTAGGTCGTCAGCCGTCTTTCGAACATCGCTCTGGGCTTAGCGGAACACAACAGAAGCACAGAACCGGCAATGAGCGTTTGCCAGAAGGCATAGGTGATGGCCGGTACGCCTTGCGCGGTTGCCGTTTTCGCCAGGGCCAGCATCAGCGCAATGAGAAAGCCATTGGCCACCAACAGGCCCCAGACCACAGTGAGGGGAGGGAACGTCAGGTGTTGCTTCAATGCCATCATCATCGATCTGCTCCTGCTGTGAGAGGGTGATTCCTGAGTGCTAGTGTGCAGGAAATGATTCGATTGATAATTGGAGCGATCCGAACAATACTCATTCCAAATTGGAAAAAATGAAGGGGTTGAGGTGGCCACCGACAAGCTCGTTGCCATGAGGATTTTTCGACGGGTCGCGGAACTGGGCAGTTTCACCAGGGCGGCGGATGATCTGGACATGACCGCTGCGACGGTCAGCAAGCATATTGCCTTCCTGGAACAGGACATCGACACCCGGTTGATCAACCGGACCACGCGCCGGATGAATCTCACCGATGCCGGCCTGGTCTTCCTGAAACGAACCCAGGCCCTGCTGGACGAGTTAGAGGATGCCGAACTGGAGGCCAGGGGGTTTCAGGCGGAGCCCCGGGGAACGATCCGGATCAATGTGCCCATGTCGTTTGGTCTGACCCACATCACCGAAGCCATCGACAGCTTTCTGATCCGCTATCCGGACATCGACATTGACTTGCAGCTGAGTGATCGCATGGTCGATCTGGTAGAGCAGGGCGTTGATATTGCGATTCGGGTGCGCAGTGCACTCTCGGATTCGAGCCTGCTGGCCAGGCCGCTCAGGAAATCCAGGAACATCGTGTGTGCCTCGCCGCAGTATCTGGAACGGGCGCCAGAGATCCGGTCGCCCGCCGATCTCGCCCGACATAACTGCCTGATGTTTACCCTTCACGACCGCCCCAGAATCTGGGAGCTGGGTGGTGAGGAAGTCACCGTGAACGGTAATCTACGAATCGACAGTAGCCTGGCGATCCGCCAAAGCCTGCTGCGGGGGATGGGGGTGGGTTTGCTGCCGCGCTTCCTGGTGCAGCAGGATATCGAGAGCGAATCGCTGATTCCCCTGCTTCAGGACTTCCCGCCAAAGGGGTATACCGTGTTCGCGCTTTTCCCACCGGGGCGCAAACAGCCGATGAAAGTCAGGATGTTGCTGGATCATCTCGACCAGCATCTGGGTGACAGGCCGTATTGGGAGTAGAAATGCATTAATTGTTTCCTGGTTGGAAATTATGTAGTTCTATTGCGCCCGTTTAATGGGCTTATGCAATTTCATAGAGTGGCCACTCCAACAGATCTTTGTACCCCCTTCAAAAAACTGAGGAGATGGCTAATGGATATACATGCAGCTCTGGATTGGCGTTACGCCGTCCGTGAATTTTCGTCCGATAAGCTGAGCGATCAGGTTGTTGAAACACTGGTTGATGCGGCACGGAAAAGCGCTTCTTCCTATGGTTTACAGCCCTACAAAGTGATCGTGATTGAATCCCGGGCCGTGCGGAAGGATCTGTTGCCGTTTTCGTTTGGGCAACAAAAGGTGTTGGATTGCTCCCATCTGATCGTATTCGCGGCTCATACGGATATAGGCAATCAAACCGTGGATCGTTACGTAAAGCAGCTGATGGAAGTCAGAGGCGCTCCCTACGACGATGTCTCTGGTTATGCCGAACATATGAAGCAGGCTCTGGCCTCCAAGTCGCCAGTGCAGAAACGGGAGTGGGCGCACCAGCAAGCCTATATTGCGCTGGGGACATTGCTGACCGCGGCGGCAGTGCTGAAAATCGATAGCTGCCCCATGACAGGCTTCGATCATGGGGCCTATGACCAGGTTCTGGGGTTAACAGAGCAGGGGCTTGAAGCTTCAGCCATTGTGGCTTTGGGCTATCGAAGCCCCAACGACAAAAGCGCCGGGCTGCCGAAGGTGCGGTTTGACTATGATGATGTGGTGATCCGGATGTGACCGATGATCCGCCAGATCAGAGTACAGAACCTTCTTAAAGACCTTTTTCTCCAAGTGCATGCCATTTCATGCTGATTTCCCCTCGCTGTCTCAGGACAGTCTCGTCAGTGATGGCGTCGTTCAGATTGGGACAACTGTAATGCACGTTCTAAAAAGGAATGGACTGGAATAGTGCCACAGGATAGGTTTGTGACGGTTAGTTCCATTTTAGAACGCAAAGAGGACATCCGTTATGCCTACTGCCAACAACCAGGCTTCTACTTCGTTCCCGGTGCGACGCATGGATTATGAGTTCGACGACATGCCGAAGTACTGGTGCGATAACGAGCCATCCCTTACTCACTATTTCACCGGGCTATCCACGCTCTTTCCCGAAGGGGAGTCTTACTTTGTGCGTTCAGTGCGCACACTGCGGCCCCTGGCGAAAGCCAACAAGCAACTGGATCGGGATATTGGTGCTTTTATCGGCCAGGAGGCGATGCACTCCAAGGAGCATCATGCGTTTCATGTCAGTGCTCAGCAGTATGACCTGGATCCGGAGTCTCTGGAGCGAGTCACCGGTATCATCCTGAAAGGGATAGAATCCCTGTTTCCTGAAAAATGGAACTTGCTGGTAACGGTGGGTCTGGAGCATTACACCGCCGTGCTGGTGACCACCATGATGAGAAGCACCCACACCCTTATGAACGACGAGACCATTCGTAACCTGTGGTTGTGGCACAGCATTGAGGAGACTGAGCACAAGGCGGTCGCCTACGATCTGTACCAGTACCTTTATGGCGAAGGGCTCGCTGCCTACCTACCGCGGGTTGCCATTTTTACGCTGAGCCTTGCACTGATCACGACCATGTCGACGGTGTATCACATTGTGCTGATGAAGCGTGACCGGCAGCTATTCAACTTTAGATCCTGGCGCAGGTTCGCGGCTTTTGCCCAGCAGCACTACAAAATTTTCATCCCACAGTTTCTGGCGTATTACCGGACCGATTTTCACCCGAACGATGTGGATGAATCCGATCTGGTTGCGCGAACCAGGGAAATGCTTGGTCTGGGCGGCGAGGCCGCTAAAGCGACCCACTGAGCCTGACCATTGAACGTAATTGAATGAGGGAGTACCGAAAGATGATTGATCCAAAAGAAATGACCGGCCTCGAAATCATGCAGGCATTTGCCGAGGGCTTGTTTCCTACGCCCGGAATCGCCAAGACCATCCCGATGAAACCTTCTGAGGTGGAGCATGGCCGTGTCGTATTTATTGCCACGGCGGATGCCAGCCACACCAATCCGTTGGGCGGGGTACACGGCGGTTTTGCCGCAACGGTACTGGACTCGGTCACCGGTTGTGCGACCCACACGGTGCTGCAGGCGGGGGAGGGCTACGGCACAACCGACCTGAATATCAAGATGTGCCGACCAATTCCGTTCAACACCAACATGATTGCTGAGGGAAAAGTCATCAACGCCGGTCGTTCGCTGGTGATTTCTGAGGGCTACCTCCGCGATGAAGCAGGTAAGCTGTATGCCCATGCGACAGCAACCAATATGATCGTTCGGTAAGCCGTGTACAGGGCCCCGGGAGTGCTGCTCCCGGGGCAACCGTTGCCGACTCCTTCGCTTTCCATTGCGTACAGTAACTTTCCGAGAGCCCGGACGGGTGCTAGTCTGCGTCTCCGTCTGTCTCCATAAAGCAGGCAGGCATACAGGCGATGATTACCGGACAAGGCTGAAACGAAATCTTGCCCACCTGGCGCCTTTTATCATCCACTGGGCTGACGCAGGCAATGAAACGAGTGCAGTTTTTCTCAATGGACCCGGCCGCCATTCGTTGGCTTCAGCTGTTGTCACTACTGTTGTGTGTAGTGACTTCGTTGTCGATTGAGGCAGCCCCGCTTGAGCGCAGCAAGCAGCAGATCATTGTGGGCGGAGACCACTATCATCCTCCCTACGAGTTTATCGACGAGAACGGCGAGCCTGCGGGCTACAATGTTGAGCTGACCCGGGCGATTGCCGAGGTCATGGGCATCAACGTCAAATTCGAGCTGGGCGAGTGGTCTGAGATGCGCAAAAAGTTCGTCGGCGGCGAGATCGATGTGCTTCAGGGCATGTCACATTCCGACGAACGCGCGAAGAACTTCGAATTCTCGCCACCCCACGCGATTGTGCATCAATCAATCTTTGCCCGACGTGGCGATCCGGTTGTCGATGTGAGCGGCCTTAAGGGAAAAGAGGTCATCGTTCAGCGTGGTGACATCATGGAGGATTACCTGATTGAGCATCAGGTCGGCGCCAGGTTGCTTCCCGTCGACACCCACGCCGACGCACTACGCTTGCTGGCTTCGGGCAAGGGGGATTATGCGCTGGTTGCCAACCTGCCGGCGCTCTACCTGACACAGCAGTTGGGCCTGACCAACATCGTGCCAGTGGCGAGACCCTTCTCGTTGTCGTATGGATATGCTGTCAGGAAGGGGCAGTCCGATCTGCTTGCCCAGTTTTCCGAGGGAGTGGCGATTCTCAAGAATACCGGCCGCTATCAGGAGATCTACGACGAATGGCTGGGACCGCTTAAAGAGGACGGCGGCATTCCATGGAAGCTGATCGGTCAGGTCGGTGCGGCGGTGTCCGGCACGCTGCTGTTGGTTCTGGGCAGCATTGTGATCTGGAACCGGACGTTGCAGCGGGAAGTGGACAGCCGTTCCAGGTCTCTGCGCGAGCATCAGCAGCAGTTGATCCAGGCCGACAAGATGACGTCACTGGGTGTGCTGGTCTCGGGTGTCGCTCATGAGATCAACAACCCAAGCAGCCTCCTGCTGCTGAACCTGCCGGTGCTACAGGATGCCTATGCGGATTGCCTGGACATACTTGATGCTCATTATCGCGAGCATGGAGACTTCATGCTCGGAGGGCTCGAGTACTCGCGTATGCGGGATGAGATTCCCCTTATGCTTGATGAAATGCTGGAAGGCAGCCAACGCATCAAACGAATTGTGGGCGACCTGAAGGACTTCTCCCGCCACGGCAGTACTGACCTGGCCGAGATCCCGGATTTCAACGCCGTCGTTGTGACCGCAATCCGGCTGGTGGACAATTCAATCCGTAAAGCGACGTGTCATTTTGAGGTTAACTACGGTGCGGATCTTCCGGCAGTGAGGGGCAATACCCAGCGGATCGAGCAGGTGGTGATCAACCTTGTCGTGAATGCCTGCCAGGCACTGGAGCATCCGCAGCAGGGTATATTTCTCAGAACCTATACCGAAACTGATAAAATGGGACTGCATCAGGTATTGCTGGAGATCAGTGACCAGGGCTGTGGTATGGCCCCCGACGTCATGAACCGTCTGACCGATCCGTTTTTTACCACCAAACGCGAGAGTGGCGGCACCGGTCTCGGGCTTTCGGTGTCGGCCGGTATTGTGCACGAACATCAGGGGCGACTGACCTTCGATTCCAAAGCGGGAGAGGGAACCACCGTTCGACTGTCTCTGCCGGCACTGCAGCCTGAAAGTTCCGACACAACCCCGTGAATATCCTCAGATGCGACTGGAGCCACGTTCGATGACGAAGAGCCTTTACCCCACGTTTGGTGTGTTGTTGGTGGATGACGAGCCGTCGTTTTTGCGAAGTCTCGGGATAGCGCTGGAGCGCAGCGGCGGTATCACCAATATTCACCGCTGTCAGGACAGCCGCGACGTGATGGGTATACTGGCTCGGGAAAATATCGGCCTTGTGACGCTTGATCTAACCATGCCGCACATTGGTGGCGAAAAGCTGTTGCACCAGATTGTCGAGGAGCACCCGGATGTGGGTGTGATCGTCATCAGTGGGCTGAACCAGGTGGAAACAGCTGTCAATTGCATCAAGCTCGGCGCCTTCGATTATTTCGTCAAAACCGACGAGCAGGACCGGTTGATCGAGGGTATCAAGCGGGCTATCCGGCTGCAGGAGTTGCGGCGGGAAAATCAGGCGCTGCGCCGACATGTCCTGAATGACACTCTGGATCACCCCGAGGCTTTCGCGCCTATTATCACTGGTGATAAGGGTATGCGGTCGGTGTTCCAGTACCTGGAGTCGGTGGCGGTGAGCCGCGAGCCGATCCTGGTCTGTGGCGAAAGCGGGACCGGCAAGGAACTGATCGCCCGCGCGACACATACCCTGAGCGAGCGCCCGGGATCGCTGGTCTGTGTCAATGTCGCCGGGCTCGATGACAACATGTTCGCGGACACCCTGTTCGGCCACCAGCGTGGTGCGTTTACCGGTGCCGACACTGCGCGTGCCGGGATGATCGAGCAGGCAGCGGAAGGGACGCTGTTCCTCGACGAGATTGGCGATCTCAGTATGGCCTCCCAGGTCAAGCTGCTGCGGTTGCTGCAGGAGGGGGAATACTACCCGCTTGGTAGCGACCGGCCGAAACGTCTGCGGGCCAGGGTGCTGGTCGCGACCCATCAGGACCTGGCAAAGAAGCAGGCCGCGGGCGAGTTTCGCAAGGATCTCTACTACCGCCTGCGTACCCACCATGTGCAGATACCTCCGTTAAGGCATCGCAAGCAGGATATCCCGCTGTTGCTGGAGTACTTTCTTGCCAAGGCTGCCGAGGAGATGGGGAAAACCAAGCCGGTCGTTCCAGGTGAACTGCCGGTGCTTCTGTCCAACTACGCCTTTCCCGGCAACGTGCGGGAGTTGCGGGCGATGGTGTATGACGCCGTGAGCGTTCATCGTTCCCGCATGTTGTCGATGAGTGTTTTCAAGCGAGCCATTGATTTTAATGATTCGGAAACCGCTTGCGCGCCTGTCGAGCGCCGCTCTGTTTTCGTCGCTGATGAGCCGTTGCCGGCGCTGAGTGATGTGGCAGATTTGCTGGTTCAGGAGGCGATGAGGCGTGCCGAGGGTAACCAGTCCATTGCCTCGCGGCTGTTGGGCATCTCCCAGCCGGCGTTGAGCAAACGAATAAAAAAGCAGCAGTCCTGATCGCCATGGTGAAGGCTGAACCCCTATAACCTTTCGATCTGCTATAACCTCGCGAAACATTAGTAACTAATTGATAATTAAAGATTGATGTTTGCTTGAGTCGATTTTTGCCCCTTCAGGTTATACCCCTTCCACGTAAGCGACTTCCGCTCATCTCCGTTTTTTATTCTTTTTTAACAAGGGCTTAAGGAAGTTCTTCGAGCCTGGCGCAGTGCTTGCTCTATCTGTGGCGGCACCGTCGTTAGAGGGGTGCCGCACACTCACAACAACAAACGTGGAGGTTCCCGATGCTGGAACTATTCAACGACATCCTATGGGGCTATGTCCTTATCGCAATGCTGATCGCGGTCGGTATCGGTTTTACCGTCGCATCGCGCTTCGTACAGTTTCGTTACTTCGGCCGAATGTTTCGAATTTTTGGCACAGGCCAAGTGTTCAGTCGTGACAAGCAAGGCCACCTGAGCTCGTTCCAGGCGTTGCTGCTGTCTGTCGCCGGTCGCGTCGGCGGCGGCAATATCGCCGGCGTTGCAGTCGCCATCACCCTCGGTGGGCCCGGTGCCATATTCTGGATGTGGGTCGTCGGCCTGATGGGCATGGCGACCAGTTTCCTGGAGTGTACTCTCTCGCAGGCCTACAAGAAGGCCGAACCTGATGGCACCTTTCGTGGCGGCCCGGCTTATTACATCTCACGCGGGCTGGGGCAGAAGTGGAACTGGCTGGCGGTGGTCTATTCAATCCTGCTGCTAGTGACCTTTGGCTTCGGCTTCACTGCGCTGCAGTCATACTCCATCGCTACGTCATTCGAGGATGCCTTCGGTGTTCCCGTGCTTTACACCGGCATCGCGATGGCGATCACCGTCGGGGTGATCATTTTTGGTGGCGTCAAACGAATTGCCCGGACGGCTGAAGTACTGGTGCCGGTCATGGCATTTGGTTACCTGGCGATCGCGGTGGTCGTACTGGCAATGAATCTCGATCAGGTGCCTACGATGCTGGCGCTGATCGTCAAGAGCGCCTTCGGCCTGGAGCCTGCAGTCGGTGGTGGTATTGGCGCCGCCATACTGATGGGTGTGAAGCGGGGGCTGTTCTCCAACGAAGCGGGACTTGGCAGTGCGCCGAACGTCGCCGCCGTGGCCTATGTACCGCACCCGGTAAACCAGGGTGGAGTGCAGGCGCTATCGGTGTTCATTGATACCCTTGTATTGTGTACCTGTACCGCGTTAATCATTCTCATGGGCACCGCCTACGACCCGACCCAGGGCGGTGATATCGGCGGGGTGGCGCTTACCCAGATGTCGCTGGCCAGTCATGTGGGTGAGTGGGGCCGCGAATTCGTCAGCATTGCGTTGTTGCTTTTCGGTTTCAGCACCATTCTTTACAACTACTACCTGGGTGAGAACAGCCTCAACTTCTTTAGCGAAGAGAATCGCACGCTGTTCAACGTTTTCCGCATCGCGGTTATCGGCCTGTGTGGCTGGGGTGCAACTACCGATCTGGGAACCGTATTCGGGTTTGCAGACGTGACGATGGGCTTGCTGGCACTGGCGAACCTGCTTGCGTTGATCATGCTGATGCAGCCAGGACTGCGGATCCTGCGTGATTTCGATGACCAGGTAGAAGCCGGTATCAAGCAACCGGTTTTCGATGCCGCCAACTTTGCCGATCTCGATATCGACGCGGCAGCCTGGAAGATCGAACCTGAAGACCGACAAAGGGCTGCCCCGTTCGTTGCTGAAAGCGTTGCAACTACGCGGTGAATCTGTTGGCGCAATACCCGGGCGTGAGGATGGCTTCGCGCCTGGGCAAATCATCGACGATTGACGGACCTGAAAACATGCAGGAGTGGCTGGAAGGTATTCACCAACAGGCGCGTACCCGGCTCGGCCAAGGGCAGGTTGCGAGCTATATTCCGGCGCTGTCAAAGCAGGATGCAAATCGCTTCGGTATTGCGATTTGCACCAACGACGGCCGCGTTTACGCGGCTGGCGATGCCCGGGAGTCATTCTCGGTCCAGAGTATATCGAAGGTGTTTTTGCTGACTCTGTCGCTACGCGCCATCGGCAACGCACTCTGGGAGCGGGTCGGGCTCAATCCTTCGGGCATGCCGTTCAACTCCCTGACGCAGCTTGAGGCGGAGCGGGGCAAGCCGCGAAATCCATTCATTAACGCCGGTGCGATCGTTGTTGCCGACTCTTTGGTCAGCGCCTTCGCGACGCCGGCGCAGGTCATCCAGGATGTGGCGCGGCGTCTGTCTGGCAATTCGTCCATCCTGATCGATCGAAGTGTTTTGGCCTCTGAATGGGAACACCGTTCGCGGAATGCCGCGGTGGCCTATTTGACGAAGGCGTTCGGCAACATCCATAACGAGGTTGATGATGTGCTCCACGCCTATTTCGCCTGCTGTTCGCTAAACATGAGTTGCGTCGATCTGGCGGTGGCGTTGAACTACCTGGCCGCGGAGGGATATTCGCGACAGGCGGACGAGCAGTTCGTGGCACCGGAACTGGCACGCAGAATTAATTCTCTACTGTTTACCTCCGGTATGTACGACGCTGCTGGTGAGTTTGCCTACCGTGTCGGTCTACCGGCCAAGAGTGGCGTCGGTGGCGGCATCGTGGCGATAGTACCGGGCCGCTTCTCCGTCTGTGCCTGGTCGCCGGCGCTCGACGATAACGGCAATTCGGTGGCGGCCCAGTATGCGTTGGAGTTGCTGTCGGACAGTCTTTAAATACTGCTCACCTCAACCCAACGCCACTGATCAGGATGTAGGAACGTGTTTATCAGACCGGCGCCACACCAAAGAGCCACTGGTGAGCCCAGAACACCGTCAACACATACACCGCAAGCCCACCCACAACCGCAACGGCATCATTCGCCTTGCTGGCCGGGAGCGTGGCCATGGGCCGCTGGGCTCTGCGTTTCAGGGAAATCCGGTCGACCACCGCCCACGCCAGGAAGGAGCCGAACAGCAACACGTCATGCAGCATGCCGTTTGTCAGCAGGTGAGCCAGCGCCCAGAGTTTGACCGCTACCAGCATCGGGTGCCCCAGCTTTGCCTTGATCTTGCCGGGAAAGTAGGTGGCAAGCAGCAACGGGAAGACCGGAATCAGAAGCAGCATCGCGAGATGCCTGAGCCAGCCCGGCGGCGTGTAGATCACGGTTGGATCCAGGCGGGCGGCGCCATAGCCCCAGATGATCAGCACCAGACCGATCAGGGAGGCCAGCGAGAAGAGCCCCTTGAACGCGGCCTCGCCCAGGGAGGCCTGCAGGCGATTACGCAGCGGCTCGTTGACGATGGACAGCGAGTGCAGACCGAGAAACAGAACCAAACCTACGATCAGTGTGGTCATTTTCTATAGCTCCTTGTTGTTTTATTGACCGGGGCCGTTGTGCCTTCACGGCCTGAAAAACCGGGGATTGCGCTCAATGAAGGCGTCGATCCAGCGTTCCAGGAATGATCGCGCACCGGGATTCTTGAGATAGCGCCAGCCCAGTACCGAAATGACCAGGGCGCCCAGGGCATCGACGATCAGGTCCCACATGGTATCCGTCAGCCCGGATGGGTCGCCCAGCATGGGCTTTTGCATGTTCATGCCGAACATGGAATCCATGGTGAATTCGATTATTTCCCACAGCGCACCCACGCCCAAAGCGAACATGAAAGCGAAGAAGGCCACAAAGCCCGGCTTCATGTGGACCTGAATTTTCTCAGTCTCGTTCATTATGTGTACAAGCAGAAAGCCGAGAATGCCAAGCAAAAAGCCGGACAGGGTGTGTAATGCCATATCCCACCACCAGAATCGGGTGTAGTAATCGCGTATCTCGCCCAGGAACAGGGATGCGAACACGAACGCTATAGCCGCGAGTTGCAGTTCTGGTGGGATGTGAATGCGGAACCTGCGTTCAAACAGCACCGGGAAAAAAGTGATCGCGATGATCATGGCGGTCAGGAACGCGGTAAACCAGCGTTGACCCCATATGGCGAAGACTGTCTCTGCCAGCAGAATCAGCTGCAATGCAATGGTGATTCTTTGGTGGGTAATTCGGATGCGCATGGGCCGGACGTTCCAGAAATCAAAGCGTTTACCCTAACATACCCGGAACGGTTGATAACGCCGATGTCTATAGGCCCGAGACATGTCTTCTCACTGACGCAGGCAGGAACAGGCGCTATAGTTGGATGATGCATAGAACGTGTCGCCCCCTGCTGGTTTGTTGGATATCTCTTCTCAGCCTGTCAGCCTGGGCCCAGCCCCATACAGAAAATTGTATTGCCAGCGAAGTTCAGCCGGAGGCGATTGATCTTGATCAGCCCCGGGACCAGCTGGCGCGCCAGGGTGACCTGGTGATTCCGGAGGGGGCCCGCATTGGTCGGATTCGTGTTGTTCGCCGACCGATTTTCGATGTCAGTGATCCGGAACAGGACAACTTTTTCTACCGGATGCTGAACGCGCTCAATACGCCCACGTGGGAGTCGGCTTTACGCGCCCAGTTGGTATTTGAAGAGGGTGATGTCTACCAACCGGGCCTGATTGCCGAGTCCGAACGTCTCCTCCGTCAGCGGGAGTACCTGACGGCCGCCTGGGTCGGTGTGACCCATGTGTGCGGCAATGAGGTAGAAGTGAGTGTTCTGGTCCGGGATACCTGGACGCTGCTGCCCACCGTTGGGGCTTCGCGGTCGGGCGGCGATAACACGACCAACACGGGGCTGTCGGACCCGAATTTTCTGGGGTCCGGAAAAAGTGTGGGGGTGTCCTACACGAGGGATACCGACCGCACCGAAACCAGTGTGTATTTCGATGATCCGAATGTTTTCGGCTCCCACTGGCAGAGTGGGTTTGCCTACGATAAGCGCAGCGATGGCCGGGGTCGCAGTGCCTACCTGGAACGTCCGTTCTACAGCGAGCAGGCGGATTGGCGCGTCGGGCTGAGCGGCTTGGACGATGTGCGCGAGGAGTCCCGTTTTGTGGGTGCGGAGGACATCGCCGATTACCGTCGCAGCCGTGAATACGCCAGTATTGATGTGGGGTGGCGGCTGGCGGAGCGCAAGAATCGACAGCTGAGACTGCTGGCCGGTTACCGCTATGACGCCCTGGGTTTTGAACGCTTGCCGGACGAGCCCGCACTGGATGTGCTACCGGAAGACCGGACCCTGAGCTACCCGTGGATCGGCTTTGACTACCGCGAGAACCGGTTCCAGGAGATGACAAACCTGACCCGTCTGCAGCGGGTGGAGGACGTTCGGGACGGGTTCGTGTGGCGCACGGAGCTGGGCTACTCCTCCCCCGGACTCGGGGCCACCGAGGACCGCGTTGTGCTGAACATGGATTTCCGTGACGCACTGCTGGCCACAGCAAACAATTACGCCAGCTACGAGTTCATCCAGAGTGGCACCTGGCGGTTCGATGAGAGCCGTGTCGAGAACCTGTTGGGAACGCTCAGTGTGGAGTACTTCCATGGCGGTTCGGTACGCTGGAACAGTTGGTACACCAACCTGTCTTTTACAGCGGCCCACAACCTGACCGTGGACCAGCAGCTCCTGATCGGCGGTGATAACGGCCTGCGCGGCTACCCAAGCGAGTATCAGCAGGGCAACCGGCGGGCGCTCTGGACAATCGAGCGGCGCTATTTCCCGGATTGGCACCCCTTCAAGCTGTTCCGCCTGGGCGGCGTGCTGTTCACGGACGTGGGGCGAGCCTGGTTCGATGATGGCCGGAACAATGGTCCGGATGAAGGTGTGCTGAAAGACGTGGGCTTTGGGCTGCGGCTGGCATCAAGCCGGATTGAGGTCCATAGGATGCTGCACCTGGATTTTGCTTTCCCGCTGGATGGGGATGACAGCATTGATGACATGCAGGTACTGTTGCGGGGCAGGGCACGCTTCTAGCAGAATACGCCTTTCATGCTGCCAGCCTGCAAGTGAGAGGAGAATCACGGCCAATGTCAGAAGAACCACTGAAAACCCTGTCCGACATGGCCAGTGATGCCCATGCCCGCATCCAGGCTGTCCATCAGCATATTAACCCGGTGGTGGAAGTGCGCCGCGGCATGCGGGATTCCGGTATCCCTGCCGATGTCATGACCATCGACTGCCTGCGCACCCGCCGCCGCATCACGCTCATCCTGCATGATGGGCAACCGGGGATGGTGCTCTACCAGTTTGTGACGATGGATAATGAAGTGGGTAATGACTTTAAACAGATGCTATTGTCCGATGTGGATGTAGACACCCTGTTTGACTGGATGCAGGATTACTTCGGATGAGCTGACCCGCTACACGGCGCTGGAGCCCCACTCGGGGTGGGTCTATACTGAATTGAGCGGCCAACCAACCGAGTGGCAGTCGTATGCGCGAGATCGATGCCCTGGAGTTCTGGCAGGCGCAGGGCCCCGCTTATTTTCGTGAGCTCTCCACCTTCGGCGCTCTTCCTGACCAGGTGATACTGCGTCTGATGCAAGGCGGGCGGGTGATTGCGCTCGACGCTGGAGAACGTCTTTATAGCGCCGGTGAGCGTAGCGAATCCTTCTATATTGTCTTGAGCGGCACGGTGAATACTTTCATGCCGAGGCGTGATGGCGGGTGGACGCTCGCACGCAGCCATGAAACGGGCGACGACATGGGCTTCGTGCCAATGATCGCCCTCAGGGACCGCCCTGCCAGCACGACGGCGGATGTGGACTCGGTCGTGCTTGAGATCAGCTGCGCTCAGTTCATAGAGCTGCACCAGCGCGACCCGGAAGCTTTCGGCGTTATCCTGTTAAATCTGGGTCGTGGCATGGCGCGGGCAATCATCAACATGGCTACCGTATTGGCTGAGCAGGACAATCAGCTGCATGCAGCCTATTTGTCGTCGCCCACATCTGTCACAAACCGTAAGACCGCGAAATAGTATCCTTTTCCCCGGATTCAACCAGTTTCTGATAGCTTTCCTGCAAAGCACGCAGAATCTCCGGGTCCGTATCTTTGTGAACCGCCAGGTACATGGGGGTCTCACGGAATACCAGGACTTGTTCCAGATCGGTCACGTCTGAAGAATCGGCGGCCAGGTATGGGCCTGCCAGACCGTCCGCTACCCACAGATCAATCTGATCCTGAACCAGGCGGCGGGCATTGAGGCCATTATTACTGATGGCAGACACGTTGAAGCCCTTGTCAGCCAGGTAGCCGGTCATGACATCGCCTTTATAGCCACCGATCCGGTACTCCCGGGCGTCTTCCAGATTTTTCAGCTCGATCGACGATCCAGGCTTGGCGAACAGCGTCCACTTGATGGACGACAGCGGCCCCACCCAGTTGAATGACGGCTCACGATCTTCTGTTTTGGATACGCAATAGATGCCGTGGTCCGGGTGGCGTTCGGTGCGGTTAAGACCATAACTGAGATCCCGGAGCTTGATGCTGTATTCCAGGTTGGCCTGTTCCACCAATGCCTTCAGCACGTCCGTACAGAGGCCGGTAATGTCTTTTTCCGAGTGGGCAAACGGCTGGCCGTTGGTGGTCATGTTGTAAGGAGGATACTGTTCAGTGTAGATCCGCAGTTCTTCGGTGGCAGTAGCACAACCGGCCATCATCAACAGGGCCATTACAAGCCCGAATTTTCCTTTCATGAACCCACTCCACTTGTCTGGTTACGGTATTTTGGGAGCGCGGTATGATATTGAACGCGGACCCAACATGACATGCCGGAATCCTCTTCTTTACATTTTCACAACACAGTGACATTCAGTCGGGTCATTGAAAAGCAGGGCGCAGACGCTACAATGCAGCTCTCAAGAATCTGGCAGTTTGTCCACGGAGGGGCGATTAGCATGTCTCGCAAGGTTGCGATTGGCTTTGGTTGTATTGTTTTTGCTGCAGTGTCTGCAGGGGTATTGGTCTGGCTCTCCCAGGAGCGCCTGAGCTTCAGTCCGGAGCCGGGCACCTCCCGCACTTTCGTTATTTCCTCCGAAACTCACCTTGAGCCCCAGAAAGGCGGCCGGTACGCCCGTGCCGAGACCCTGACCATTTCAAACGTGCTTAATACACGCGTAGAAAAAGTGGATGATGGTGCTGCGTCTCTGAACACGTCGGTTGTGCATGCGCTGATGGGCAATGGGCGACGCGTGCTTTTTGATACCGACGATATCAATCCCGACGATGAACGGGAGAACCTGATCGCCCGATTGATGCGTGCCGGTCTCAATGAGGTGGTGGACGAACGTGGCCAGTTACAGGAATTTTCGTTCGCTGATATGGACGCATTTTCGGAGCTCTCCGATTCCGCCCCCGAAGCCATCGGTGAGCTGGGGAAAGCCATGGGGCTGGCGGGCCTGTACCAGCCGGAGTTCCCGACCGGAACCTTGCGCAAGGGATTAAGCTGGCAGTCAGAGCCGCTGGAAGGTGGCGCTGTAGAACTGCCTGCCATGCAATATGAGGTGGTGGCGCTGTCACCGGAGCGGATAACCGTAACCCTCAGGGAGTCTGGTGTTGCCGACGACGAGCCCGGTAGCCTCGGCTTCCTGGTGTTCGAGCGGGCCACCGGTTGGCCTTTGCAGGGCCGGCTATTGGTCAGGCAGAGCCAGTCCCACGGAGACCAAACCTATGAGGTTACCTCCTATCTGAGTATGTACCAGCAGGGCCACCCGATGAAGGTGACTGATCAGGTACTGGAAGGCTGGGCCATCAATGCTCTGAATGGACTTCCGGTCAATCTGGATGACCCCGACATGCGTCGTTATATGGTGCCGCCATTTGTTACTGATGCCCTGGATGAGCGACTGGCGCGATTGCAAGACACCATGCTTTGGTTTTCGCCGGGTCCAGGCGGCCGGGACAGCGGCCTGCAGTTGGCTCATGAGGTGATGATGGACAGCTTTGTGGAGCTTAGGTCATTGCACGGAGTGAGTTTGTGGGATCAGGACGACAACCCGATAAAACCCGACATCGAAGTCAATCCGCGATTCCGCCCGGGGGCCCTGGCTGGGCTGGGTACGGAGGAGATCCGGGATCGGAATCCGTTTCAGGTGGGCCAGTTGTCCGCACAGGAGCTGGAGGCTATCGATCGCCTTGAGCTCGATCTGGCCCTATCGGTGCCCGGGGAACTGGTGTCGTTTGAGATCGATCGGTCAGGGGGCGTGATTGCTGGTGATGCAGGCGTATATCAGGTGGAGGTGCTGGACTGGACTAACGAGCAGGCCAGGGTAAAGCTGACGCACGCCGACGACGGAACGTTTGATCGCTGGAGTCAAATCTCGGCATTGCCCCAGGGGAGCGATGGAGAGCCCATCACCCATTTCGGTTATCGCCGAAGCATCTCGGTGCTGGAGCCGTTGCGCTCCGATTTTCTTGAAGCAACCGACCGTGATTCCGATTTCATGGCGTTTACCCGCTTTATTCGGCCTGAGCTGCACCCGCTTGGCGACGAGTGGGTGGGGAGCGACCGCATTATTGAAGTGAGAACGCGCGAACCGATCAGCTCTCTTATGATCCATGTTCTGCCAATGGAGCCTCACCGGGAGGTGTTCTCGGTGCAAAGCGCGGGGAAGACCCTGAAGGGCGGGCCGGTAGTGGGTACCCGGGTGCTGGATGAATACAAGGTGCCTACCTTCGAGTTCGCCGAAATAGACATGGGCAGCGTTTCAGCCGAGGGCACCGGGAACAACCGCCTGAGCGTGCAGGTGCCGGACCAGGGGGGCAATCGCTGCAGTGTCAGGTTGCTTTCGCCGCTTGAGCACCAGGGCAGCCCCCTTTCCCTGAAATCCGCAGGAGGTTTTGGCCACAGCGAGCAGGTTCTGGCTACCGAACACGGCGTCCGATTCTTCTACGACATGCAGGTGTCACTGCAGGCCCAGTGCCTGACGCGGATTGACGTGCGTACCGAGCCGGTAGATGACAGCGAGTTCCTGCAAAGAGTGGATCCATTCACCATCGAAATCAGTGAGCAGCTGTACAACGATATAGATCGGGTACAGGCGTTGCGATCCGGTTCGTACTTTGGTGAACAATACCCGCTGATTGGCCGCAATGGTGACCAGCAACCGCTGGTGATCCTGTCGCGGATGGACCAGTACCAGGGGGAAGAGGCAGCGCCGGATTCCCGCCGGATCCGGTTCTGGGGAGAAGTTGAGGAAGTGACCTTTCCGGTTCTGGCCGGGAAGGAGTCCCGCCAGATTGATGTCGAGTTTCCGCCACTGCCGTAAGGATACGGGCCGAACGTCCAGGATGAGACCATGAAACACGTTGTACTGCTATTTCTGCTTCTGTTTGTCGCCACTTCGGTCCAGTCCGCCCTGCGGGTATGGCTGAACAGTGACGGCGCCTATTACGACCCGGACAACCTCTCACACCGGAAGAGTGCGTATTACGACCTGCCCCTGGAGTCGGACGGAGAGCGCTTCCGGCTCAAAATATACTATGCCTCCGGCGCTATGAAGCTTGAGGGTACCACTCCTCACCCTGAGTGGTACCAGCAGGAGCTGCTTGGCGACTTCCGGGAGTGGTTCGAGGATGGGTCGGAAAAAGCCAGTGGCCACTACGTCATGCGTGACGAAGTCTGTGACTGCGGAAACCTGTACCCGGTCAAGCACGGCACCTTTACGGAATACCACCCTAACGGCCAACTGAAAAGCCAGCGCGAGTATATCGGCGGGGGGCTGGCCGACGGCACTTATCGGGACTTCGATGCCGAAGGCCGCCTGGTGAAGGAATTCACCATTCATCACTTCAAGTATCACGACACCTTTTCGGAGTACGAAGACGGTGAGCTAGTGTCCCTGCGCAACTATAAGCACGGTCAGCGGCATGGGGAACAGAGCTGGTTTGATGCCCAGGGCCGGCTGACGAGACTGGAACACTACGAGGAAGGAAAGCGACACGGAGTCATGCGTACGTTCCGGGACGGTGTACAACTGACCGATCACCGCTACGACCAGGGATACCAGCGCGGGCCGCAAACTGACTACCACAGCAATGGTCAGGTGCGACGTACCTATGTGGCCAGTAATCACCGGGGAAAACCGGAGGGCGACGATGTGTATTACCGGGAAGATGGCGGCAAAAAACGTCATATCCACCGGGTTCTGGATGATTCCGGAAAGGTAACCGAGCGTACGGAAAAGCGTTTTCATGACAATGGGGAACTCGCTTTCCGGGAACAGAAGCGGGGCGACTATCGGCTTCGGGAAGTCTACAACGCTGACGGTGAGCTCACCGAGCGTTTGGAAACTGACGAGTTCGGCAAGCAGGGCCTGGCGCTGACATCCGGATGGAGCGGTACGATTCGTGAGCATTACCTGAACGGCAAGAAACACGGCCCCCACCTGACAGTCTCCGACAATGGCGCTCGCAAGGAAGGCACCTACGAGAACGGTCTGAAAACGGGCCTTTGGGAGGAAACCGCTGCGGATGGGGCTCGCGTTACCCGGCGGTACAAGGCTGGTGAGTTGCATGGTCTTCAGGAGAGTTATGATGCCTCCGGTGAGCGCATTGAGTTCTCCAACTACCGGGACGGCAAGCTCCATGGCCCCGCCAACATACGGGATTACCTCGGCCATCGGGAAGTCACTGAGTACCGTCATGGAGAACCCCACGGGGATTATCTCAAAACCACGGACGATGGGCGGGTACTTCACCGGGGCCAGTACATCAATGGCAAACCCGAAGGCCTTCACTATCGCTTCACGAAAGACGGCAGAATGACTGCGAAGGAATCCTATCAGGCCGGTGAGCGTCACGGGGAATGGATCGAAACCGGCTACGACGGCCAGGTTGTCCGCAAGGTGACCTACCGCCACGGCGAAGAGGAAGCGAACATCAGTCTGGAATCAGCGGGCGGGGGACAGCAGCCCTCGTTCCTGCGTTAATTTATCGTTCAGGGAAGGACTTAATGACTGTTTTTCGGATATTGACTGTAGCCCTTGTCGTCCTCCTGCTGGCGGCGGGCATGTGGTGGGTAAAAGCGCACGGCTTTCTGAGTGATGCCGCCCCGGTGATCACGGATGAGGCAGCGGGATGGCCGGCAGAGAGTGGCCAGCGACAGATCTTTCTGGATATTGCCGATGTTGGCGACGCCCTGGTAGCGGTGGGCGAGGCTGGCCAGGTATGGCGTTCCAAGGATGCCGGTGACAGCTGGCAGAGCGTTGACAGCGGGATAAGCGGGTTGCTGACGGCGGTCACTTCTGCTTCGGAGAAAGAACTCTGGGCAGTGGGCCATCGCGGTACTGTACTGTTCAGTGACGATGCCGGCCTCAGCTGGCAGCAACGGCCTCCGGCAGGCCTGGAGAGTCCGGATTTTGTCGCGCTGGATATCGCATTTGGTTCCGAAGGCCGTGGTTACATTGTGGGAGCGGACGGTTTTCTGATCGTTACCAGCGATGGAGGCGAGACCTGGTCCCGGCAGAATCTGCCCAACCGTTATCGTCCGTCGGACCTGAACGCAGTGGCGGTAACACCCGCAGGCCGGGCGCTGGTGGTGTCCTCTGAAGGCAATGTCTATCGGCAGGGCGATGACGGAGATGATTGGGAGGCGTTGGGTCAGGTCAGCTACAGATCCTTGAACGGTATCCTGATGCTCTCTGGCGGCGACAAATGGCTGGTTTATGGTGAGGGCGGAGAAATCTATGAGAGCGCCGATGCCGGGGCCAACTGGCAGCAGGTCGAGTCGGTCAGTAAAGCGCCGTATTTTGCCGGTCGGGTGCTGACTGATGGAAGCGTGGTGCTGGGCGGCGGCAGTGGCGTTGTGGTGAAGCGGACGCCGGCAGGGGAGCAATTCCACCTTGACACAGCCCAGGCCCACGGAACCATTCTGGCGGTTCACGAACGAGCCGATGGCAACCTGGTGGTTGCCGGTGAACAGGGGCTTGGCTGGTCCGACGGCATGGATTACCGGTTTGTGGGCGACGAGTACGGCGCCACGGGCCGAATGAGGGTACAGCAGAGGCTGGACGGCTGGCTCACCCGACAGCTGTTGGCATGGAATAATGAGCGGCGTTCCTACTATGCCGATAACGAGCCACGTATCAAACAATGGGTGAAAGCGACTCTGGCCCCGGCTGAGCATCGCGAGGTCTCCCATGGGGTTTTCACCACCGGGGTCTATCAAGACATCCGCACGGTGATCAAGCGCCTGGAGGAAGGGGAAGCCGGGCTTGAGGTGTATTCTCTGTGGTCACAGGGAGTCTACATCCAAAAGATGCACGGCGGGTCCCGCAGAGCGCTGAGATTCCCGGTGGACATGACCGGCGATGAATACGACGACGCGGAGCGGATTGCCCTGGTCCGTCGAGTAAAACAGGCTGGTCTTGACGGTGGACTGGTGGGCCCGGGCCTGGCCACGACATCGTTCTTCGTGACCCTGCCGCAGAGCGGGGAGGACGAGAGTTCAAGCGCCCTGCCTCAGCTGGCGACTGACTTGTTTGCACAGCCCGGGGAGGACCGTAGCTTCAGTGTGCAGGGGCTATGGAGGCAGCGTCTGGAGCAGGTGGTTGATGCGAGCTCCGAGGAGGACAGTGCTGATGCCTCGGACTCTGAAGCCAATGAGTTCCGTGGACGAGAGGACTTCCTCTACACCGTTACCCGAGGTGATCAGGCCTACGGCTGCGAGGAACAGGAAGTGGCAGCCCGGACACCGGATCTGGAGGAAAAGCTCACCACCCTGGATGGGGTGGTGAAGACTCTCACAGTGGCAGAGCAGGCAAAGTGGAGCCATGCGGTGGCCAAAAATGCACACTGGAAGTGGTTTTCCGCTGACGCGCCGTCTGGCTACCAACGCAGCGAGTATGGCGACTGGGCGGATTACTCATGCGTGAAAACCCTGGCCATTGTGTATGGAGCGCCGGGCAGCAGTAACATCGCCGCCATGCTACAGGCAGAGGTTGATGCGTGGTTAAGTGAAAGCGGTCTGACGTGGGGACCAGGAGATCTGGAAGTTCACGCTTACCGGCTGACGACTGCCCCAGGCGTTGCTGATCAGGGTCAGAACTTTTGAGTTCGGCTTGCCGGCGGTAGCGCCGCTAAGGGTGGGGCGGTGTGCTCCAGAGTCCCAGCTGCGGCAGCTCTTCGCCAAGTCGCAGGGCCTCCAGCCCCGGCATCCGTTTGCTTAACAGTTCATTCCAAAGCTGGGCCAGGGGCAGGGCATCGCCATTGTCCGGCATGTGCATAAAGACAAACGGTTGCTTCCCTTCTTCAATCCAGGTGCTCACTCGCTCTACCCAGGGCGCCAGGAAGGGGCGGTTGGCCTGAAGGTCCGGATGGCCTATATAGCGGACTACCGGGGGCGCCTCGACAGGGAGAAGGTGAACCGGGACTCTGGGCTTTTTCCGCTGGGCATCCCGGATAGCCTCATTGTCCGGCGCCGCTGCAAAGAGCGCGCGGCTGTCAAAATTTACACGGGCGATGTTGCGCTCGCGCAGGCCGCGATTGAGTGTCTTCTCGGCTTCTCCCTTGCTGAAGAAGGCGTGGTGGCGAACTTCAACCGTGCAGGTGAGCGGCGTGGGCAAGGCGTCTGTGAATCTCCACAGATTGTCCAGGTGTTCGGGACCAAACGATGCCGGAAGCTGAACGAGAAAGGGGCCAAGTACGTCGTTGAGTGGCGCGAGGATATCCAGAAAGTCCCGTACCTCAGAGCCGGGCCCAGCGAGCAGCCGGTCGTGGGTGATCCGACGTGGAAACTTGAACAGGAAGCGGAAGTCTCCGGGCACCTGAGCCCGCCATTGCCGGCATTGTTCCTGGCTGGGGGTGGCGTAAAAGGTGGTGTTGCCCTCGACGCAGCTGAACACCTTGCTGTAGCGCTCGAGCGGGCTTTGGCCGGGTGGCAGTTGCGAGCTCCAGGCAGGGTGTTGCCATTGCGGGCAGCCGAGGAAGTAAGGTTGTGTCATGGCCAGCTCGAAGGGTGTGCGGCAAGTCTTTGTGGTGGCTTCGGAGTCTATCAGGGCGTTGATGATATATGATAGTGGCCTGTTGTATTCAAAGTGGAAGTCCTTAATGAAATTCCCCATAGCTACGATCACACTGGTGTCAGCGGCGCTGATATTTGTCGTCTGGGATCAAACCCGGGACAAGCCGGACCCCGGCGATGTCAGTCGTTTCGATAACCTTGCTTCCGATCCGGTGGAACGCAGTGAGGTTGTGGACTGGGTGGTCACCCAGATCCCCGCGCTTTGCGAAGAGGCATCTGACGGAGAAAAAGGGAACAAAGCGTATTCGGAATGTGTTGAGCGTGGCGAGTCCCGAACCTCTGTCTGCCGACGCGAGATCTACGATGCGTTTCCGGCCATCGTCGCCTCTGACACGGTGTTTCGGGATGTGTCCATCACCATGATGAGTTGCCTGGTGCCGCAGTCCGGGTTAATCGATCCGTAGCAATAACAATCAAAGAGGATTAGTCATGCCGACTCAAACCATCTGGATCACCGGAGCGTCCTCGGGCATTGGTGAGGCATTGGCAGTCCGGTTCGCCCGGGACGGTGCCCGCCTTGTACTCTCTGCCCGTCGGGAAAGTGAACTGGAGCGGGTTGCCGCGCGTTGCCGTGAAGCGGGGCTTGGCGCTGACCAGGTACTGGTGTTGCCGCTGGATGTGACAGATTGGGAAGGCTTGCCGGCTGCGGTTCAGTGCGTGCTCGATACCTTTGGTGGCATTGATCTGCTGGTCAATAATGCCGGGGTGTCCCAGCGTTCGTTATGCAAAGATACCGATATGTCGGTCTATCAGAAACTGATGGATGTGGACGTGATGGGCCAGATCGCTCTCACCAAAGCGGTATTGCCACACATGCTGGAGCGTGGTGGCGGCCACCTGGCAGTGACGGCCAGCGTGGCTGGCAAGGTGGGTGTGCCTCAGCGCACGGGGTATTGTGCCGCCAAACACGCCGTCATGGGCTTCTTTGACGCCTTGCGGGCGGAAGTGGAAGAGCAGGGCATTCACGTTTCAACCATCACCCCGGGCTTCATCCGGACGGACATCTCCCGTAATGCCCTGGCCGGCGACGGCAAGGCCTTTGGTCAGGAAGATGACGATATCGCCGGCGGCATGGATGTGAACGAATGCGCCGATGTGATCTTCAAGGGCCTTAAAGCGAAGAGAAGGGAGATTCCGGTAGGCAAGGGCAAAGAAATGGCTGCGCTCTGGATCAAGCGGATCTCACCGAATGCGCTGTTCCGGATTATCAGGATGCAGAACCGGAAAAACTGATGAGCGAATACACCGATCACCTCCACGAAGTCTTCCGGCACTTCGGCCCCATCACCATCCGCAAGATGTTCGGTGGTTATGGCATCTACCATGAGGGCCTGATGTTCGCTTTGGTGGCCGATGATGCCCTATACCTGAAAGCCGATGGGGAGAACGTGGGCGACTTCGAGCGCGAGGGCCTGGGGCCCTTCGAGTACGACAAGGGCGGCAAGGTGGTCAAAATGTCCTACTACCTTGCCCCGGACGACGTCCTGGAAGACCCGGAACAGGCGGCCATCTGGGCCCGTCGTTCGTATGAGGCCGCCTTGCGGGCGCGTGGTAAAACCTAAGGCCTGTAAAGGCATAAATATTCAAGTGAGTGAGTCTATGAATAACGATGAATTAAAGAGTGTTCTCGAACTAGACGGTGAAGAGCGATACGACTACTTCCTGAGTCAGGTGATCGAAGAACGTGAGATCTGGATTCTGGTGAATGCGGAGAATCGCTTCCTGAAAATCGTGTCGGAAGATGGCGAGGTGGAGCACTTGCCCGTCTGGCCCAGCGAGGCGTTTGCGGCAGAGTATGGTAAAGGTTCTGAGGATCTCGCTCCGAAAAGCATTTCCGTGCCGGATTTCTTCCGTAAATGGGTGCCGGGTTTAACGAAAGACGGCCTGGATGTTGGGGTGTTTCCTGGCCTGGACGGAACCCTGTGGATAACGGAGCCGGAAGAACTGAAGCGCGACATACAGGATGAGCTGTCGAGTTTTTAATGGCTGAGAAAAGCGATAACGGCATTTTTCTCCTGATGACCTACCAGGCGATGAACCGGGCCGGGCTGGATTGTGCTGCTATTTTCGCCAGTGTCGGCATGCCCGACGAGCCACCTGACCAGCAGTTGCGACGGAAGAACTCGCCCCAGCATCAGTTCTGGTCCGCCGCCGAGAAGGTCAGTGGCGACCCGGATATCGGTCTGCGAATAGGCGATTTGATGCCGCCGTTCCGTGGTCAGGTGATTGAGTACCTGTTCCTGAGTAGCCCTACCTTTGGCGATGGCCTTGAGCGCTGCATTCGCTATCACCGTTTGCTGACAGACGCCCTGCAGTTCAGTCTGCGGCTAGAGGACGATACCGCCATACTCGCTGGCCTGGAACACCCGGTGCGTCACTACCTGGAATGCGCCACCAGCGTGATGCTGCGCTTCCTGCGGCACGTCTCAGAAGGGCATTTCCAGCCCCGGGAAATCTGGTTCACCCACCAGGATGGCGCTGTAGCAGAGGTCTATGAGCAGGTTTATCGATGCCCCGTGCGGCTCGGTATGCCAGAGGGTGTGATTCGCTTTGATCCTGAAGTGCTGTCCAGAAGCTCCCTGACCGCCGAACCGGAACTTCTGGCGATCCATGAAGATCTGGCGAGTGCCAAGATGGCGGATCTTTCCCGGCGGGACTTTTTCTTCCGGATCGAGAATGAGCTTGGCGGCTTGCTGGAGCTGGGCACGGTGTCCCTGGATACCCTCGCGAAGCAGATGGGCATGTCCTCCAGACGCCTGCGTTCGGAGTTCAGCAAAGCGGGCACCAGTTACAAGGAGGTGCTGGCGGGATTCCGGGAGAAGCTTGCCCGGCGGTTACTGGCCAGAACACAGGAACCCATCGATCAGATTATCTACCTTACCGGTTTCTCTGAGCCCGCTGCGTTTTCCCGGGCATTCAAACGCTGGACAGGCGAAACCCCAACGGCCTATCGCAGCCGCAAGCAGCAACAGAATCCTGACATTTGATCGAGGTGACGCGTCGCAGGCTACGCAGGATCAAAGAGATTGGGGCAACCTGCGGCACGATTGATCCAACGAAGCAACAAATGAGGATTGATCATGCTGGGTTTTCCGATTGCGATTCTGGGCGCCAACGCATTTGAGTGGTACGCACACAAGGTCTGGCTGCACGAGTACCCATCAAAGCACCGTAATGCACCGTTTTTCACCCATATTCGCCACCACAAACGGGCACGGCTGAACCAGTTTGAGGATGAGGGCTATCGCGAGTCCATGTGGCGGGATCAGGAGATGTTCAACGAGAAAGTTGCACTGATAGGTTTGTGTGTTGCCTCTACCACCGTGTTGCCCGTAGCGCCGTTTTTCACCCTGGGTGCCTATTACAGTGCCTGGCAGTATTGGTCCAAACACAGTAAGGCGCACCTGGATTCGGAATGGGCGAAGAAGAACCTGCCCTGGCATTACGACCATCACATGAATTCCAATCAGAACGCCAATTGGTGCGTTACCCGCCCCTGGTTCGACTACATTATGGGAACGCGTATTATTGGGGATCCTGATATCGCTGAGTCGAATCCTTTGGGTATGAACCTGCCCGGCTGGCTGGAGCGACCGGTGAACAGTGTTGCCCGGCGGGTACTGCCCAAGGCATTCCGCCGCCTGGATGAGAATCGGCTTGAGGAAAGCCAGCGTCAGGCGAGAGGACAAACGGCTGATATAGTGGCGGTCTGAGGATTGGTTATGGTTGAGAGACAGGGAGAAAGGCTTGGAAGCATTATTCATCATTCTGGTTGCCGGCATTGTTTTGCTTGTTCCTGTCGGCTCAGTTCTCGGATTTTTGGCCTTTCGACAACGTAATTCGCAATCTGCCCGCATTGAATCCCTGGGGCGGGAGGTCTCCGGGTTGCGGGAGGAAGTGGCCCATCTGAAGCGCCAGATGGCCCGTGAGGATGACGTGCCCGCGTCGCATCAGGATGCCCCGGAAGAGCCTGTCCCCGCTGAACAGGCTCCGCCGGTGCAAGATTTCGCAGCATCCGACTCCGCATCCAGTGATTGGACCGAGCAAGCACAGCCGGTGGTGCGCAGTGAACGGCCGGAACCGGATCGTGCCTCCCGCATTACCGCAGCCCTGAAAGAAAACTGGATGGTCTGGCTTGGTGGCCTGAGTGTGGGGCTGGCCGGGATCTTCATGGTCAGTCATTCCATCAATGCCGGGCTTATCGGCCCGGTGCAGCAACTGTTGCTCGCCCTGGTCACTGGTCTTGCCCTGCATGCCGGTGCGGAGTTCCTGCGTCGCCGCAACCGCGGCGCGGACCAGGTATTTGCCGCATTGGCGGGGGGCGGCAGTATCACCCTGTATGCCGCGTTGCTTGCCGGTGTCCACCATTATGAGTTGATCAGTCCGTTGATCGGGTTGGTGGGGCTTGCGGCGGTCTCCCTCGGCACCATGGTGCTGGCCCTGGTTCATGGCCCGCTGCTGGCCATCATGGGGCTGAGCGGTGCCTATCTGGTGCCCCTGCTGATCGGGGGAGAGGACGGCAGTGTGGCCTTTGTGCTGTCTTACAGTTTCCTGATCACCCTCAGTTCGCTGCTACTAATGCGCTATGTCTTTCGTGACTGGCTGTGGTTTGCCACGTTGGCCGGTGCGCTGTTGTGGTGGCTGGTAACCCTGTCCTCCGCCCCGGTCGGAGCGCCGACCGCCTGGTATCTCGCGGGACTGTTCGTGATCTTTGCTGTCATGCCGGGACATCTGAAGGCAGGGGTGCCGCGCCTGTGGGAAACGCTGCTCACACTGTTGGCCATCTGGGGCTTGTCGATCGTTGATCAACCCGCTGACAGCCCATTGTTCTGGAGTTGGCTGCTTATCCTGCCGGCAGCCGCCTTGGTACCCCAGAGCCGGGGGACATTCTGGTATCTGCCCTGGTCGGCGGTTGCGGTCAGCGCCGCCGGTTGGCTGGCTTATATGGTTCGTGAGGTGGCAGATCGAGTGTATCTGGAGCAGATGCCCGTGGAGCATCAGGGCGGATTTCTCTCCTACCTGATTGTCGCCGCGATACTGACCCTGGGGCTCGGCTTGTGGCACTGGGTACGTGATCCTGATCGTCGTCGGTGGGCGTCGCTCACGCTGTTGTCACCGCTGGTGTGGCTGGTTCTGGGCTGGTTGCTGCTGCATGGCTACGGGAAGTCCTCTGTCTGGGCGGTTGTCACGCTGTTGCTTGGCGGTTTGTACGGTGTTCTGGCCTGGCAGATGGAAAACCGTGAACGCTATCGCAGCGGGGTGGTATGGGCCATCCTGGCGGCCCATGTCAGTTATTCCCTGGCGGCGGTGATGGTATTCCGTGAAGCCTCACTCACACTGGCCCTGTCCGTTCAGTTCATCAGTCTTACCTGGCTGGCGCGCCGCTATGAGATGCCGGAGCTGTACCTGCTGCTCAAGATAGCGCTGGCACTGGTGGTCGCGCGGCTGACCTTCAATCCGTGGCTGCAAAGTTACGATGCCGGTCTGCATTGGTCACTGTGGACCTATGGTGGCGCAACACTGTGCGCGGCGGTGGCCACCTGGATAGCGAACCGGAATCACAGTATCCGCCCCTGGCTGGAAGGGGCGACACTACACCTGTTGGTGTTGTTCCTGGGCTCGGAAATGCGTTACTGGCTTTACGATGGCGACATCTTTGCCCATGAGTACAGCTTCACCGAGGCAACGATCAACACGCTGCTCTGGGGTGCGCTCAGCCTGACCTATACCGTTCGCGCCAAAGCCAGTGAATCCCTGGCCTGGCTCTACCGGCTGTTCTCATGGATTCTGCTCGGCCTTTCCGGTTTGAGCTATCTCACGCTGATCACTGTGCACAATCCCTGGTGGGGCGGCAGCGCCATTGGCGATACAGCGATCTTCAATATCCTGCTGCCTGCCTACGGTGGGCCGGTGCTGCTGGCGCTGGTTGCCAGCCGGTTCCCGGAGCTTGCGCCCAGATTCTGGTCGCTGTGCGTGGCGGCTGGGAGCTTTATGTTATTCACAGTCCTGGAAATCCGGCAGCTGTGGCAGGGCAGTGATATGGGGCTGTCCTTCGGCATTACCGAGGGCGAGCTATACAGCTACTCCGTTGTGGGGATGCTGTACGCCATCGCTGCAATCATCTATGCCACTGGCCGCAATAATGCGGTGCTGTATAAGGCCGGCATGGCCCTGCTGGGGCTGGTGATTGCCAAGATCTTCCTGATCGACATGGCAGGTCTGCAGGGCCTGTGGCGGGTGGCAGCCTTTATGGGATTGGGACTTGCGTTGTTGGGATTGGCCTGGCTCTATCGAAAAGCTCAGGGTGCTCCGGAGGGTGGCTAGAAAGCCCAGAAGTGGCGGGCGGTCAATTTACGGTCATATTACTGAAACGCCCGTTCCAGCACGCTTTTGGGTACCTATCCTTACGTTGCTAACACAGTTATCCACAGATTCTGTGGGCAACTTATTCCAGTGCCGGCTGGAAGTAGCGGTTGAGCAGGTCCGGATCATCGAAATGGCGCTTGCCGATAAACGCAGTGGCGTGGTGGCCCCATTGGCGCATGGCTCCGGGTGAAAGAACTCCGGTGCTCCAGAGCAGGAATCGCTCCAGGCGCTCTGTGCCGGCCACCAGGCCGTTGGGCAGGAACAGGCTGCGGTGCATGCCCGTATTGTCCGGTAACGCCCTGAGCCGGTCATAGTGGACCAGTTGGTAGGGTGTTGATTCTGTTATTGACTCCGGTGGAGCCGCAAAGCTCACATTGGTGACGTAATGGGTGCCGCTGGCCAGGTGTACAACGGGGCGGGACATAGTCCGGTGGTTGGCTGGCGCTTCGAGCGGCAATACCGTCATGATCTCGTCCCCCACGGCGCCGGGGTTGAGCCGGAGGCGGTCCGCCAGCGGATACCATTGGTGATAGCAGCCACAGGGGTGGACGCTGTCATACATCAGGACCTGCCCGTTTTCATCCAGAGTGACGCGCCAGATAAGCCCGTCCAGCCGACCGCCGTAGATATCCAGGGCGTGGGGCTTGGGTCGTTCATCGAACCAGAACACATAGACCAGTTGCGGCAGCCACCGGTTCTGCCAGCGAACCTCAGTGATCAGCGTATACGCCAGGGCGGGTGGCCCGACCACCCACTGGCTGTCTTGCCACCGGGGTGTTCCCGGTCGGTCATAGGATTTGTCGCTTGCCATGATCAGATGGGGAGCGTGATACGCCAGCAGCGTTTCGGTCCCTTCCTGCGAAAACACTGGCAGCCCAAGAAGGTCTCGGGAAGGCTCGTGGCGTAGAATGGATGCTACTTGCGCCGGATCTGGTATCGGTAACTCTGGCGCGAACTGACGGGCCACGGCGTTGTCAGTCTGAGTGCCGAACTGTTTCACCTGTGATGCCTGGAGTCCGCGGACCTGATAAGCCAGTATGGGCCGCATCAGAGGGTAGGCGCCAATGGTGCGGCGCCAGTCCAGATAGGCATCCGGCACCTCCACATTGGAAACAAGGTCTGCCCACTGGCGCGAATCGGTCCCCAGCGCCGCCACCTGTTGTTTGGCGCAGTGCATCAGCCAGCCGGGGTCGAGCATATGACGTTTTTTTAGCCGGGTGAGTCGGACACGCAACGCCCGCTCCCCGTTGTATAGTGCATGATATAACCAGTCATGGCGTTCCGCGGGCGTGAGTGCAGCCAGATCAAAATCGGCCAGCGTCCGATTGACCCGCAGGTAAGGATAGCCGGGGATCTGGTTTCCCTGGGCATCCTGAATACCGGCTTGTTGCAGTTGCCGCTCAACATCCTGCCAGGCTGTGGTGCAGGCTTCGCTGGTCAGGGACATCACCGGTGGCGTTGCTGGTTGGCCGGCACAGCCGCCAAGCACCCAGGCTATAAGTATCAGGGTCAGTCGGTTGCAGTTGAATGCCTGGTGCGGCCTACAGAGTTTGAGCATTTGTCAGGCTGCCTCGGGTGTCTCTAGCGCTATTGACCCGGGGGCTGTGTGGAAGTTTCAGGAGGACGATAATGAGTAACAGAATACCCGCCACAAATATCATCATGACCGGCATGCCGGGTAGCGGTAAAAGCACCGTAGGCGTTCTGCTGGCCAAGCGCCTCGGACTCGGTTTCGTGGACACCGACCTGCTTATCCAGCAACACGCCGGTTGCACGCTGCAGGACATAGTGGACAACGAGGGCTATCAGGCGTTGCGGGCGGTTGAGGAAGACGTGTTGCTCCGGCTGGACGTGGAGCGGCACGTGGTTTCCACGGGGGGCAGCGCCGTCTATAGCTCGAAGGCGATGAAACATCTCAAGAACAATGGCGTGGTGGTATTCCTGGATATTCCGCTGGATCTGGTCACCAAGCGCCTGGGAGATTTCAGCCTGCGCGGCATCTCACGTCGACCGGACCAGTCGCTGGAAGAGCTGTTTGAGGAACGTTATGAACTTTATAGCCGTCACGCGGATATCACAATTTCCGGTGTCGGGCGGGATCAGGATGAGGTGTGCGAAGCAGTGGTCGAGGCCATGAAAACACAGCTACCCACTGATTCGGGATGACGTTATTCGTTCTCCACACCAGGCGGCTGCACGGTTGTGGTACTTCCGCTCGGAATGGCGGGATCGTCTTTTATGATGACAACAACTGCAACCACAGCAATGAGAATCGCGCCAATAATAGCCGCCGTTGCACCCAGCGTCATTGATCTTTTGGAAGCCGGGTTTGTGCCACATCTGGGGCACTTGTGCAGCCCCGGTTCAATTTCGGCGCCGCAATGTCTGCACTTGATATACCCCATGTTCCTTCATCCTGTTGAACATCACTCTTTAAAAGACTAGTGGCCTGTCACTGCCTGGTCTACGTGGAGAAAGCCTCCGCAAGCGGCTGAAAAGGCCTGAAAGCACAAGGCCAATCAGTACAGGGCCCAGCAAGGCCAGGGTTGAGGGTTCGGGAATGCCTATCGTTTGGAGCTTGGTGAGGCCATCGGTCAGAAAGTAGGTCTCACCGGTGCTTAGAACTGTGACACTGGCTCCCTCAAAAGGAGCTGTTTTATCAAGGTTGTGGAAGATATCCTGGCCGGCTTCCAGGAAAAAGAGGTCCAAAAACAGGAAGAACTCAAAGTCACCGGAAACAAATGGCTCAAAGCCGTTCTCAAACAAGCCGTCTTCGTCCGAAACGGGTTGGTCGTGCAGCAGCGGCGCAAATCCTTCCCACTCGAAGGATACCGGTTCACTCTCAAACGTGGCCGAGACCAGACCGCGCATCTGGTCGTCTACTGTAAATATCCCAACCGCGCTGTGGGAACCATGCGGATTTGCAATAGTGTTATCGTATGAATAGCTAATCAGCGTGGCATTGGCTGACATGGATAGAAACAGGGCCGCAAGCAGCATGAGCCCTTTCATGGTAATCCCTCTCGATGTGATGCTGAGTTCCATACTATAAGGTGCAGGAATTGATGCTGAGTTCCATACTTTAAATATAGCAATTAATGGACCAGCCCTTCCGAGAGAACGAACCAGCGACAAGTCATGCTATTCCGTCGCCAAAATCTGTAAAGAAACCTGACGTCAGGGCGGACAAAGGATGGGGCAAAACGCACCTCGGAGGGGATTCATGGAAATGCTGGCGAGCTTTGTGCTGATAGCTGTGGGTGTCTATCTGGCACTATTGCTGCTGCTTTTCCTGATGCAGTCACGCCTCATCCACCTCCCTGGCGTGCAGGGGCGGGAGTTGGAAGCCACTCCGGCGGCAATCGGCCTGGATTGGGAGGAGGTCACGCTGAGTGCCGCCGATGGCGTCAAGCTGCATGGCTGGTACCTGCCGGCGCCGCAGGCCGGCCACCGTACTATCCACCGTACTTTCGATCGTACTTTGCTGTTCCTCCACGGCAACGCCGGCAATATCAGCCATCGTCTTGAAAGTCTGGAGATCTTTCATGAGCTGGGCCTGGCAACACTGATTATTGACTATCGCGGTTATGGTCGTAGCGAGGGCAAGCCATCGGAGGCTGGGCTGTATCGTGATGCGGATGCGGCCTGGCAGTACCTGGTGGAGAGTCGTAAGGTCCCGCCGCAGCAGGTGATTGTTTTCGGCCGTTCCCTGGGAGCGGCGGTGGCCGCGCATCTGGCGGCTGAGCGACCGGTGGGCGGCCTGATCCTGGAATCCGCCTTCACGTCGGTACCGGATCGCGGAGCGGAACTCTACTCAATCTTTCCCATTCGGCTGCTGGCCCGTATTTACTACCCCACAGCCGAATGGGTCAAGCAGGTCAGGGCACCCGTCTTGGTCATCCACAGCAAAGAGGATGAGCTCATTCCCCTCCCCCATGGGGAAGCGGTTTACCACGCGGCGCCGGAGCCAAAGCAGTTCCTGCAGATTCGGGGCGACCACAATTCCGGTTTTATCCTCAGCCGTCCGGTGTATATGAAAGGTATGGCGCAATGGCTCGAAAGTCTGTCGCCGTAGCGGAAGAGATTCCATAGCGGCGGTTCTCTCAAGTGGGTGAACCTGCGAGCCGGCTCCCCAGAATGGCGGCTGCCAGATAGCAGATGCTTGCACACCCCATCAGCACCGTGAATCCCCAATGCATGGCGATCAACACCGCCGCCAGTGACCCGATAACACTCGTAAAGCCGTTGATGCCCCAGGCCCAGGCGATGGTGGACGCGCCGGCGGCGCGAACGCGGAGCATACCCTGGGGCAAGGCGCAGCCCATGGGAAAGGCAATGGCGAAGACAGTGGCGGAGATAAAGCCGGCGCGGGCCGCAAACGACCAGTCCGCGGCAAACTGGAAGCCATAGGCGAACAGGCCCATGAACAGGGGCGCGAGGCCAGCAGGCAGGAGGAGCCAGCCGACCAACGCACGGTTTGTCAGCCGCCGCCGGCCCAACCAATAACTGCCCATACCGGCACCAACCAGCATGGCGGCGACCACAATGCTGAAGGCGCTGCTGGTGGCATCGAGCAACAAAGTGCTCTTTTGCAGCAGGCCGATTTCCACGAACATGAAACCCAAGCCCAGGGCGCTGAAATAAAGGCCGGTGGGGAGCTGCCGTACCCGGTTTTCGCGCGCTGGACCGCGGTTCCGGCGGATGAATGCCAGGGGCGCAATAATGGCCACCAGGGCCAGCACGGCCCCGACCAGCAGGGCGGCCCAGTGCAGCAGGTAGCCCCAACTCAAGTGCGCTCGCCAGGTTGGCCCGAAGGTGTCGCGTAACGTGGCCAGGCCCTGGTGGCGGAAAAATTTGTCGAAGAAGGGGCTGTCGTCGGTGGTGGGCTGGACGTCGAAGGCATAGCTCTCGTGGAAGGTCGTTGCCTCGCCCTCAGTGAATGCCTTGAAGGGACCATAGAGACCGCCGTTTCGCCGGTGATGAAAGCGATTGGTGTCCGCTTCCTGGAGCCCTGGCAGCGCCACCAGGTCGAACCGCCACCGCTCGGCGAAGGCGCGCAATGCCCGTTGCCGGTCGTCGTCAATGGGGGCCTGGGTGACAAGCAATACGAGGTTGCGCCAGTCCCGAATCGCCGCGATGTGCCCGGAGGGCGTCTTGCCCGACTGGCGTAGTGCGCGTGTTGCGGTGGCGGCCAGCCGCAGGCTGTGTTGGGGCATGGCCTTGATGTCGGTCACGATGGCATAGACACCGGTCTCGCTCACATTGGCCAGTACTTCCCGGAACGCTTCCACCGTGGTGTCGTAGCGGACGGCACCCGCCGCAAGCCCGGCTTCCGGCGCGGAGAGGGTCAGCATGACGACATCGAATAGGCCTGGATGAGCGGCATGGAATCGTCGCGCGGTCATTGGCACCAACTCTACCCCGCTGGGCAGGTAGGGGCGTGCCAGGCCCGTGGCGGCGTCACCGGCGAGCAGACGACGCAGGGCGGCGTTTTCCTCGCTGGCCTGGATGCGTTCCGGGTCATGGGATGCGGCGACCCAGGCTTGCCAGCCACCCCCAAGCGAATGCAGCAGCACCGTAGGCTGTGGCGGTGCCAGATGAAAGGCTGCACTGGATATGACCGACTGCATCAGCGGTGGCGGTGTCGCCACGTCCAGCAAGGGCGTGCCATTGTCGCCGTCGAAAAACAGTCGCGCCTGGGGCGGGGCGTCCGCGGTTGAGGCGATACTCATCCCCGGCGCGCCGTGAAGGCCGGGGGCATCCAGCACGGTGAGCCGGGTGTCGGGGGTGTCCCGCTCCCAGAGGATCTGGGCGTCACGGGTGTTGAGTTGGACGGACAACTCCTTGTACCCGGCGGGTTGAACGAGCAGGACGTTGAGGTTGTAAATTGCCAACAGTATGCCTGCCAGACCGACGCCGATGGCCCTGTTCCGGGCAGACGTCCGGGTCAGGACGACGGCCACCGCCGCCGCCAGGGAGAACAGGATCAGCAGGCTTTCCAGGGCCATCACTTGCAGGGCGAGCGGTACGCTCAGGGCGCCAGCGGCGCTACCGATAAGGTCGGCGGCGTAAAGTTGGCCGATGCGTGCCGACCAGCAGATGAAGCACGTAGTGACAAACAGTGCGCCCAGGAAGAAAGGGACCAGGAAACAGACCACATAGAGACCAAACCCAACCAGTTCCTCCGGGCGCCAGGCCAGCGCCGGCAGCGTCATGTCGATGTGCCCGGACACGACCACGCTGAGCGGCAGGGCCAGAGCAAAGCCGGCTGCGGATACCGTGAGCCAGGCCGCGCCATGGCGGCGGATGGTGTCGGCGAGCAGGCTGGCAAAGGCCCCGGCAGCCCCGAAGCCGAGCAGGCCCAGGGCAATGATCAGTGACGCCAGATGGTGCAGGTGCTGTATCGCGATGATGCGGGTGAGCGCCACCTCAAAGCCGACAATCCCGGCGGCCACAAGGCCCAGCGCCAGGAGGAGGGTGCGGCGGGGTGGGGCGTCGGCGGGTTTCATGGATCAGCGTGGGGTTTCGCTGGTCAGCGGTACAAACCGGACAGGTAACAGGCTCTCGGTGGTGGTGTCGCCGGCCTGGTTCTTTGTCACCAACATGAGGATTTGCGCACCCCAGCGGGGGCCGACAGGAATGACCATCCGTCCATCAGGCTTGAGCTGTTCAAGCAGGGGTGGTGGAATATGGGCCGCGGCGGCAGTCACCAGGATGCGATCGAACGGGGCCTGCTCCGGCCAGCCGTAATAGCCGTCACCTTGCCGGGTCCGTATGCGGTTGTAACCAAGATTGGCCAGCCGCGCCTTGGCTTCCCTGGCCAGGGGCTCGATGATTTCGATGGTGTAAACCTGGTCCGTCAGTTGCGCGAGAATGGCCGCCTGATAGCCAGAACCGGTACCCACTTCCAGTACCTTGTGGGTGTCGTCCACATCGGCCAGTTGCGTCATCAGGGCAACAACGGTCGGTTGCGAGATGGTCTGGCCATGACCAATAGGTACGGGTTTGTCCTGGTAGGCCTGGTCCTGGAGCCCGTCCGGCACAAAACGGTGCCGCGGTACGCGCAGCAAGGCCGCGCGGACGTTCGGGTCGTCAATCATCAGGTCGGGCGCAACACCGCTCAGGGACCGGACCAGCGCTTGCCGTTCCGCCTGTCGGTCCGAGTCGGCCAGGGCTGGAGACACCTGGCCAAGAACCACGTGCACGCCCAACCACATCAGGATCAATGCGGAGGCGTTTCGGCTCATTGGAAGTGAGGGCCGGCACGGGTTGCCGCACCGGCCCTGTACTCTCTAGAAATGAAGCACTTGTGGGTGAACCAGGCGATCGTAATCCTGGTAGCTCATCCGCATGACCTCGCTGTGGCTGCCGGCGTTGAAGACGATGTGCTCGTCCTCCCGCAGATGCTCACTGACGAAGACGTCCATGTTGTACAGGTTGCCAAAAGGCGGCATGGCGCCGACTTCGCAGTCGGGGAAGGCGGCATTGATATCGTCCTCATCCGCCAGTTCCAGGTCTTTGGCTCCCAGCGCCTGTTTCAACTGGTCTACATGTACGCGGTCCGTGGATGGCAGAACCGTCATGAACAGGCGGCCGTCTGCTTTGACAATCACTGTCTTGGCAAATTCGCGGCCCCTTACATGGGCGGCCTGGGCGGTTCGTGAAGCGTCAACGGTGGGCTCATGGGCCTCCGTTCGGTAGTTCACTGCATTGCTGTCGAGAAATTCCCGAAGTTTCTGGTTAATCATGGCGGTATCCTCCTTCACCTCAGTGAAAGTTCCATGATGTGTACATCTACCAGTTTAGCACGTGATCCGGCCGCTGTCGGATTACGGACGAAGCTTACGGCTGGCCCGTCAACCCTCTGAAATAGTCGATATCTGGTTGAATGAGGTAAAAACACTGGCCGTCAGTGAACGCTACAAACGGGCTTTCCACCGGTGCCAGTTCCGTATTCTCGTTGAGCCCGGCTTCGCCGGACTCATGGCAACCGGGGCTGGATAGTCGTCCGATGGCTTTCATACTTCCCGAGTCATCGCTGTAGACGTTTCCCGATATGTAAGAGCCGTACCGGTTCGTGAGCAGTAACCAGTAGACCGCATCGCCATGGGATTGTGCCCTGACCAGTTGGCATTGTTTGGGGGAACTCAGGCAGTACTCACTGTCGTCCGTCAGTATATCGAGCAATGGCTCCGGTATGACCGTTTCCCGGGGGATGACCATGAACATGTCCGCCACCGCCTGGCGATCGTTCTTGTCCACCACCGTCTTGTGTTGCCAACGCTTGTCCTGCTTGAGCACGGCGTCGATGCGATCGGCGACCAATGGATTCTGCTTGGCAAACGCTGAGTCCTGCAGCTTTCTTAACTCCATGACCCCGTAGGCGCCCAGCTTGAAGCGCAGGTAGTTGTAGTCAAACGTGTCCGCCTCGGCCTCACCATTCAACAGCCGGTTGGCCTGGCTTTCGGCAGCCCAGGCCCGCATGTCGGCGACGGGGGTGTTCACCAGGATCAGTACCCCGGCGACCACAAAGGCCAGAGCCTTGTTGGCGCTCTGGATTGCCCCCAGGGCACGGGTGCGCCTCAGCAGGATCAACACCGCATAACTGAGGGTGAAACCGGCAATCAACAGCTGGATGGTAGCTGCCCAGAGGCGGTCGACGGTCAGGCCGTATTGCTCGATACGCAACCCCAGCGCCCACGCCGCCAACAGCGAATTGAGAGGGAGCAGGAACACGCCGAATATCACCAGGCCGTGCATCCACCTCGGGTAAGGTGGATGCTCCGGGTTCTCGCTCAACACCGAGTTGAAGAAGAACAACAGCACGATCGCGAGGGACATCATCAGCAGGGCCGCATGACCGGTTTCCCAGATCCTGGCGACGCCGGTGAATGGCAGCGCGCCCAGGAACAGTATGCCAATCAATGCAGCCAGGGGCAGTAGGGCTTTGATCAGCACTTCACACATGGACTGCACGGTGGCAACCAGTCGGATGCGTTCGCGGATCAGCACCAGCCCCCAGCCACCGACAAACGCGCTGGCGGGGTAGAGGAAGATGGGTTCCTCAAACAATTCCTCAAAGAAAGAGATACCGATGATGTCAAAAAGAGCGCCCCACAGGATCAGCAGCAGCCAGAATGTCCCAAGGAAAAGTCCGAGCAGGGCCAGGGTCAGGGCATGCTGCCAGGAGTGTTCCAGCAACTGGCGGTAGTCGAAACGGGGCGCGCGGTTGATGCACCAGATGCGGAAGTATAACGCCAGTATAAACAGCGATATCCCGACGCTGACGAAGAAGATGAATGTAAAGTACGGCCGGTCCGGCAGCTCCAGACCGGCGCCCCACCTGAGCCACCCCAGATGCCAGCCCAGCCCGAACAGGAGAGGCCCAACCGTGACAGCCGCCCAGGCATTGCGACTTTCCATCATCCGTTCCAGGCCGAGGTAGAAGAACACCGGCAATCCGCCCGCCAGTGCGTAAAAGGCCATCAGCCACCGTGGATCGGTCGCGGGCCATGCCTCGTGGTCGATGGACAGGTGTAACAGATACAGGGCAAAGCCCTGCACCACTGCCAGTATGATCAAGCCATAGCGACTGACGGTGTCCAGACGGGAGTTGTCATGGGCTTCCATAGGATCTGCCTTGTTGGGGGAATGTTACAGCCGTACCAAGCGCTTGATGATAAGGGAAATCGGCGTGGCCTGGCAGGGGTACTGTTGGCCATCAAGATTGCAAAAGTAGATGCGTATCACAATATTTCAGGTTGGCATATAGATGATGGTCGCATAAAAGGAATAATCGTTTCGTCTTCCTCCTATACTCGGCTTTTTTTCGTTCCAGCGGCTGGGCAAACCCCACCATTGGTCTGGATATCAAATCCCATGGGATAAGCCACAGTGAGTGAATTGTGATGATAAAGGATTTGCAGGAGCTTTTGCGGAGCATCGGGTGTCGCTCCATATTTCTGATTATGGTGTTTGTTGTAGCCCTGGCGGCAAGCCTTGCCGGATGTAGAGAGGACGCGTCCGTTGAAGACCTCGTAGGCAACACCGGCACAGGCACCACCGAGGCCGAGCCGGACGTGGACGAAACCGGCATAGCCGGAAATGAGGTTCGGCAATTCAGTCACCCGGGCCTGCTGCACTCGGAAGCGGATTTCGCCCGTATACGCGAGAAAGTACAGAACGAAGAGGAGCCCTGGGCAAGCGCCTGGAACGATCTGGTTACCGACGGCATTTCCCAGCTTGGCAAGACACCGGCGCCCCTTGAAACCGTGATTCGGGGCGGCGACGGCCAGAATTTTGGCCGCCTCGTTGCCGAGATCCGCTTCTCCTATGCCCTGGCGCTGCGCTGGAAGATATCCGGCGACGATCGCTACGGCGACCTGGCCGTGGACTACCTGAATGCCTGGTCATCCACCCTGAAAACCATCACGGGTGATCAAGGTCGCTACCTGGCCGCTGGCCTGTATGGCTACGAGTTTGCCAATGTCGCGGAAATCATGCGTACCTATGACGGCTGGGCCGAAGCGGACATCAGGCAATTTCAGGACATGCTGGTCACTGTGTTCTACCCACTGAGTCGTCGTTTCCTGCGGGAGCACAACGATGCCTGCATCTCCAACTATTGGGCTAACTGGGACCTGGCCAATATCGCTGGCATACAGGCCATTGGCGTCTTCGCTGACCGGCCGGACATCTACCAGGAAGCAATGGACTACCTGTACACCGGTGAGGGCAACGGTGCGCTCGACAACCTGGTGTTCCATCTCCATGCCGGCAACATGGGGCAATATCAGGAAAGCGGCCGCGACCAGGGGCACACCACCCTGGGTGTCGCGCTCTACGGGGCTATCGCCAAAATGGCCTGGAACCAGGATGAGGATATCTTCGAGTACTGGAACCACCGATTGCTTGCCGCGTCGGAATACATCGCCCGCTACAACCTGGTTGAGGAAGTCCCCTACACGCCCTACGGCCCAAACTGTGGAAGTGTCATGCACGTTCCTCAATGGACAGTTTCCGACAAGCAGCGTGGTCATAGCCGGCCGGCCTGGGAGTTGATCTACAACCACTACGTCAACCGGCTGGGCATGGCAGCGCCCTGGACGGAAAAAATGGCGGCACGACAACGGCCGGAAAGAAGCAGTTGGGGCGGCGATGAGCTGGGGTGGGGAACCCTGACCGAGACGCTGGAACCTGCTGCCCTGGGCGGCGCTCCCAGGGGGTTAACCGGGAATCTGAGCGGCGGTACGGTGGAGCTGTCCTGGTGGGGCGCTGCTGGCGCCGAGAGCTACCGGCTCAAGCGCGCCAGTGCTCCGGATGGGGTGTATGCCACGATTGCCACACGTGGGGCAGAGGAATTCCTGACCTACACCGATACCGATGTCTCGGAAGGCGAGGATTACTATTACCAGGTAACCGCGATTTCTTCCGAGGGCGAGAGCGCGGCCTCCAATACCGTTACTGTGTGGGTGGGGCCCAAACTCATGGTGCATTTCCCATTCGATGCGGCGGAGGACGGCGGGTTTGCCAGCTCCGTTGACGACACCGTCGTCGCCACGCCCAACAATGGCCCCGCACTGGTGCCGGGCAAGCTCGGTAATGCAATATCCCTGGATGGCGCCGACGACTACGTGAGCCTGCCGGAGGGAATCGTTTCCGAGCTGGCGGACTTCAGCGTCACCAGTTGGGTATACATCGACGGGACAACCGACATGGCGAGATTGTTCGATTTCGGATTTGGCACCCAGCGTTATATGGCCCTGGTGCCCCGCGATCGTGACAACCAAATGTGCTTTTTCATTACCAAGATCAGCTACCATGCCGACCAGAAAATCTGTGGGAACCCTGCCCCTGTCGGTGAATGGGCACATGTGGCTGTGACCTTGTCCGGAACGGCCGGCATTCTCTACCTGAATGGCGGCGAGGTTGGCCGTAACGACAATATGGTGCTGGCTCCGTTCCGCCTGGGCGTGTCCACACAGAACTGGCTGGGAGATTCCCAGTATGGGAACGACGCCTTCCTGGACGGTAAAATAGACGATTTCCGGATATATAGCGGTGCCTTGAGTGCCGCACAAATCGCGGCGCTGGCTGCCGAATAGGCCGCCGTCGCCGTCAAGCCAGCCTTGATGCAATCAAGCCCTGTTTGGTCCAGGCGGTAACGGACGGGGCTTGCTCCAATCCGCAGCCGGTGTTGCCGCAACCCGCACGGCTTGTCTGCCGCTTTTGGACTTTTCCATGTCGTATTGGTCCATCCTCTGCCCACCAAACACCGTCACATTAAAGCTATCGAGAACCCGAGAAAAGGGGAGATTGCCATGGCGGTTAAATTCGATAAGGCGCTGCTGGATTATCCACAGCAAAGAGCGGGGGCTGCACGCCAGCCCGGAAGTATCGATCAGTCGGACCGCAAGGTGCCGATCAACCTGCGTCAGTCCGGCCCCACGCCGGTGGAAATGCTGATTTCCACCCGGGTCCGCAAGTCTCCATACTGGCACCTGGCTTATGAAGCCGGCTGCTGGCGGGCTACGGTGTATAACCGCATGTATCATCCCCGCGGCTATGTCCGCCCGGAGGACGGCGGCGCCATGGTGGAATACGAATCCCTGATACACGACGTCACCATGTGGAACGTGGCGGTGGAGCGTCAGATCCAGGTCAAGGGTCCGGATGCGGAGCGGTTCGTCAACTACGTGATCACCCGGGACGCCACCAAAATCAAGCCCATGCGTGGCAAGTACGTCATCCTGTGCAACGAGGACGGCGGCATCCTGAACGATCCGGTCCTGCTGCGGGTGGCCGAGGATGAATTCTGGTTCTCACTGTCAGACAGCGACCTGGAGTTCTGGCTGCGCGGCGTCAATATCGGCATGGGGTTCAACGTCAGCATCGGGGAAATCGATGTGGCACCCGTTCAGATCCAGGGACCCAAGTCCGAGGCGCTCATGGCCGACCTGTTCGGTGAGGGGGTGAAGGAAATCCCCTACTACGGGCTGATGGAGGGCCAGGTTGCCGGCCACGACGTGATCATTTCCCAGACCGGTTTCACCGGCGAAAAGGGCTACGAGATCTACCTCAAGGAAGCCACCAAATACGCCGAGGATCTTTGGTATACCGTGCTGTCTGCCGGAGAACCCCATAACTTGCGGGTTATTGCCCCGGCACACCATCGCAGGATTGCCGCCGGCATTCTTTCCTGGGGCCAGGATGTAGACCAGGAAACCCTGCCATTCCAGTGCAACCTGGCCTACCAGGTACCGCGTAACAAGGACGCGGATTACATCGGCAAGCAGAAGCTTGAGAAGGTTCGCGAGCAGCTCGACGCCGGTCGTCCTCCCTTCAGCCACATCATGGTGGGTATCCGCTTCGGCGGTGGCCATGTGACTGACTACGCCAACGACTTCTGGCTGATCAGTGGTCCTGATGGCGGCGAGCCCCAAGGCTATGTCACTTCGCCCTGGTACTCCCCTGAACTGGACACCAATATCGCGCTGGCCTACGTGCCGTTTGACCTGCGCGCCATTGGCACCCGGCTGACCGTGCACCTTCCAGTGGAGTATGCCGCAGATGACGGCTCAACCGAGGTGGAAGCGGAAGTGGTGGAAGTGCCCTTCCGGCCATCGGTCAATCCCAATGCCCGGGAACGTGCCAGGGCCAAGGGGATTGATTTCGCGGATTGACAATTCACGGGTATCAGTTGAATGAGGGGACAGAAACATGAAGCTGGCATACCAACGGCAGACTGAAAAAGCGGAAGATCCCCGGACCATTGCGCTGGTGCGGGAGTTGGTCCGCGCTGCCACGATCGAGGCGACGCCCCGTCAGATTCTGGAAACAGACTCCCTGACAGAGCTGTTCCCCGTCGGCACCTGGGTTTACGTCCCCTTCCTGCCCCACGGTCAGTTCAGTGAGACATTGCCTGCCTGTCAGCGGCTGATTGACGAGGGAATGCTGCCGGTGCCCCACCTGCCCGCGCGGTTGGTCGAAAGTCGCGACCAGCTGCGTGACTGGCTGGGGCAGCTAAGAGATATCGGAGTTGACCGCCTGATGTTGATTGCCGGTGACAGCGATTCGGTCGCCGGCCCGTTTCCGGACACCCTGGCTTTGCTGGAATCCGGCCTGTTAGAGCAACAGCAATTCCTGCACATCGGGGTTGCCGGCCACCCGGATGGACACCCCGTCGCCGGGCCGGACAGTCTGGCCCGGGCCCTGTCGCTCAAGCGCGATTACGCCAGGGTCACCGGCACCCGGTTGTGGGTGGTGACCCAGTTTGCCTTCGAGGCTGAGCGCTATACCGGCTGGCTGCAGGCCGTGGGAGATATCCTGCCGGAAGTGCCGGTCTATATGGGTGTGGCCGGTCCCACCAATCTGAAGACATTGATTGCCTATGCCGCGCAATGCGGTGTGGGCCTGTCAGCGCGGACGATGTGGCGCAAACCCGGCAGTGCCCGGCTGTTGCGTTCCTGGACTCCTGACGGCCTCGTTCACGCCCTGGCGCGTCATCGCCAGGACTTCCCGGACACCCGGCTTGCGGGCATACACCTGTTTCCGTTTGGTGGTCTGCAACGGTCTGCCCGGTGGTTACGCGAGTATGGCGAAACCGAAGAGCCCGATGAGGACCGGGGCAGCCTATCTGATCCCGTCTCCGACAGTGTGTGATACACATAGGGGAACACCGTGAGCCTTCAATACAGTAAGTACAACGAAACAGCCCCGACCCCGGAGAGGCTGCCGCCGGGCACCCCCGATATCGAGATTGCCCGCTCCGTGAAGCCCCAGTCCATCCTGCTCTTGGCTCAACAGCGTCTTGGTCTGCCTGCGGACAGCCTGATTCCTTTCGGCCACTACAAGGCCAAGGTGAACATGGCCCATGTGGATACCTCTGCCCGGGCGGCCCGGGGCAAGCTGGTGATGGTGACCGCCATCACGCCCACCCCCGCCGGCGAAGGCAAAACCACCACCAGTGTCGGGCTGAACGATGGCCTTAACTGCCTGGGCGTGCGCTCCTCTGTGTGCCTGCGGGAACCCTCCCTGGGACCCTGCTTCGGCATGAAGGGTGGGGCTGCAGGCGGTGGCCGGTCTCAGGTGATTCCCATGGAGGACATCAACCTGCATTTCAACGGTGACTTTCATGCCATCACCACCGCTCACAACCTCGTGGCATCAATCCTGGATAATCACATGCACTGGGGCAACGAGGTTGGCCTGGACCCCCGTCATGTCTACTGGCGGCGGGTGATGGATCTGACCGACCGGTCCCTGCGCTACATGGTGAGTGGTCTGGGTGGCGCGGCTCATGGTACCCCCCGGGAAACCGGGTTCGATATCACCGTGGCTTCGGAGATCATGGCGATACTCTGCCTGGCGGATGGTCTGCCCGACCTGCGCCAGCGCCTGGGTAGTATCATCGTTGGCCGGCGCACGGATATGTCGCCGGTGACGGTGCGCGACCTGGGCGTCGAAGGAGCCTTGACGGTGTTGTTAAAAGAGGCGTTGCTGCCTAACCTGGTGCAGAGTCTGGAACACAATCCGGTGTTCATCCATGGCGGGCCATTCGCCAACATCGCCCATGGCTGCAATTCGGTGACCGCAACCCGCGCCGCCCTGGCTTTGAACGATGTGGTGGTCACCGAAGCAGGCTTTGGCGCCGACCTGGGCGCGGAGAAGTTTATTGACATCAAATGCCGCCAGACTGGCCTGCGCCCGGACGCAGCAGTACTGGTATGCACCGTTCGCGCCCTGAAGATGCAGGGTGGTGTGCCCCGCAAGGACCTCGCGACCCCGGATCTGCAGGCGCTGAGAGCCGGCGCGGTGAACCTGGAACGACATATCCGCAACCTGCGGCGGTTCGGGCTGGTGCCGGTGGTCTGTATCAACCGTTTCCCGACGGACAGTGACGAAGAGCTGGCCCTGATCCGGTCCATCAGTGCCGATTGGGGGGTACGTGCGGTGACGGCTACCCATTGGGCCACGGGCGGCGAGGGGGCAACGGATCTGGCACAGGCGGTGTTGGATCAGATGGACGAAGGCTCACCGGAGATCCAGCTGCTCTACGAAGACGATATCCCCCTGGCGGACAAGATCGAGACCGTCGCTACCCGGATCTACGATGCGGCCAGAGTGGATTTTGCACCGGCGGCGAAGCGTCAGCTTGAAGAATACGAGCAACTGGGCTTTGGTCACCTGCCGGTGTGCATCGCCAAAACCCAGTACAGCTTCTCCGCAGACCCGTCGTTACGGGGTGCCCCAAGTGGTCATGTGCTGCCGGTGCGGGAAGTGCGCCTGTCTGCCGGTGCGGGATTTGTGGTGGCGGTCTGTGGCGACATCATGACCATGCCGGGTCTGCCACGCCGTCCGGCGGCCCTGGATATTTCGCTTGACGAGAATGATCAGGTTATCGGGTTGGCCTGAGGTCAGCTTCCAGAGCCCTGATGGCCTCCACGGCCGCAGGGCTGAGTCCTTCACCCCCGGCTTCCAGGTAGTCCACAATATCTTCCTTCATGGAATGGGACCAGAACTTGTGGATATGGGCGGCGGTTGCTTTAGTGACTGCCGCCGGATCTCCCTGAAAAGGGCAATTGGCGGCGATCTGATTGATCATCTTCACCAGGTGAGCGGTTGATTCCTTAGTCATGCGCACTGTCTCCCGAGGTGTAGACCACCTGTCGGCCACGGCGGGCGAAGCCAATGAGGTTGAGCCCGGCCTGTCGGGCATCGCGAATGGCCATGGCGGTCACGCCGGACACCGTCACCAGGGTGCCGAGATCCGCTTCCACCGCCTTGGCTACCATTTCATAGCTGCCGCGGCTGGAGACCAGGGCAAATCCTTCGCCCTGCCTGTGCTCCGTACGCCTCAGGGCGCCAATCAGCTTGTCCAGGGCATTGTGTCGCCCGACATCTTCCCGCAACAACTGGATTCGTCCCTCGTTGTCGCACCAACAGGCGGCGTGCATGGTGCCGGTCAACTGCTGCAGGCGCTGGTGCTGGTCGAGTTCCGTGAGTGCTGTCTGCACCTGCTCGGGGCCCGGTAGCGGCCTGGGCTGGCGTGTTGGTAACGGCTGGCGGAGCTGTTCCAGGGTGGCTTTGCCGCACAGGCCGCAGCCGGTGGGGCCAATCAGGTTGCGTTGCGTCAGCTTGAGGGCGTTGGCGCAAGCACCGTGGATATGCATCTGCAGTTCGATGCCCTGTTCGCCGTGATCGACAATCTCGGTTTCAAAAATCTGGTCGGGCTCAGTGACAATGCGTTCGGACAGGCTGAAGCCCAGGGCGAAGTCTTCCAGATCGGTGGGGGTGGCCATCATTACTGCATGGGAGATGCCGTTGTACACCAGTGCCACCGGGCATTCCTGAGACACCGAGTCGGGGAGGGTACGCTGTACCCAGCGGTCATCCTGGCGCTCCCGCACCCGGATATTTACCGGCTGGTAGCCGTTACCGGCCAATTCGTCCCGCTTTGGTGCCGCCATCATGGCTCCCGGACCGGTGCGGTCCCGGCCAGATAGCCCCGCTGTTGCCGGTCGTCAGCCTGATGGCGTTTTTGCCAGTTGGAAGGCTGGTACACCTTCTCAACCTGAACGGCAGTCACCTTGTATTCCGGGCAGTTGGTGGCCCAGTCGGAATTGTCCGTGGTGATGACGTTGGCGCCACTGACCGGGTGATGGAAGGTGGTGTAGACCACACCGGGCTGAACCCGGGTGCTGATGCGCGCGCGCAACACGGTGTTGCCGGCCCGGCTGGTGATGCCGGTCCAGTCGCCGTCGGCAATGCCCCGGTCCTCGGCATCCTGCGGATGTATGTCCAGAACGTCTTCCTGGTGCCAGAAGCTGTTTTGGGTACGCCGGGTCTGGGCGCCCACGTTGTATTGGCTGAGAATGCGCCCGGTGGTCAGCAGCAACGGGAAGCGGCTATTGGATTTCTCGTCCGTGGGCACGTAGTCGGTCTGCATGAAGCGCCCGAGACCGATTGGGAAATCCGCCACATGCATGATCGGGGTACCTTCCGGGAAGTCTTCGTTACAGGGCCACTGGATGCTGCCGAGGCGGTCGATTTTCTCAAAGCTGACGCCCCGGAATGTCGGCGTGAGCCGGGCAATTTCGTCCATGATTTCACTGGGGTGGCTGTAGTTCATGGGGTAGCCCAGGGCGTTGGACAGGTCCTGGGTGACTTCCCAGTCGGCCTTGCCGGCCAATGGCGGTATCACCCGGCGCACCCGGTTGATCCGCCGTTCAGCGTTGGTAAAGGTGCCGTCCTTCTCCAGGAAGGAGGAGCCCGGCAGTAGTACATGGGCGAATTTGGCGGTCTCGTTCAGGAACAGGTCCTGCACGATGAGGCATTCCAGCGATCCCAGGGCCTGCTCCACGTGACGGGTGTTGGGGTCGGACTGGGCAATGTCCTCGCCTTGCACGTACAGTCCCTTGAAACTGCCGTCTACTGCGGCATCCAGCATGTTGGGAATGCGCAGCCCCGCCTCGCGGTCGATGGTGACACCCCAGGCCCGTTCAAAGGGCTCGCGCAACTCGTCCACCGCGACGTGTTGATAGCCCGGCAGTTCGTGGGGGAAGGAGCCCATGTCACAGGAACCCTGAACGTTGTTCTGGCCCCGCAGGGGGTTCACGCCGACGCCTTCCCGGCCAAGGTTGCCGGTGGCCATGGCCAGGTTGGCAATGCCCATGACCATGGTAGAACCCTGGCTATGTTCGGAGACCCCCAGGCCGTAGTAGATGGCGGCATTGCCGGCTTTGCCGAAGAGTCGTGCTGCTTCCCGTACCTGCTCGGCGGTTACGCCGGTGACCGCTTCGGTCGCTTCCGGGGCATGTCGCGGATCGGTGATGAAGGCCCGCCATGCAGCGTAGGTATCAGGCTCGCAGCGTCGTTTGATGAAGTCCTGGTCTTCCAGGCCTTCGCTGACCACCACATGGGCCAGGGCATTGATCAGCGCCACATTGGTACCAGGCCGCAGCGGCAGGTGAAGCCCTTCGTCGGCATGGACCGTTCTCAGCAGATCAATGGAGCGGGGATCGGCGACGATCAGCCTGGCGCCCTGACGCAGGCGGCGGCGCAACTGGGAGGCAAACACCGGATGGGCGTCGGTGGGGTTGGCACCGATCACCAGGATCACATCGGCGTGCATCACCGAATCGAAGGTCTGGGTGCCGGCGGACTCGCCCAGGGTCATCTTCAGGCCATACCCGGTGGGGGAGTGGCAGACACGGGCGCAGGTGTCGGTGTTGTTGTTGCCGAAGGCCGTGCGCACCAGTTTCTGCACCAGATAAGTTTCCTCGTTGGTGCAGCGGGATGAGGTGATGCCGCCAATGCTGTCGCGGCCGTGGCGGGCCTGGATCTCCTTGAGGCGCCGGGCGGCGAAGCCGATGGCTTCGTCCCACTCCACGGGCCTCCAGGGCTCGTGGATGCTGTCGCGAATCATCGGGGTAGTGATGCGGTCCGGGTGGGTGGCGTAGCCAAAGGCAAAGCGGCCTTTAACGCAGGAATGGCCGTGGTTGGCGTGGCCATCCTTGTGGGGCACCATGCGCACCAGCTCATTGCCTTTCATCTCGGCCCGGAACGAACAGCCCACGCCGCAGTAGGCGCAGGTAGTGACCACGCTACGATCGGGCTGGCCGATCTCGATCACGTTGTTTTCCATCAGGGTCGCGGTGGGGCAGGCCTGGACACAGGCGCCGCAGGAGACGCACTCGGAATCGACAAAGGGATCATCCTGGCTGGCGGCCACGGTGGAATCGAATCCACGTCCCTGGATGGTCAGCGCGAAGGTACCCTGAACCTCCTCGCAGGCCCGGACACAGCGGGAACAGACAATGCACTTGCCGGGATCAAAGCTGAAATAGGGGTTGGAGGTATCCGTTTGTGCGTCCAGGTGATTGTCACCTTCGTAGCCGTAGCGTACCTCCCGCAGGCCTACCACGCCGGCCATGTCCTGAAGCTCGCAATTGCCGTTGGCGGAGCAGGTCAGGCAGTCCAGGGGGTGATCGGATATATACAGTTCCATCACGTTACGACGGAGACGAGCCAGTTCTGGCGTCTGAGTCTCGACCGCCATGCCGTCTTCCACCGGGGTGGTGCAGGCGGCGGGGTAGCCTCGGCGGCCCTCGATGGCCACCAGGCACAGGCGGCAGGATCCGAAGGCCTCCAGGTTATCGCTGGCGCAGAGTTTGGGTATCCGGTGTCCGACCAGTGCCGCTGCCCGCATCACCGAGGTACCGCTGGGAACGGTGACGGTGACGCCGTCGATGGTCAGCTGTACCTCTGTGTCTGAGGTGACCGGTGGGGTTCCCAGGTCAAGGGTACCGGGATCAATGTCAGCTGCTTGTGCGGGATCATAATATTGCAGCATGGTCAGCCTCCCCCCTTGCCCGTTGGTCGGGCAAAATCGTCCGGGAAATATTGCAGCGCGCTGCGTACCGGGTTCGGTGTCATGCCGCCCATGGCACAGAGCGAACCCATTTCCATGGTGTCGCAGAGATCCTCCAGCAGGGTGAGGTTATCGGTGCGATCCTGGTTGGCGATGATGCGGTCGATCACTTCCACGCCGCGCACCGCGCCGATGCGGCAGGGTGTGCATTTGCCGCAGGATTCCACCCGGCAGAACTCCATGGCGAAGCGGGCCTGTTGCGCCATGTCCACGCTGTCATCAAAGGCAACGATGCCGCCATGGCCGATCATGCCGCCGGCTTCGGCAAACGCCTCGTAGTCCAGGGGGGCATCCCAGTGACTCTCCGGCAGGTAGGTGCCGAGTGGCCCGCCGACCTGCACCGCCCGTAACGGGCGACCCGACTCGGTGCCACCGCCAAAATCGTACAGCAGGCTGCGCAAGGTAACGCCAAACGCCAGTTCCACCAGCCCGCCCCGGGCCAGGTTGCCTGCCAGCTGGAAAGGTTGGGTGCCCCGGGAGCGCCCCATGCCGTAATCGGCATAGGCCTGCCCGCCTTCGGCCAGTATGGTCGGTACCGCCGCCAGGGTCAGTACGTTGTTGACCACCGTGGGCTGGCCGAAGGCGCCGTGGTGGGCCGGCAGCGGCGGTTTGGCCCGCACCATGCCCCGCTTGCCTTCCAGGCTGTCGAGCATGGCGGTTTCTTCGCCACAGATGTAGGCCTCGGCACCCAGGCGAATGTGCAGGTGAAAGGTCCGGCCACTGCCAAGCAGGTTGTTGCCTAGGTAGCTCTCAGCCTCTGCCCGGGTGATGGCTTCGGTGAGTATCCGGTGGGCGTTGGGGTATTCCGAGCGCAGGTAAATAAACCCGGTGTCGGCGCCTACGGCCAGTCCGGCTATCACCATGCCTTCAATCAGCAGATAGGGATCACCCTCCATCAGCAGCCGGTCGGCGAAGGTGCCGGAATCGCCCTCATCGGCATTGCAGACGATAAACTTGTGGCCACTCCAGGGTTGCCCCGGTCGTTCCGGGTCAGCCTCCAGAACTGTGCGCCACTTGCGCCCGGCGGGAAAGGCCGCGCCGCCCCGGCCGCGCAAACCCGAAAGTTCTATTTCGTCCACAATCTGCGCGGCCGCGAGTGTCAGCGCCCGTTCCAGGCCCCGGAACCCGTCATGGTTGCGGTAGTCGGTGATCGAGAGCGGGTCGGTGATGCCCACGCGGGAGAATGTCAGACGTTGCTGGCTCTGAAGGTAAGGAATGGCTTCCGTGTGACCCTGGCATAGCGGGTGGCTGTCGCTACCGTCGAGCATTCCCTGGTCCAGCAGGGTGGGGATGTCGTCGGGCGCAACCGGGCCGTAGGCCACACGGCCCTCGGGCGTGTCCACTTCGATCAGCGGTTCGAGCCAGAACAGACCACGGGAGCCGTTGCGTACCACGCTGGCGGACAGGCTGCGCTGTTGGATCTCCCGGGCGAGGCAATCTGCCACTTCTTCGGCGCCCAGTGACAGGGCGGTGGTGTCCCGGGGCACATAGACGTTGATCATTGGGCACCCCGCTTCGTGTCTGTCGTCTCGGGGTTCGGTGCCTGGGAATGGAACCTCAGGGGGACTCGGGTCAGTTCGTCGAGCAGGCGGTCCATGGTCGCCGGGTCTACCCGGCCCAGTATACGGTCGCCAATGCGAATGCTGGGGCCAGTGGCGCAGTTGCCCAGACAATACACCGGCTCCAGGGTGATCTCGCCGTCCGCTGTGGTCTGGTGAAAATCCACTCCCAGCCGTTGCCGGGTATGGTCCACCAGTTGCCGGCTGCCGCGGGCCTGGCAGGCTTCTGCACAGCAAACCTGCAGGACGTTACGGCCGCAGGGTTGGGAGCGGAAACCGTGATAGAAACTGATGACTCCGTGAACCTCGGCCCGGCTCAGCGCCAGGGCGTCGGCAATGGCTGGCACGGTGGTGTGGGGGATGTAACCGAATGCCTGTTGCACTGCGTGCAACAGTGGCAGCAATGCGCCTGGCAGGTGTTGGTGCTGCTCGATCAGTTGCGTAATGCGGTCATCCTGATCGCGGTTGCTCGGTACCTGCATTCGACGCCTCCCGCTGCCTGGGCAGCGTTATGGGTGCAGTCAGTTCATAGTCCCGGGTGACTTTGGTGGCAACTTCTCCGGGCCGAAAATGCCGTAAGTCGGCTCGACCCGGGCGAGGTGCAGGGCCATCATCGATGAGGATGGCAGGCTCTGCATGGTGTCGGTTAATGCATCGCCGGTGGTTTCCGGGGTAACAACCTCCATGCGCTCATGCTTCGGGGCACGGCCCATGAATTTGCGGTAGCAACGGCTGAAATGGGTAGCGGATACAAACCCGCACATGGAGGCGATTTCGACAATGGAGCAGGATGTTTGCTTCAGCAGTCGGCGGGCCCGGTTGAGTCGAATCCGCAGGTAGTACCGTGAGGGGGTACAGCCCAGGTGTTTCAGAAAAAGTCGTTCCAGCTGGCGGCGGGAGATCCCCGCCAGGGTGGCCAGTTCCTGCAATTCGATGGGTTCCTCGATGTTGGCTTCCATCAGTTGGGCGGCTTCGGCGAGTTTGGGTTGGGCGCAGGCCAGCTTGGGAAGCATTGGCATGGGCTGTTGCTCCCGCTCCTCGCGGACCCGGTCACAGACGAACATGTGGGAGACGGCATTGCTGAGTTCCTGGCCATGGCGGCGTGCCAGGAAGCTGAGCATCATGTGCATGGGCACGGTGCCGCCGGTGCAGGTAATGCGTTCGCGCTGAACGGTAAACAGATGATTGTTGGTCTGCACCCGGGGGAATCGCTCCTGAATAGCTTCCAGGCATTCCCAGTGGGCGCTGCAGGAATAGCCATCCAGCAGCCCGGCACTGGCCAGGACATAGGCGCCAGTGCACACGGCTCCCAGCAACACATGCCGGCGTGACAGCTGTTTCAGCCAGCTGACTTCCTTCGGCGAGAAGCTGCGGGTGACATCCACGCCGGCAACCACAATAACGAGGTCGAAATCATGTTTGTCGCGTATGGACGCATCCGGCACCATGGTAATGCCGTCACTGGCGCGGGCGGCTTCGCCTTCGGCCGTCAGCAGCTCCCAGGAGTAAAGTTCGGCGCCGGCCAACTGGTTGGCCATTCTCAGGGGCTCAACGGCTGTGGCCAACGCGATCAGGGTAAAGTTATCGATCAGCAGAAAGCCAACCCGATAGGGCTTGACTGTGTGCGAGTCTGTATCTGTGGCCACGGTGCCATCTCCTTGCCTCAACCTGAACACTAGCTATTGCTATTAGATTGCGCAATTAATGATCAGTTCCGGCTTGATTCCATTTTAAGGTGGGGTACTGGTAACGAATGGTCCACAACCGACATCGGTCGTCCCGGAATGTTCCATATGCGACGTTTTTGTCGCTTTTTGCCAGGGTTGGCTATTTGTCGTAAATCATCCTTGGCGTGTCGCCTGCAAGCAGGCGGCGGAGGGTGGACCGCGCTACCGTTGAGAGACGTACAACGGCAGGAGTACGTCCATTGGCTATCAGTCTGTTTGAGTTGTTCAAGACGGGGATTGGCCCGTCGAGTTCCCACACGGTCGGGCCCATGGAGGCGGCGCGTCGGTTTGCCGGGGCTCTTGAGAACGAACAGCTAACGCCATTGGTCCGACGACTGAAAGTCTCCCTGTATGGATCGCTTGGGGCGACCGGCAAGGGACATGGCACTGGCCCCGCCGTACTGATGGGGCTGGAGGGCGAACGACCGGACGGGATTGACCCGGACACCCTGCCGGACCGCCTTGACCGTATCCGCCACAGCGGGATGTTGTCCCTGGGTGGGCATTGGCCGGTAAGGTTTCGGGAAAAAACGGACCTGGTCTATTTCCGCCGGAAATCTCTTCCCGGACATCCCAATGGCATGATTTGTATTGCCTTCGATGAAAACGGTCTGAACCTGCTTGAGAAAACCTATTACTCGGTGGGTGGCGGTTTCGTGGTTGACGGCAATGCCGGTGGCAAGCTGACCATCCGGGAGGATACCACCCGGATGCCTTATCCTTTCAGCAGTGGCCGGGAGCTGCTGGCACTGTGTCGTGAACACGACATGACCATCGCCGATATCGTATTTGCCAACGAGCAGACCTGGCGCACGCCAGAGCAGATTCGTGACGGTATCCTGGAGCTCTGGCAGGTGATGCGTGCCTGCGTTCAGAACGGTATCCGCCATGAGGGCGAGTTGCCGGGTGGCCTGAAGGTTCGGCGGCGGGCGGCGGCGCTGTATCGATCGCTGATGGACAAGCAGCGGGTAGATCTGATTTCCCCCTGCCTCAGCGCCCTGGACTGGGTGAACCTCTATGCTCTGGCGGTGAATGAAGAGAACGCCGCCGGTGGCCGGATTGTGACTGCCCCCACCAACGGTGCCGCCGGTATCATCCCGGCGGTGCTGCACTACTATTTTGAGTTCTGCCCGCAGGCGAATGACGAAGGTATTGTCCGGTTCATGCTGACAGCCGGGGCTATCGGTATCTTGTTCAAGGAAAACGCCTCTATTTCCGGCGCCGAGGTGGGGTGCCAGGGAGAAGTCGGTTCTGCCTGTGCCATGGCGGCTGCCGGGCTTGCTGCCGCGACCGGCGGTTCACCGGAACAGGTGGAGAATGCCGCGGAAATTGGTATGGAGCATCACCTGGGCATGACCTGTGACCCGATTGGCGGGCTGGTGCAGATACCCTGTATCGAGCGCAATGCCATGGCATCAGTAAAAGCCATTGATGCCGCGATTATGGCTTTGCGTGGTGATGGCAAGCACTACGTATCGCTGGACAAGGTGCTGGTGACCATGCGCGAGACCGGCCGCGATATGCTGGACAAGTACAAGGAAACCGCCAGAGGCGGGCTGGCGGTCAACATCATTGAATGCTGACCGCCGGGTTTTGTGTCAGTTGCTCCCTCAGGATTTCACCCGCTCATTGTCGGGATCAAACAGCGCCCGGTAGCCCACCGCTTCAATCCGCACAGGGTAGTGCTCCTGGAAGTATTCCAGGGTCAGTTCCCGGCCTTCCTGGGCGTAGTCGGCGGGGATGTAACCCAGCAGGATGATCTTACCCACCGACGGACCCCAGACAGCGCTGGTGTTGTAGGAGCGACGCCCTTCACTGTCCACCAGCACCTCGCCGGATTGCGGGTCCAGAATCGGCCATTGGCCTACCGGATAGCGCAGAACGCCATTGGCATCACGGTGCTCCAGCATAGTCATGGTGCACAGGTAGGCGGCCTGCTGTGGCAGCGCTCTTTGCTCCAGGTAGGCTGCCTTGCCATGAAAATCCGCTTCCTTGACCTTGGGGCGCGCCAGGCCCGCCTCATACAGGTTGTACTCCACCTCCAGATCCACGTTCTGCAAGCGCAGACTCTTCTCCAGCCGGCGGGTATTAGCGTAAGTTTCGATGCCAACGGGGGTGACGCCAGCGTCGTAGAGCAGGTCCCAGATCTTCAGGCCATAGCTGAATGGGAAATAGAGCTCCCAGCCCTGTTCTCCCACATAGGAAATCCGGAAGGCCCAGACCGGTACACCCTGGATATTCAGTTCCCGGGTGGTGGCAAAGGGGAAGTTCTCGTGGGACAGTTCGTCCGGGTTGCTGACCAGTTTTGCCAGAGTCTCCCGCGCTTTGGGCCCCCACAGCCCCAGGGTGGCAAGTTCATCGGTGCGGTCCTGTACGCGAACCTTGTCCAGGCCTTTTGACCGGGCCATCCGTGTGATCCAGCAATAGTCCCGGTGGCCGGTGTCACCGCCACAGATTACCCGGTAGTCGTTATCGCCCCGGCGGATGATGGTGAGGTCGGAGCGAATGCCGCCCCGGTCATCGAGGAAATGGGTGTAAACCCCTTTTCCGTGGGGCGTGGTGCCTCCCACTTTGGCCACGGAAAGGTACTCCAGCAGGGCCTCGGCATCGTCGCCGGAGATGTCGAAGATGGCGAAGTGGGACAGGTTGATCATGCCCACGGATTCACTCATCTCCAGTTGCTCGGCGTTGGAGACTTCCCAGAAATGCCGGGCGTCCCATTCGTGTTCCCGCACTGGTATCCGGTCCCGGAACTTTTCCAGCAGCGTTGCTTCGTTGGCGGCGTAGCCATGGGCTCGTTCCCAGCCGGCCGCTTCCATGAAATAGCCGCCCAGTTCCACTTCCCGCAGATAGAAGGGGCTGGTACGCATCTGGCGCCCGGTCAGGTAGGGTTCCCGGGGATGGACCGCCGGGTTGTAAATCTTCTTCGCGGTTTCGTAGCAGCGGTTGTACACATAGTCTGGTGTTTTCTGCAGCGGGTAGTGCCGGGCGATATCGATGCTGTGGGGGTCCATCTCGGGTCGGCCGTCGGTCATCCAGTCCGCCAGAACCTTGCCGGCTCCGGGGCCATCCTTGACCCAGACCGCTTCACCGAACCACAGGTTACGCACCTCCGGAGATTCCCCCATCAGTGAGCCGCCATCCGGTGTGACCGATAGCAGACCGTTGAAGGAATGCTTCTCCTCCCAGCCCAGTTCGCCCAGAATCGGGGTCATCTCAATGGCTTTTTCATAGGCATCAATGACCTGATCCAGCGACAGATCCCGCATGGATGGAGACATCCGCGCATCTTTGGGCTCGGCGATAGCACTGGGGTACACCAGCCGGGGGTTTTCCGCCTCATAGTAACCCCACTCAATGTGACCACCCTCAGTGGTGGTCGGGTCTCCGGTGTCCCGTACGTAGGCGGAGTTGCCCTGGTCGCGGAACAGCGGGTAGACGATCTGTTTGCCGGTTCCGGTCAGCGCTTCGTAAGGACCGAAGAAGAGCAACGGATGCTCCAGCGGCATCAGTGGCAGGGGAGACGAGGCAGTGTTAGCCATTAACGGCCCCCAGATGCCGATGGAGAGCACTACGTATTCGGTCTCGATGTAGCCCTTGTGAGTTTCCACGCCGCGTACCTGGCCGTCCTGGACATCGATGCGGATCGCCGGTGTGTAGGGGAAAGCCTGCAGTTTGCCGGTGGCAACTGCCTCCTCCACCAGGTCTCCGGCCACTTTCTGGGACCGGGGCACCACCAGCCCGGCATCCGGGTCCCACATGGCGCCCTGGATGCAGTTTTCATCCACCAGCGGGAACAGCTCCTTGGCCTCTTTCGGTGAAATCATGCTGACGTTGGTACCGAAAGCCTTGCCCGAACCTACCTTGCGGCGCAGTTCGTCCATGCGCTCGTCGTCATCAATGCGGGCCACTTCCATGCCGCCACACCTCTCATAGTTACCGCGCTTTTCGTAGAACGCCTGGCTGTACTTGGTGGTGTAGACGTTGAGTTTGTCGTGGGACGTGGTGAAGCAGAAATCCGAGGCGTGGGACGTGGAGCCGATGTCGGTGGGAATGGCGGACTTCTCCAGCCCGACGATGTTGTCCCATCCCCGTTCGATCAGATGATGGGCCACCGAGGCGCCAACAATCCCCCCTTGCCCGATAATCACGACTTTTGCGCTTTTCGGTAGTTGTGCCATATCGATTACCCCTTCCAACCAGGAATACCAGAACTGCCGCCAGTCGATCCAGACACGGCTTTGCTTCAATGTGGCCCCGATTCCGGGAGGTTGCTAAATTAAATACGACATACAGAAGTCCAAAAACGGCACTGGGATCATGGACAGACTGGACGTTCGGCAGACGGTGTATCAGGTCACCATGGTGACAGTGGTGGCTGTTGCCGTAGGCGCCGTGGCGTCACTGGCGGCCATTGCCTTCGTTGAGGCGGTCCTGCTGCTGAATGATTATCTGCTGGTGTCGCCTTACGCCCGTATCCAGGCCGAGGACCGGCATCTTCTGGTGGTGGCCGCCACTATTGCGGTACCGGCGTCCGGCGGACTGATCGTCGGGTTGATTGTTCGCTGGTTTGTAAAGGAACGACGAGCCCTGGCACCACCGGATGCCATTCTGGCGGCGCAGACCAACCGATCGGGGCCCGGTTTTCGCAGTGGATTGGCGTCGACCCTGGCGGCTCTGGTCTCCCTTGGCAGCGGCGCCTCCGTGGGTCAGTACGGCCCCCTGGTTTACCTGGGCGCCATGTTCGGCAACCTTGCCGGCCATCTTAAACTCAACCTCCGTCACCAGCGTTCCATCGCCATCGCCTGTGGTGTGGCAGCGGCCATTGCCACGGCATTCAATGCGCCGATTGCCGGGCTGGTCTTCGCCCACGAAGTCATCCTGCGTCATTATTCCCTGCGGGCGTTCGCGCCGGTCACCGTGGCATCCGCCACCGGCTATATCTTTGCCAACGTTATCTTCGACCGGCCGGCGCTGTTCCTGGTGAGTTTCGGCCATGTGGAACACAGCTACGAGTTTGTGTTTTTCGCCCTGGAAGGGGTACTGAGTGCCGGGCTGGCCTGTGGTTTCATGTGGCTGTTGCGAGCCAGTACCGCCGCTGCCCGTCGGTTTCCGGTGCCGCAGTGGTTGAAGCCGGCATCGGCAGGACTGGTGCTGGGGCTGGTCGCACTGTGGATTCCCGAGGTATTGGGGATCGGTCAGGAAACCCTGCGATTCGCCACCATTGAGGGCGCCTTCGGCATTGGCGAGCTGGCGTTGATTATTGTCGCCAAGCTGGTGCTGACGGCACTGTGTATCGGCTTTGGTTTTGTCGGCGGCGTATTCAGTCCCGCCCTGCTGGTGGGTATTCTGTTCGGGGCCTTCTACGGCCTGGTCCTGCCTTATCTGCTGCCACTGCCTTATTCAGGGCTGGAGGTGTATGCCATCTGCGGCATGATGGCGCTGGCCAGTTCCGTTATTGGGGCACCCCTGACCACCATACTGATTGTGTTCGAGCTGACCCGCAGTTATGACCTGACCATTGCCGCCATGGTTGCCGTGGTGTTCTCGAACCTTATTTCCTACCGGGTGATAGGGCGTTCGCTGTTTGACCTTCAACTCCGGGCCCGCGGTTTTGATCTCTCCCTGGGGCGGGACAAGGCGATCCTGGAGACCCATCCGGTCCGCGATTATTGCAGCCAGGTCTACACCACGGCTTACGTGGATGAAAACCTGGGAACCGTGCGCCAGCGCCTGGTGGACGATGACCGGGCCGAGGCCATGGTGCTCACTCGTGAGGGCAAGTTCCGGGGTGTAGTGCGGCTGCAGAAGCTGGTCAATGGCCGGGCGGATGCGCCGCTGGATGCCATGATAGTGGCCGGGGCGACGCAGTTCGGTGATGACACCACGGTCTGGCAATCCATGGAGATGCTGCGGGGATTCCTGGGGGAAGCCGTGCCGCTGATCGGTGACGATGGCCGTCTGATTGGCGTGGTGCCCGAGGAAGCGGTGATCCGTGCCTACCTGGAAATCGTCCATGACCTGCGCGAGGAAGAAAATGAAGCGGCCTGACAGATGGACATGGCTGATGGGCGTTGTGCTGGTACTGCCGGGGCTGTTGGCTGCGGAGGGCCGTGTGCTGACGGTGGCCACCTGGGGCGGTGCCTATGAGGCGAGCCAGAGGGCAGCCTATTTTGAGCCGTTTACCGAGACGACGGGTATTGAAGTGCGCACTGTGGTCTATAACGGCGGCCTGCAGGTGCTTCGCGATCATCTGGCCAGCGGAGAGGTGGCATGGGACGTGATCGACATGATCCAGTCTGATGCCAGTGCCGCCTGTGACGAAGGGCTACTGGAGCCCATTTCCCCGGCTATTCTGGCACCGGCTCCTGACGGTACACCGCCGGAAGAAGATTTCATGGCCGGCGCCATTGATCCCTGTTTCATCACCCAGATTGTATTCTCCACCGTGATTGCCTATGACGATCGTGCCTTCCCGGGCGTCAAGCCTCGCACGGTGGCAGATTTCTTTGACCTGGAAACCTTTCCTGGCAAGCGCGCATTACGGCGGGCTCCGGTGGGTATGCTCGAGTGGGCATTGCTGTCGTTGTCGGTGCCGAGAGAGCAGCTCTATGACTTGCTCAGCACCCGGCGCGGGTTGGAGTTGGCTTTCCGACGCCTGGACGAAATCCGCGACGAGATTGTCTGGTGGACCGGCGGTGACGAATCCGTGGCGTTGCTCACCAGCGGCAAGGTGGCCATGGCAACGGGGTATAACGGGCGGTTTTTCGATGCACAAGTAAGAGAGGGCGCGCCGATTTCGGTGATCTGGGACGGGCAACTGATTGGCTTTAACAGTTGGGCCATTCCCAAAGGCACGGATCAGGTGGCCATGGCGGAGCAATTCATCGGATTTGCTACCCGCACTGAGAACCTGGCCGCCCAGGCGAATCGGATCAGCTATGGTCCCGCCCGGCGCTCGGCGCGCCAACGAGTCGGGCTCCACGTGGAGACCCGGGTGCCGATGCTTCCTCACATGCCAACAGCGCCTGAACATATGGACAATGCCGTTATCCGGGATCACCGTTGGTATTCTCAGACGGTCCGGTTGCGCGAGGAATGGTTCCGGGAGTGGCTGGAGCGCAATGATGAGGCACTTCCGGATGATTGACGGTGATCCATCGTGATCGGTTTGTCTGTGGGAAACCCTGTTCAGGTGGGAACCGAGGCTCTGACTTTGGCGTGTATTGATGTTGCCCGCGCGATGGGGTTGGGGTAAAACGCCACCCGGCTACATGACGTCCGCCGCCACTGATGGCGACGGTGTGACCTGCAGTGAAATCTACCAGGCCTTTGATACCTACCAGCAGGACAAACAGTCCGCCCAGTCATTGCAGCAGTTGGCGGCCCTGGTAAACCCGACTGCTGGCTCCATGGCTCAAAAGGGCGTCAGTTCCGCTGAGGGTTATTACGAACAGATCGAGGCCAGCGCCAACATTGCGCTTGCGGTCCGTGGCTGCCAGCCAGTGGGGTAACGATCTTTATTTTTCACTCACCACCTGCTGAAAGGGGGCATTGATGGATTTGCCGGGCTTTTGTTAAGAGGAGCCAGGGCGTCCCATCAATTTCCTCTTAACTCACGCCATTATTATTTTATATATTTGTTATAGAGTTGGTTGTATCTTCCTGTATTTTTAATGTGCTTCAATCCTTCGTCGAAATCCTTTGCCAGTTGTTCACTCCTGAAAGCTGCTTGAAAGTAAGTCTTTCCTGAAAAAATAGAATGATAAATAACCTTAGGGGTTGTGTTGTGTTCTTTTTCTAACTGTTTCCGGTACCATTCAAATATGGTTTTGTCAGTTACAATAACTTTGGCTCGATTCTTCCAAAACATTAAATTTTGACTTTCCTGGCTGTGGAGTTCTCTGTACAGTTTTTTGTATTCTTCAGGTGGGTTGGGTTGAAATGCACTTTCAAACTCAGGTCCAAGATCACGATAGGCATTTTGCCATGCCACAACGGATAGTCCAATTAGATCGGCTACTTCATTAATTTCCAGGCCGTCTCTGGCTTTAGTTATTGCATAATTCTGAAAATAAACAAATTCCTCTACATAATAAAGTCTGTCCCCCGGAACTTGACGAACTGTTGCGACTCCGTCAATCTCGTTTTCAACAATCAAGGCGCGTTGAAGTCGCCTGTTGGGAAAGTGAAGCACTTTCATATTGTGCCCTTTATATTCTAATGCTTCCCGAAATATATCAATCTCCAGACCAGTTTTGGTTTTTCCGATTACAAAAGGGGGTTTGTCTTGACCAAATGCAATGGTTAATTCATCTGACCAACTTTGAGCGGAGAAGGTTAAAATCATGCCGATTACTACTATGAGTAAATTTATTCTGTTAATTTTATTTTGTGTATAACTTTGAATCTTCATGATTTTGCTCATTAAAAAACACTATATGCATGGATGCCTGTTTGTGAACCTTCCCTAGAGGCGATCGCGACTATCCATGCTGTCTTAATGCACCTTCAACATGCCTCAACTATTTACTGTTAACTGAAACTATAAGTATAGGTATCCCCTCCAATACCGCCAGTAGTTGAAGCCGGTGTTCTCGGCTACCGGGCGCTCTGGCCCGGGTCGCCGACCAGGCTTATCTCAACAGCCAGCCGAGATACAGAGGGAAGGATTCTCAACCCACATACCGGTAACGCGGCGTCGTGCAGTGCTCAGCTTCCTGAAGTTTGGGCTACATGTGTAGTAACTACGTAGGTATATACCGCAAGCCCCCTGCGTAGTTTCGCTCCCGAAATTGGTTAGTTAAGCGGATAAAAAATCACCTCCCTGCCTGTCACTCTGTTAGTCATGCTCACAACGAGCATGGCTCATAAGGCCATCATTCCTAAAACAACCACAACAGGAATTACGCAATGAAAAAAGTCGTAAAGGCTGCTGCGATTGCCGCAGTGGTGTCCTCTGTACTCTTCGCTTCTTTTACTCACGCTGCAGAGAAGGTGTATAGGCTCAAGCTAGCTGAGACCTGGGGTCCCAATTTCCCGATCTTCGGTGATGCGCCACGCAACATGGCTGCCATGGCGGAAAAAATGTCCAACGGCCGGCTTAAGATCACCATCGACTCTTCCAACAAGCACAAGGCACCGTTTGGGGTTTTCGACATGGTGCGCGCGGGTCAGTATGACATGGGACACTCAGCGTCCTACTACTGGAAAGGCAAGGTCGCCAATACCCTGTACTTCACCACCATGCCCTTTGGCATGATCGCCCCGGAACAGTACGCCTGGTTCTACTATGGCGATGGCATGGAGTTGATGCAGAAGGTGTATGAGCCGTTCAACCTGCTGTCATTCCCCGGCGGAAATACCGGTAACCAGATGGGCGGATGGTTCCGTAAGGAGATTAACTCGCTGGAGGATCTCCAGGGCCTGAAAATGCGTATTCCCGGATTCGCCGGTGAGGTCTTTGCCAAGCTGGGTGTGAAACCCACCAACATTCCGCCCGGTGAACTCTATACCTCAATTGAGCGTGGCACCATTGATGCGTTGGAGTGGGTTGGTCCTTCCCTGGATCTGCGCATGGGTTTCCCCCAGGTAGCGGAGTACTACTACACCGGTTGGCATGAACCCGCCACGGAGCTGCAGTTCCTGGTGAACAAACGCACTTTCGACAAGTTGCCCGCCGATCTGCAGGAAATCCTGACGGTGGCCATGAAAACGGCCGCCTACGATATGTATAGCCAGTCCACGCACGAGAGTGCCAAGAACTGGGATACCATCACCAAAGACTACCCCGACGTGAAAGTCCGCACCTTCCCCGAAGAAGTGATCGAGGCCATGCGTAAAGCCAACGATGAGTTGGTTGCGGAGAAGTCAGCGGAAGATCCCCTGGCCAGGGAAATCATCGAATCCCAACTGGCTTACCTCAAGAAAGCCCGCAAGTGGATTGAAATCTCCGACGAGGCCTACCTCAACAGCATATCTGCCGTTGAGTAACCCACACCGATTGTAATCACTATGCAGCGTCACTGTTCGGTGGCGCTCGTCTCAGATCGAGCTGAAGTTAACTAACTGTTGTAAGACGGGAGTACCCCATATGCGTGGGTTGGTTAAAACTGATGAATTTCTCGGAGGCCTGTCCAACATGTGTGGCCATATCGCGACGGTTGCCATGCTGTTGATGCTGGTGAACGTGGCTTTCGATGTCATGATGCGATATGCCTTCAATGATGTGTCCGTCGGGTTGCAGGAGCTGGAATGGCACCTGTATTCCGTCACTTTTCTGTTGGGCGTCCCCTTTGCCATGCGGCGGGACGGCCATGTGCGTGTCGATATTATTTATGAGGCCCGCAGGGATCGCACCAAGGCCGTGATCAACATGGCCGGTGTTGTGTTGTTCGTTCTGCCGTTCTGTCTTTTGATTGCCTATTACGGTTATGGCTTTACGTCTGATGCCTACCAGATGGGTGAGGGCAGTGGTGATCCCGGAGGATTGCCCCACCGCTGGATTATTAAGTCCGTGGTTCCCCTTGCCGCGGGACTGACCTGCATCAGTGGCCTGGCAATGTTTACTCAGGCGTTGCGGGTACTGTTGCTGGGCGAGACATATTCCACTGAACACAAGGAGAGCCTGGCATGATCGGTATTGTTATGTTTGTCGTGGCCCTGCTGATGTTGATGTGGGGCTTCCCGGTTGCCTTTACCTTTGGTGGTGTAGCATTGGCTTTCGGCTTGTTCGCCGAAGGCATGGACCTGTTCGCCTTCATGCCGTTCCGAATCATGAGCATCATGGAAAATACCGTGATGATGGCGATTCCCCTGTTCATCTTCATGGGAGTGGTGCTACAGAAAACCAATTTGGCCCAGCAACTGCTGGAGTCCATGGGCAGGCTGTTTGGTGGCCTTCCTGGTGGCCTGGCGATTTCCACCATCCTGGTCGGTGCCCTGCTGGCGGCTTCGACCGGCGTGGTCGGTGCCAGTGTTGTGGCGATGGGCCTGATCTCACTGCCGGTCATGCTGAATTACGGCTATGACAAGAAACTGAGCTGCGGCACGATTTGCGCGTCTGGCACTTTGGGGCAGATTATTCCGCCTTCAATCATTCTTATCATCCTTGGGGACGTCATCGGTATACCCGTCGGCGAATTGTTCAGGGCTGCCGTGGTGCCAGGACTTGTCCTGATCGGGTTGTATGTTGCCTTTATTCTGGGGGCTACCTTTCTGAAGCCGGAGCTGGCTCCTCCCATGAAGTCTGTAGAACATGATCGTGCCAAGGAAATCCGGGATGCCCTGATGGCAGTGATTCCACCGCTGGCGCTGATTCTCGTGGTCCTGGGGTCCATCTTCGCGGGTATTGCCACCCCCACGGAATCCTCTGCATTGGGTGGTGTCGGGGCCATCGTTCTGGCACTGCTCTACCGTCAGTTCTCCTGGAAAATGATTTGGGACAGCGCCCAGGAGACGGTCGTGGTGACTGCCATGGTGTTTGCCATCCTGCTGGGGGCCACGGCGTTTTCGATGACCTTCAGCTATACCGGTGGTGATGCCCTGGTTGAGGAATGGATGCTGTCTCTTCCCGGTGAGAAATGGGGATTCCTGATCCTCTCGATGCTGTTCATCCTGGTGTTGGGCTTCTTTATCGATTTCGTGGAAATTTCCTTCATTATTGTGCCCATCCTGGCGCCGGTAGCGGAGGCCATGGGGATCAACATGACCTGGTTTGCCATCCTGATTGCCATGAACCTGCAAACCAGTTTCCTGACGCCTCCTTTCGGATTCAGCCTGTTTTATCTGAAGGGGGTCGCACCACCGGGTGTACGCACCATCGACATCTATCGTGGGGTAATACCTTTCATTGTTCTCCAGGTACTTGTCGTGATCACGCTGATGATATTTCCCGAGCTGTTTGGAATGTCGTAAATTAGGGGTGGTTTGCGGGCATGGAGAGCACTCCCTTTCTGTGCCCGCTCTTTTTCCTGTGTCAGTTGAGGGATTTCACTGATTTAGTTTTGTCACCGGTGCTTATGGCAGGCTGCCGCTGACTAATGGTAATTGTCATGACATTAAGAACAAAATTGATACTGCTTGCCCTGGTTCCATTGCTGGTGGTCACCGGTATTTTTTCCGCGGTGACCTTGCATCAGGGGGACATGCTGACCAAACGGGAACTGCATATTTTTGAGCAGAACCTGCGGCGATCCAAGGAAACGGCGTTGAAAGACTACGTTTCCATCATGCGTACCGCTATCGACTTTATCCGACAAAACACCTCCAACGAGGATGAAGCCCGCGCCAGGGTTGTGGCCTTGATGCAGGAGGCATCCTTCAGTGATGACGGCTACTTTTACGCCTACACCAAAGACGGGCTGAACCTGGTTCACGCCGCGCAACCGGGCCTGGTCGGGCAAGATTTATATGATTTTCAGGACCGTAGCGGCAATTACCTGGTCCGGAATCTGTTACGGATAGCCGAAAATGGCGGCGGGTATTACCAGTATTTGTGGCAACAGCCTTCCACGGGCGAGGAAGTGGATAAAGTCGGCTATGTCGAACAGATTGCAGACTGGGAATGGATGTTTGGCACTGGGTTGTATATCGATGATATTGCCACCGAGATGCGGTTGATCGAAGCTGGGGTGGACGCCAACGTCAAACAGACCTTGCTGGCCATCCTGGTGGCGCTGGTCGTCTCGATAGGTGTCGTCGTGTCCGCGGCGGTTCTGTTTAACGTGCGCGAGCATCGCCTGGCGGACCAGAACCTTAAAGAGCTAAGCCATAAGACGGTACAGCACCAGGAGGAGGAACGCCGCCGGGTCTCCAGGGAATTGCATGACGGCATCAACCAACTGCTGGTTTCGGTAAAGTACCGGCTGGAAACGGCCATGACCAACATTCCCGCTGCTGAATCCGCTGCCCACGAATCATTGGTGAAAGGCGGAGAAGTATTGAACCGGGCGATACAGGAAGTGCGGCGCATTTCCCATGACTTACGCCCCAGTGTGCTGGATGACCTGGGATTGCTGGCAGCGCTCAACCAGTTATTGGATGACTTTGGCGAACGTAGCGGCATCGCCATGGACGTTGATATTCAGCCTTCACAGAGTGATATTTCGGAGGAAGTGGCCACCACGTTGTATCGCATTGTCCAGGAGGCGCTGTCCAACATCGAAAAACACGCCCGGGCCACCAAGTTGACATTGAGTTTGCAAGAAGACGCGGAAGGTCTGTTTTTGTGTGTTTCCGACAACGGTGTGGGAATTGGTGAAAAGGACGCTTACGCCAGGCGAGGCATAGGATTGCGTAATATGCGCGAGCGTGTAGAGTTTTTGGGCGGAGAGTTTGAGGTATCTTCCCGGCCAGGCAACGGAACCCGGATTATGGCCTCGTTCAAACAGTTCCAGGCATCGTCGAAATAACAGGGATAAGCCTGAGGCCGTAGTAACCCTGACGGTAACAGTCCTATGAGCACATCAGAATCTGTAGTGAAAGTCATGCTGGTCGATGACCACATCCTGGTACTGGAAGGTATCAGGGCACGGCTGGAACAGGAAAAGGGGATCGAAGTCGTTGGTCAGGCCACCGACGGTCTGGAAGCGCTCGAACGGGTGAAAGACCTGAAGCCGGACGTTGTCATGATGGACGTCAGCATGCCCAACATGAACGGTATTGAAACGACGAAGATTTTTCAGGAGCGCTATCCCGACCTGAAGGTCCTTATCCTCAGCATGCACGACAACCGGGAATATATTTCCCAACTGATGTTTCATGGTGCCAAGGGGTACATCCTGAAGGACGTATCCGTTGAGGAAATGGTTCGTGCCATTCGTACCGTGGCCGATGGCGCCACTTATATCTGCCGGGCGGCGACCGAAACGTTGTTTCGTCATGGGGAAACAACGGATCCGGTGGTGAGCAAACTGACCCGGCGCGAGGAGGCCATTCTTGCCAGGGTGGCCAAAGGGCTCAGCAGCAAAGCCATATCCAATGAACTGAATATCAGCGTGAGAACCGTTGAGAGCCATCGGCAGAACATCAAAACCAAGCTGCATTTAAATACTACAGCAGAGCTGACCAAGTATGCCTATGATCAGAAACTGATCTGATTAACGCACCCGGTCGGTCTTCAGGTATTGCCCCGACCGCAGGCCCACCGCGAGGTTTTGGTGTGACGCTTCCGTTTCTTTTGGGAGCAGGTCAGCGACGGTCTTCATTTCTGTGAGTAACTCCTGCTCGGTTGCGGTCATTTTTTCCCGCGCAAAGTCACTGATCTCCAGTCCCGGCACGATCTGGTAGCGACCGTAGTCGCAGCGCACCGGGAAGGAATAGACGATTCCCTTTGCGATACCGTAGCTGCCGTCGCTGACGATGGCCATACTGACCCAGTCATTCTCGTCGGTGCCATTGATCCAGTCGTGCATGTGGTTGATGACAGCCTGGGCGGCGGAGGCCGCGCTGGAACGCCCGCGGGCCTCGATGATGGCTCCGCCACGTTTCTGGATCTTCTGGATAAAGTGATCGCGATACCAGCTCTCATCCACCTGCGACATCGCCGGCTCACCGTAGATGGTGGTGTGGCTCAGGTCGGGGAACTGGGTGGTGGAGTGGTTACCCCAGATTGTGATGCGGCGAATGTCCTTGGGGTTGGCGCCGGTGTGGTTGGCCAGGATGCCCCGGGCGCGGTTGTGATCCAGTCGGGTGAGGGCGGTGAATTGCGCTGGCGACAGGTTCGGGGCGTTGCGGCTGGCGCACAGTGCGTTGGTGTTGGCGGGATTGCCCACTACCAGTACTTTCACGTCCCGGTTGGCGAATTGATTGATGGCGTGGCCCTGGCTGGCAAAGGCCGGAGCGTTGACGGCAATCAGTTCGCTGCGCTCCATACCCGGTCCACGGGGCTTGGCGCCGAGTAGCAGCACATAGTGGGCGCCGACAACACCTTCTTCAAACTTGTCGTACAGGCTGATGCTGTGCAGCAATGGGAAGGCGCAGTCTTCCAGTTCCATGGCTATGCCGCGCAACGCGCCCATGGCTTCGGGCACCTCAATGAGCTGTAGGATGACGGGCTGATCCTGGCCGATCATATCGCCGGTGGCGATCTTGAACAGCAGGGAGTAGCACACGCTACCGGCGGCACCGGTGATCGCGATTCTGACGGGACGTTTCATGGAGACCTCCCTTATGCATATGGGCGTTCCATGTAAACTTTAGCACTGTGTGGTGGGAAATTCCTCCACAAACCAACGCCCACAAATCGGAGACGAGTAACGGTATGAGCAGGTCATCCACACCCCAACCGATATTCTGGCGAGATAGTCGGCTGCCCCATGTCGAACTTCGGGTCGTCGAGGATGGTCGCAAGGTGTGCTACGCGCCACATACCCACACCCAGTGGTCGATGGGCGCCATTACTGCCGGGCAGAGTACGTTTGTCTATGTGGATCGACACTACCGTGTCAGTGCCGGATCACTGGTATTTATGAACCCGGAATGGGTGCACAACTGCAACCCCATTGAAAATCAGCCCTGGGCCTACCTGATGCTGTATGTGGATGCGGAATGGCTGGCCAGGCTGCGGTTTCGTCTGGGGTTGATCGATGAGCCGGTCTGGCAGGACCTGGATTGCGATGTAAGCCGCTCGGAACCGTTGTTTTTGGGATTCCGGGCCCTGGCGGACTGCCTGCTGGATGAACAGGTACCGATACCGCAAAAACGGGACAGGACGGAAGCGTTTCTGTCTGAGGTGATGGTGACGGTTTCTGCGCCATCCGTGCAGCCTGACCGGCCATTCCCACCTGCGCCAGGTCCGGTTCAGGAGCTTGCCCGGTATCTCGATGACCATTGTGTCGATGAGTTGTCCCTTGAGTGGATGGCGGAACGTGTGGCGTTGTCGCCCTCGCACCTGGTGCGGGTGTTCCGCAAACACTTCGGGATGACGCCCCACGCTTATCAGATCAATCGCCGCATCCAGCTTGGGCAGCGCGCTCTGAAGCAAGGAGCTCCGATCGCCGATGCAGCCCTGGCGGCGGGGTTCTTTGATCAGCCTCACTTTCAGCGAGTATTCAAACGCCTGGTTGCTGCCACGCCGGGACAGTACGGTCGACCGCTAATCGAGAATCAGGTACAGGCAACTCGCCGCGAGCAGGACGGCGAGGGTGCGATTAACCGCACGCAAGAGTGAAGGACGCTGGATATGCTGGCGGAGGAAGCGCCCGGTCAGTACCCAGGTGGACAAAGACAGCCAGCAGATCGGTAGATACAGGGCGGCAAAGATCGTCAGTTGAAACAGATCGCCACCGGACGTATATGCGCCGATTCCGGAGGCAGAGGCCAGCCACGCCTTGGGGTTGAGCCACTGCATGAGGGCACCGGTCCAGAAGCCTGGCGCTTTGGCGGGTGTTTCATTGGTGATGGTTCCGTCATCCATGGCCAACCGGTAGCTCAGATAAAGCAGAAACGCGATACCGGCCCAGGTCAGCAGGCGTTCAAATCCCGGAATCCAGGCAAGTGCGGAATGCAGTCCGAGCCCGATGGCCAGGAAGAGGGCGATGAACCCCAGCGTGGCACCGGTAACGAACCACAACCCCCTGTGCAGGTGATAGCGGGTACCGCTGCTCAGGCACACAAGGTTGACCGGCCCCGGCGATATGGAGGCGGCCAGTGCAAAGGCGGACATGGGCAAAATCAGGGACAGGGTCACGGGTAGCTCCTTGTTGTACAGGTGGTGGGGAAGGAGTCTGACGGGCTGAAGCGCTCTGGTATTGCACAAAATTGCGCTGTCTCGATAAAAAATGGACCCCCATCCCGTTGCCTTGTCGATTTCATCACTCGCTGCCCGACTCATCAGTGATTAATCCGAACCCAAAGGAGAACACTGATGAGTAATCCCATCCCCGAAGGTCATGAAGGCCTGATTCCCCACCTGATCTGCGACCCATGTCCCGAGGCCATTGAGTTCTACAAGAACGCCTTTGGCGCAGAGGAATTGAACCGTGTTGTCCAGCCGGGGACCGGCAAGATTATGCACGCGGCCCTGCGTATCGATGGCCGTGTGCTGTTCCTTTGCGATGATTTTCCCGAGTTCTGTGTAGAGGGACAATCGAACTCGCCCAAGGCCCTGGGGGGCTCGCCGGTGACCATTCACCGTTACGTCACAGACTGCGATGCTGCGCTCAGTCAGGCCGAAAAGGCCGGTGCTTCGGTCATCATGCCGCCGGACGATATGTTCTGGGGCGATCGCTATGGTGTGGTTGCAGATCCCTTTGGACATCGCTGGTCGCTGGCTACGCATATCCGCGAGGTCAGTGAGGAAGAAATGGGAGAGGCCATGGCGCAGATGACGCCTGCCCAGTAACGCAGGCAGTCAGGGGGAGGTTCTCGCCCTCACCCTGACTGTCCGGTCCCGGCTGGATCAGGAAAGGTGGTGTACCTCCTCCATGCCATACACTGGTGTTGCCAGGCCTTCTTTGCGCGCTTTCAATTGCAGCGCCAGGTATAGCGAGTAGTGGCGTGACTGGTGCAGGTTGCCGCCATGGAACCAGAGCGCTTCCTGCCGGGTAGGTTTCCACATGTTGCGTAACTCACCTTCCCAGGGCCCGGGGTCTTTGGTGGTGTCGGAACCCATGCCCCAGCATTTGCCCACCTTGTCGGCCACTTCCTGGGAGATGATGCGCGCCGCCCAGCCATTCATGGAACCAAACCCGGTGGCGTAGACAATCAGGTCGGCGGGCAGTTCCGTGCCATCGGTTAGGGTGACGGAGCGGGAATTGATGCGTTCAATAGTGACGCCGCTCTTGAGCTTGATCTCTCCCTGAGCGACGAGTTCCGAAGCGCCGACATCAATGTAGTACCCGGAACCGCGGCGCAGGTACTTCATGAACAGGCCTGAACCATCGTCACCGAAGTCCAGCATGAAGCCGGCCTTTTCCAGTCGCTGGTAGAAATCCGCGTCCTGCTTGGCCACCTGCTGGTATACCGGGATGTGCATGTCCGGCATGATCCTGAAGGGCACGGAGGCGAACGTCAGATCCGCTTTCTCGGTGGTCATGCCGTTCTGGAGCGCTTCCTCGGAATAGAGGGGGCCGAGGACCAGATCCATCAGCGTGTCGGACTTGATGATGTGGGTGGATGAGCGCTGGATCATGGTGACGTCGGCATTGTTTTCCCAGAGCGCGGCGCAGATGTCATGGGCGGAGTTGTTGGCACCCAGAACCACGCACTTCTTCCCTTTGTAGGCCTCGCCCCCGGGGTGTTTGCTGGAGTGGTGCTGTTCGCCCTCGAAGGTATCCATCCCGGGAATGTCCGGAATGTTGGGAATGCCGGACATACCAGTGGCCAGCACCAGTTGTTTGGGGCGAAGGGTGACTTTCTCGCCCTCGCGGATCACATCGACAACCCATTCCTTCGTTTGCTCATCAAAGCGGGCGCCCGTGCATTCCGTGGAGCTCCAGTAATTCAGTTCCATGATTCGGGTGTACATCTCCAGCCAGTCGCCGATTTTGTCCTTGGGGGCGAAGACCGGCCAGTGGTCCGGGAATGGCAGGTAAGGCATGTGGTCGTACCACACCGGATCGTGCAGGCAGAGGGACTTGTAACGGTTGCGCCAGGAGTCGCCTGCTTTGGGGTTGCGCTCGATCACGATGGTCGGCACATCCAGCTGACGCAGTCGCGCCGCCAGGCCAATACCACCTTGACCACCGCCGATAATGACGCAGTAGGGCTGGCGGCTATAACCCAGCTCCCGTTCTTCCTCCTGGCGGGCCTCCAGCCAGGTCTTGCGGGATTTGCTGGCACCATGCTGTGCCCCCTTGGGACGCAGGAACTTGCGTTTCTCCGGAAAATCCCTCAGCTCCTGCATGGTGGTCAGCAGGGTCCAGGCCTTGCCGTTGCGTAAACGGATCAGGCCCTTGCCCAATGCGTCCCCGGTTTCGAAGGTAATCCAGGCCTCGGTCACGCCATCCTGCTCGGCGGCCTCTCCCTCCACTTGCCAGTTCCGGGGGCGCGCCCGCTCGGCGGTATGTTTCAGCATGTCGCGGATGGCGTCCCGACCTTCCACGGTCTTGATATTCCAGGTCATGGCGACGAGGTCTCGCCAGAAGCCGTTTTCTTCAAACTGGTCGGCGGCCCGGGCGGGGTCGCCCGATTGCAGGATTTCGTCGAAGCCGTCGAGCCATAACCGGACGCGTTGTGTCGGGGTGGTCTGTGTCTCAGTCATCGTAATTCTCCAGTGTTGCCTTGTTCTTGTTAGTGGGTGCCGGTGGCGCCCCGTGAGGGAAGGAAGCCTTCAGAAGCGGTAGAGCAGGGTGTGTGCCAATTTGTTCATGGACCACTGGTTATTGTTGCAGCTGACTGGTTTCGAAGAGAAAAAAGAGAGAGGGATGCCAGTCAGTGAGGAGTGATAACGCCTGAAAGGGCACGTCGCCGGCATTACACCTGTAACATTCAGGAGGCCCGGGGCGTGACAGGTGTAACGGCGAAAAGGGTACCAAGGGAGGATGTCGCTACCGGGAAGGTACGTCTATGCTGGTCAGACAGTGCAGCAGTATCTCTCACGGACCATAACAACAAGATCAGAGTGATGCAGGAGCCTGGCATGACCATGCAACTCGCGCAGCGGCGCCATATCGATACCATCCTGAGCTATGCCGATGACGGCTCTTCGGTTGATCTGCCTCCGGGCACGGAGATCATCGCCCGTTCGTGGAAACGCTGTATCGAGGAATACGGCCTTGACCCGAGCCGCCCACGCAGCGCCCGGATCGTTACCCACCAGACACTGCGGGAGCACCAGGATTCCGTGGACGAATTCCTGAACGTCGCCAGGGCGGGGGTGGAGCAACTCTATGCCAGTATTGCCAACCTCGGCTATGTACTGCTGTTGACCGACCATCGGGGGATTACCGTGCAGTACCTGGGCGACCGGCGTTACGATCAGCGTTTGCGCAAGGCCGGGCTGTACCTGGGGGCGGACTGGAGTGAGCAGTACGCCGGAACCTGCGCGGTGGGTACCTGCATTCAGGAGCAGCAGGCGCTGACCTGTCACCGGGTGGATCACTTTGACGCCACCCACATCAGCCTCACATGCACCTCGGCGCCGATTCGTGATCCGTTCGGCAACCTGCTGGCGGTGCTTGATATTTCCGCGCTGGATTCGCCGGATGCCCGCAACAGCCAGACCTTTGCCCTGCACCTGACCCAACTGTATGCCCGGATGATTGAAGATGCCTACTTCCTCCGGCGCTACCGCAACCAGGTAATTTTCCGGTGTGACTCGTCGCGCGAGTTTGTGCAGGTTAATGGCCAGCAGTTGTTTGCGATTGACGGTGACGGTCGGATAGAGGCGGCCAACAGTGCGGCACGTCAACTGATGGACCGTTCCCGGTCTGGTGAAAGCGCCGAACAGTGCCCCGATCTTATGACGCTGTTCGATTGCGATCTCCGGGATATCTGGAGCATTCCCTACGACCGGGACGATCAGGTCAAAGCCTTCCGCCACCGCAGCAGTGGCGAGACCTACTTTGCCGCCCTGATCCAGCCAGGGACCCGGACGGTTACCTGCTCGACAGCAGATGTGGTCCCGACAGAAGAGCGGGTGCCGCAACTGGATGCGCTGGCCGCGGACGACCCGGTGATGCGTCGCACCCTTGGCCTGGCCAAACGGTTACGCAACCGCGATGTCGGTCTGCTGATCCTCGGCGAGACCGGCACCGGCAAGGAGGTGCTGGCCCGTGCGATCCATGGCGCCAGTCACCGCTCCAGGCGATCCTTCGTAGCGGTGAACTGCGCAGCGATTCCCGAGTCATTGATTGAGAGCGAACTGTTTGGGTACGCCCCCGGTGCCTTTACCGGGGCGCGGGCCAGGGGCATGCGCGGGCTGATCCAACAGGCGGACGGTGGAACCCTGTTCCTGGATGAGATCGGTGACATGCCTCTGCAATTACAGACCCGACTGCTGCGGGTGTTGGCAGAAGGTGAAATCTTGCCCGTAGGGGCTGATAGCCCGGTCAAGGTTAACTGTCGTGTGATCGCCGCTACACACCAGGATCTGGGACGCCTGATAGAGCAGGGGCATTTCCGTGCTGATCTGTATTACCGCCTGAATGGCGCGACCCTCCGTTTGCCATCCCTGAGTCAGAGAGCAGATCGTCAGCATGTGATCAACCGGGTGCTGGCGAATCTGATTGAGCAGGAGCAACTACCTTATGTGCGTATCCGCGCAGATGCCATGAGTGCGCTGCTTGCCTGTGACTGGCCGGGTAACATTCGTCAGTTGGTCAATGCACTGACGTTTGCAGAAGCCACCTGCGATCACAGTGAGATTACGGTGAACGACCTGCCGGAAGAATGCCTGGGTGAACAAGCCGCACCCATGGCTCATGGTGCGCCACGGGCGTTGCGACAGGATAACAGCCCATTACTGACAGCGCTGGAGGACCACCAGTGGAACGTGACCGAGGTGGCGCGTGCTTTCGAGGTGTCGCGTCCCACCATATACCGGTGGATGCAGCAACAGGGGATTGTTCAGCCGCGGTTTCTGGGCCGGAGATAATTCAGGCTACAAGGTGGGGGTGGCCGGGTAATGCTGATGATTATATCCGGCTGATTCTGGATACGTAATCGTCTAATGCCATCTCTTGATCTGAACTACCCTGTTATCCACATACACTGCGTTGCTGACAGGGGTGACGGAGATGAACAAGGTTGATTGGCGCATCAAGGGATTGGAGTTCGTAAACTGTAACTGTGAGGTGGGCTGTCCTTGCCAGTTCATGGGCCGGCCGACTCAAGGGAACTGCAAGGCGTTTGCTGCGGTGAGAATTGAGGAAGGTTTTTTTGGCGATACCCGTCTGGATGGTTTGTCTTTTGCCATGACTCTGCAGTGGCCCGGAGCCATTCATGAGGGTAACGGCCAGGCTCAGGCTTTTGTCGATGAGCGGGCGACACCTGAGCAGCGCGAGGCTCTCATGTCGATCCTGTCTGGTGAGACATCCGAGCCCGGGGCCACGTTTTTCAACGTGTTTGCCAGTACGTTGACGAAAATGCACGACCCGGTGTTCTGTCCGATTCAGGTGGACTGTGACGTTGAGCGCCGTCGTGCCAGTGTCCGGGTGGCGGACATGATTGACGCGTCCGGGGAGCCCATTCTCAATCCGATTTCAGGTGAGGAGGAAAGGGCACGTATCGACTTGCCTGGCGGTTTTGAGTATGCCGTGGCGGAAGTGGCCCGTGGTCGCACCAGTGCCCATGCTGGCATCCCCCTGGAACTGGATGCCAGCCATTGCCATATGGCTCATCTGGATATTGGCCCGAGAGGCGTTCATCGGTAATGGATCGGGGCGGTGGCTCCGGGCTACAGCCCCGCGTCCTTGATGTTCTCCATCACCACAAAGGTGCTGGTTTGCAGCACGTGTGGCAGGGCGGAGATCTGTTCCCCCAATACCTGCCGGTATTCCGCCATGTTCCGCGTGCGCACCTTCAACAGGTAGTCAAAATTGCCGGCGATCATGTGGCACTGCTCCACGGCGGAGATCTGCTTCACTGCGGTGTTGAATGCAGTCAGTGACTGGCTGCTGGTGTCGTGCAGTGTGACCTGCGCGAAGGCGACATGGCTCTGGCCGAGTTTGGTCTGGTTGACCAATGCGGTATAGCCGGTGATGTAACCCTGTTCTTCCAGGCGACGCATGCGAACCTGGCAGGGTGTTTTCGATAGCCCAACCCGTGAGGCAAGCTCGGTAACGGTGATTCGGGCGTGTTTCTGAAGTTCACGAATGATGGCGTGATCGATTCTGTCCAATTCGACCATAACTTTATTTCCTGGCTGGATGAGCGACTATATCAATGGCCAAATATAATCAAAATACCTGTATTTTAAAACTATATAGGCAAAGAGCCTTTCGGGACTTCAGTATACTGGAGCCCTGAGCATTCCCTATACCCAGCTGAAAGTACCCGGAGACGCCCATGCCACAGTCCCGCCCTTCACAACAACAAACCTTGCTGGAACAACTTGCTGATGCCCTTCAGGATCAGGAGTCGGATCCCCAGGGCACGAGAAATCTGCGAGAAATCGTTGCGAAGATGATGACCGAATCCCAGTCCTGGGACGATGATCTGCACGCACAGTTGGTTGAATCGCTTGGTGAGGCGTCCGGTGGTCTGTGTGCACAGATGTTCAGTGGCGGTTTCCCTTCGGCCTATCGGGCACGTTTCCCTGTGGCGGAAGCCATTGGCGACATTCACCAGATCCAGTCCATCGCCGTCAGTTCCGATGTCCCCATGCGCTTTTACCAGCTTGCAGAGCCATCAGCGGGGAAAGAACCATCAGCAGGCAAAGGGCCATCCGCGGAGAGAAGGCGATCAACCGATCAACAGCCATCGTCCGACGGAGAACTCAACTTCAAGCTCTACAGCCAGGGCAACCCGGTTATTCTCTCGGACGTCATCCCTATCCTGGAGAATCTGGGAATGCGGGTGCTGGGTGAGCATCCGTATCGGGTTCAGCGGCGGGACGGGGAACATTTCGGCGTCAGTGACTTTACTGTGGAGTGCCATTCCCGTTGCCGTGACGCCGACCTGGAAAAGGCCAAGCCCCTGTTGCAGGAGGCGTTCCGTGAAATCTGGAATGGTTTTGCGGAAAATGACGACTTCAACCAGCTCATCATGGCCGCAGGGCTGGGGTGGCGCGAAGTGGCGCTGCTGAGGGCGTATTCCCGGTATATCAAGCAGATACGTTTTGGCTTCAGCCAACCGTTTATTGCCGACACCCTGGCGCGTCACCTGAACATTACGTCAATGCTTGTGGTCTACTTCAACGCGCGTTTTGATCCGGACATCCCGGCGGAGACCCGGGACGTGATGGCCGGGCGCATTGAGCACGATATCCTCGGCGCCCTGGAAGCCGTGGAGAGTCTGGACGATGACCGTATCCTCAGGCGGTTCTATGTGCTGATCAAGGCTACGTTGAGAACCAACTACTATCAGCGCCAGCAAGGTGGCCAGATCAAAGGCTACCTGTCATTCAAGCTTGACTCGGGTGCGATTCCCGATATCCCCAAACCCTGCCCGCGCTTTGAGGTGTTTGTGTATTCGCCACGCGTGGAAGGTGTTCATCTCCGGGCGGGCCCGGTCGCCAGGGGCGGTCTGCGCTGGTCTGATCGAGTGGAGGATTACCGCACCGAAATCCTGGGGCTGGTCAAGGCCCAGCAGGTCAAGAATTCGGTCATCGTGCCGGTTGGCGCCAAAGGTGGCTTTATCGTCAAGCAGCCGCCGCGAGACGGTTCCCGGGAGGATCAGCGGGCGGAGGGCATTGCCTGTTACCAGACCTTTATCCGGGGGCTGCTGGATCTGACGGACAACCTGGAGGGTGGCGTGGTTGTCCCGCCGGCCGATGTGGTTCGGCATGATAGCGACGACACCTACCTGGTGGTCGCCGCTGATAAAGGCACCGCGACCTTTTCCGACATCGCCAACCGGTTGTCGCAGGAATACGGTTTCTGGCTGGGCGATGCGTTTGCCTCCGGTGGTAGCGAGGGCTACGACCACAAGAAGATGGGGATTACCGCGCGCGGTGCCTGGGAATCGGTGAAACGCCATTTTCTTGAGCAGGGTCTGGATACCCAGAAGGACGAGTTTACCGTGGTTGGCATCGGGGATATGGCCGGCGATGTTTTCGGTAACGGCATGCTGTTGTCTGACCGTATTCGCCTTGTGGGTGCGTTCAACCACCAGCATATTTTCATCGACCCGGAGCCGGACGCCAGCGCTTCCTTTGCCGAACGCCAGCGCCTGTTCCAGTTGCCCGGATCGACCTGGGCCGACTACGACACCCAGCTGATCAGTGAAGGCGGCGGTGTGTTTCCCCGCTCCATGAAATCGATTCCGCTGTCACCGCAGGTGCGCGCCGTGCTCAATCTGGAGGCCACCCGGTTATCTCCCAATGAGTTGATCAGCGCCCTGCTCAGGGCTCCGGTGGACATGCTGTGGAATGGGGGTATCGGCACCTACGTGAAGGCCAGGGAAGAGTCCCACGAAGACGTGGGTGATAAATCCAATGACGGGTTAAGGATCAACTGCGACCAGTTGCACTGCAAGGTGCTGGGGGAGGGAGGCAACCTTGGGGTAACCCAGCTTGCCCGCATCGGTTTTGCCCGCGCTGGCGGGGCGGCCAACAGCGACTTTATCGATAATGCCGGTGGGGTTGATTGCTCGGACCATGAGGTCAATATCAAGATCCTGCTCAACGATCTGATCCAGCAGGGGCGGCTCACCCTGGACGAACGCAACCGGATGCTGCGGGCCATGACGCCCGAGGTGGCTGACCTGGTGCTGAGAAATAATTACCGGCAGGCCATGGCGTTGAGCCTGGCCCAGAGTGGTGTTGTGGCCTCGACAGACGAATATGAGCGCCTGATGCGGCGTCTGGAGGCTGAAGGCAGGCTGGACCGGGCACTCGAATTTCTGCCCGACGATGAAGAGCTCCAGGCCCGGCGTGAGCGTGCGGCCGGGTTTACCCGGCCGGAGCTTTCTGTGCTTGTTTCTTTTGCCAAGATCGAGCTCAAGCAGGCGCTGATCACCGCGCCCATTGTGCACGATGACCGCTTTGCCGGTGCGCTCCATTCCGCCTTTCCGGCGTCGTTGCTGGAGGCTTTTCCCGAAGCCATAGACGCGCATCCGCTGCGTGCCGAGATCTCCGCAACCCAGATTGCCAATGACATCGTCAATCGCATGGGTATTACCTGGGTAGACAAAATTCGCACTGCGACCGGGGTCGATTGTGGTCGTCTGGCAGCTGCCTACCTGATCTCCCTGCGAATCCATGGCGTAGATGCCAAATGGTCTAGTATTGAAGCAATGGACGGTAAAGTCAGCGCACAGATCCAGGCCGAGATGTTCGCGGATGTCATTCGCCTGGTGACGCGGAGTACCCGCTGGTTATTGCAGAACCGCTGGCATGGCCTGGACCCTGACAGCTGCGTGGGCCGCTATCAGGAGCCCCTGGCGGAGGTGTTGGCGTCGCGGGAACGGTTGGCGACGGTGATCCCGGAAAGCCGTTGGCAGGAACGTTATGAGGAGTACCATAGGGAAGAGGTGCCGGAGCATCTTGCAGCCTATTGCGCTTCCGCCGAGAGTCGGTATTGGCTGATGGATATGATCGAGATATCCCGCCAGCTGGATCAGGACCTGGAGTCCGTGGCATGGGTGTACTTCCGGTTGGGCGAAAGCCTGAACCTGACCTGGCTGGACCGGCAGATGCGTATTTTCCGGGCCAATGGCCATTGGCAGGTGTTGGCAACGATACACTACCGGGATGAGCTTGATCAGAAACTGCGGGATCTTACATCCAGCGTGTTTTCCGCAGAGACCGAAGATGCTGCCGGGGAACGTTCGCCGGAGCAGTTACTGGAGGTCTGGCGCGCGGACAAGCAGCCTTTGCTGGGGCGCTGGAAACGGATGCTGGGGGATATGCAGGCCGCCAACGAGATCGATTGCGCGGTGTTCTCAGTCGCTCACGGTGTGCTTCGGGAACTGGCTTCTAAAGCCTGATGGTCGGGGTTCGTTTGGGCGTTCTGTCTAAATATTAATTATTTGATGGTAAATTAATAAAAATACAGATAACAAAAAAGACAAAATATCATGCCGGCACGGTTTTAACAGAGAAACAGCCTTTGTTGATACCGGTAGAATGCGAGGCAGATAAACAACTAAGAGGGTACAACTATGAGATCGCAGCAGTCAGTGACTCCCGCACTTATCGATAGCAGGCAGGCCATTCGTGACTACTACCTGGCTGACGAATACCAGGTGATTCGTGAGTTGATTGCTGGTGCTCAGTTGTCCCAGGCGGAGCGGGACGCCATCTCCGCCCGCGCCGCCGACCTGGTGCGCGGGGTCCGCAAGAACGCCAAGTCCACCATCATGGAAAAATTCCTGGCGGAATACGGTCTCACCACCAAAGAGGGCGTTGCCCTGATGTGTCTGGCGGAAGCGTTGCTGCGCGTGCCGGACAACATGACCATCCATGAACTCATTGAAGACAAGGTTACCTCCGGCGCCTGGGGCGCCCATATTGGCAAGGCTTCCTCACCGCTGATCAATACCGCCACGGTCGCTCTGCTGATGACCAGCAACCTGCTCAGGGATTCCGAGCGCCACACCGTTGGCGACACTCTGCGCAAGCTGCTCAAGCGTTTTGGTGAGCCGGTGGTTCGCACCGTGGCCGGTCAGGCGATGAAGGAAATGGGCCGCCAGTTCGTCCTGGGGCGTGACATCGACGAAGCCCAGGACGAAGCCAAAGAGTATATGGCCAAGGGCTACACCTATTCCTACGACATGCTTGGTGAAGCGGCCCGCACCGATGATGACGCCAAGCGCTATTTCGATGCTTACTCGAACGCTATCGACAGCATCGCCAAAGCCTGCGAAGGCGATGTGCGCAAGAATCCGGGGATTTCCGTAAAACTCTCCGCTTTGCTGGCCCGTTACGAGTACGGCAACAAAGAGCGGGTCATGGACGAGTTGCTGCCCCGCGCCCGCATTCTGGTGCGGAAGGCTGCCGCGGCTAACATGGGCTTTAATATTGATGCCGAGGAGCAGGATCGCCTGGATCTGTCCCTGGATGTGATCGAAGCGCTGGTGTCTGATCCTGAGCTGGCCGGCTGGGACGGTTTCGGCGTGGTGGTTCAGGCCTACGGCAAGCGTGCGGCGTTTACGCTGGACTGGCTCTACGGGCTGGCCGAGAAATACGATCGCCGTTTCATGGTTCGCCTGGTCAAGGGCGCCTACTGGGATGCGGAAATCAAGCGTGCCCAGGTAATGGGCCTGAACGGCTTCCCGGTCTTCACCCGTAAGGCATGCAGCGATGTGTCTTTCGTCTCCTGCGCCACCAAGTTGCTGAACATGGCGGATCGGATCTACCCGCAGTTCGCCACCCATAACGCCCATTCGGTCTCTTCGATACTTGAGCTGGCGCAGGCCAAGGGCGTGGATAGCTACGAATTCCAACGCCTGCACGGCATGGGCGAGTCCCTGCACGATGAGGTTCTGAAAGCGAGTGGCGTTCCGTGCCGTATTTACGCGCCGGTCGGTCCCCACAAGGATCTGCTCGCCTATCTGGTCCGCCGCCTGCTTGAGAATGGCGCCAACAGTTCGTTTGTGAACCAGATTGTCGATACCAGCATCACGCCGGAAGAAATCGCCAAGGATCCGATCCTCAGCGTGGAGGAAATGGGCAGCACGATCTCCAGCAAGGCGATCGTGCATCCGTTCAAGTTGTTCGGGGAGCATCGCCGCAACTCCAAGGGCTGGGACATTACTGATCCGGTGACTGTCGCTGAAATCGACAAAGGTCGTGACGCCTACCGGGATCACCGCTGGAAGGCAGGTCCGGTGATTGCCGGCGAGGTGGCCGGTACCGAGGTCCAGGTTGTGCGCAATCCGGCCAATCCGGACGATCTGGTCGGGCATGTGACCCAGGCTTCCGATGCGGACGTGGACACGGCTATTACCGCTGCTGCAGCAGGTTTCAGTAGCTGGTCCGAAACACCCGTTGAAGAGCGGGCTGCATTAGTGCGCAAGGTGGGTGATCTTTATGAAGAGCATGCATACGAGCTGTTCGCGCTGACCACCCGTGAGGCGGGCAAGTCCCTGTTGGACGCGGTTGCCGAGATCCGCGAAGCGGTGGACTTCGCCCAGTATTACGCCAATGAGGCGATCCGCTATAAAGACAGTGGCGCTGCCCGCGGCGTGATGTGCTGTATCTCGCCGTGGAACTTCCCGCTGGCCATCTTCACCGGCCAGATTCTGGCCAACCTCGCAGCGGGTAACACTGTGGTTGCCAAGCCCGCAGAGCAGACGTCTCTGCTGGCGGCGCGAGCGGTGGAACTGATGCATGAAGCCGGCATACCCCGCGACGTCATTCAACTGTTGCCCGGCACGGGCGCGACCGTGGGTGCCGCGCTGACGGCTGATTCGCGGGTGGCCGGCGTGTGCTTTACCGGCTCCACGGCAACGGCCCAGAGCATCAACAAGATGATGACGGAAACCATGGCTCCGGATGCGCCTCTGGTGGCAGAAACCGGCGGCCTCAACGCCATGATCGTGGATTCCACTGCACTGCCGGAGCAGGTGGTGCGGGATGTGCTGGCATCCTCCTTCCAGAGCGCGGGTCAGCGTTGTTCGGCGCTGCGTATGCTCTACGTGCAGAAAGACATCGCCGATAACCTGCTGGAGATGCTTTACGGCGCCATGGAGGAACTGGGCATTGGTGATCCATGGCTGTTGTCCACGGATGTGGGCCCGGTCATCGATGAGAACGCCCGTAAGAAAATCGTTGATCACTGCGACAAGTTTGAGCGCGATGGTCGCCTGCTGAAGAAACTCCCGGTTCCCGACAAGGGCCTGTTTGTCTCGCCGGCCGTGCTCAAGGTCAGCGGCATCGAGGAAATGGAAGAAGAAATCTTCGGCCCGGTACTGCATGTGGCCACCTTTGCGGCCAAGGATATCGACAAGGTGGTGGATGCCGTCAATGCCAGGGGCTATGGCCTGACATTCGGTATTCACAGCCGGGTTGACCGCCGCGTTGAGCGGATCTCAAGCCGGATCAAGGTGGGCAACACCTACGTCAACCGCAACCAGATTGGTGCCATCGTCGGCTCCCAGCCGTTTGGTGGTGAAGGCCTGTCCGGGACCGGTCCCAAGGCGGGTGGCCCGCAGTACGTTCGTCGCTTCCTGAAAGGGGCAACGGTTGAGCGCCCGGCGGACGCTGGCGCCAAGCCGGTTGATATCAAGAAGCTTGAAGGGCTGATTGGCAATCTGCGTGACATGAAAGCGCCGGCCCCGGAAGCCCGAATCGAGGCAATGAAGCCGATCTTCGGGGAAGTTCCAGAGCCGCTGGATGCCCATGCTGAAGAGCTGCCAGGCCCAACCGGCGAGCTCAACCGCCTGTCCAACCACGCCCGTGGCGTTGTTCTCTGTCTCGGTCCGGACAAGCAAACCGCACTGGAGCAGGCGACGATGGCGTTGTCTCAGGGCAATAAAGTGGTTGTGATCGCACCTGGAGTGGACGACACCGTAAACCGTGCCGCCGAGGCTGGCCTGCCTATCGTCGGAGCTGAAGGACTGCTGGAACCCGAGGCCCTGGCAATGGCACGGGGTTTCCAGGCGGTGGTGAGCTGTGCCGAACAGTCCCTGCTGGGGGAATACCGCCAGGCACTGGCGAAGCGTGACGGCGCGCTGTTGCCGTTGATCACGGAACATACCCTGGACCAGCGGTTTGTGATTGAGCGCCACCTGTGCGTGGATACCACCGCTGCCGGTGGTAACGCCAGCCTGATCGCTGCCTCCGAGTAAACGACCCCTGCCAATAGTGAGTCGTCCCAGGGAAGGGGCGGCTCACATTTCCTGACCGACCGCACCGATCGCTATCGCATGTCGTCCGACATCGTGGTATATCAGCAGCTTTGTTTTCCCATTTATTGTTCCGGAATCCGAAGACATGCCAAAAGCCAGTGAAATCAAGAAAAATTCAGCCGTCGAGTATGAGGGCAGGGCCTATTTCGTAAAGGACATCGAGCGCTCCGTTCCCCAGGGGCGTGCCGGTGGCAGCCTGTACCGCATGCGGATGTATGATGTGGTCAATGGAAACAAGATCGACGAAACCTTCAAGGACTCGGACATGCTGAACCTGGCCGACCTGGTTCGCAGACCGGCGACCTTTTCCTATTCCGATGGCGATGAATTCGTCTTCATGGACAGCGAAGACTTCACGCAGTACAGCCTGAACCGCGAGTCCATCGCCGAAGAACTGCTGTTTATCAGCGAGGACACCCAGGGACTGATGGTGATCCTGGTGAGCGACGCCCCGGTCGCGCTGGATCTGCCGCCGACGGTGGACCTGGAGATTCTGGAAACCGATCCTTCAGTCAAGGGCGGTTCGGCAACGGCGAGGACCAAACCAGCGACATTGTCGACGGGGCTGGTGATCCAGGTGCCCGAGCACATTTCCACCGGCGATAGAATCAAGGTGAATGTGGAGGAACGCCGGTTCCTGGGGCGTGCTTAATCTGATTTGAAAGAGCTGCCATCCGGAATTGATAATGGGTGTAGCGCCAATATTCCTGAAGGAGGCGACTATGGCTACCTCAGCCGGCAAACTGGTGGTGTTCTATGATGGCTCCTGCCCCGCCTGCATCAAGGACCGCCGGTGGTACGAAAAGCTGGCGGGAAAAACCGGGGCATCCGTTGAATGGCTGGACATTACCGGGCGTGACGATGAACTGCGCCGTGAAGGTATCGATCCTGACAAGGCCCTCAGGGAGCTGCACGTCAAGGACGACCAGGGCCGGGTACACCGGGAAATGGACGCCTATATCCTGCTGATGTCCCGCGTTTTCGCGCTGAAACCCCTGGCGTGGTTGATTGGCTTGCCCGTGATTCGGCCCACTCTGGCGTGGCTGTATCATCGATGGGTGGCCAAACGCCTCAGCACCAGCCAGTGAGCCGGACTCCGCAATGGCCTGCACGATTTTCAGGTCATCCCAACGAATACGTTGTTCGTTCATGCAAAGATGATTCTCGGTTTTGTGGAATTCCTGTGTTGATGTGAACAGATTAGGCTGTTCACACATGGATGCAGCAGGGAGTCCCGAGATGAAAGTCTTGATTGTTCTAGCCCACCCCGAGCGGTCGTCCTTCAACGGTGGCCTGGCCGACGTTGCGGTGACCAGGCTAAAAGAGGCCGGGCACGAGGTTGAGCTGGATGACCTGTACGGCGAGGGATTTGATCCGGTGGAGCGTGCCACTCACTATTCCCGGCGGGTGGATGACAGCTATTTTGCGCCGTTGACCGAGCAAAGGGCTCACTATGAGCGAGCCCTGCTCCCGGCGGATGTTCAGCGGGAAATACGCCGCCTGGAGTGGGCGGACCTGGTGATCTTCCAGTTCCCACTGTGGTGGCACGCCCAGCCGGCTATCCTGAAAGGCTGGTTCGACCGGGTCCTGGTCTATGGCGGTATGTACTCCGGCAGCCGGCGCTATGATCACGGTCATTTCCGGGGCAAGCGCGCAATCTGCTCGGTAACGGCGGGCTCTCCGGAGCAGGCGTTTCAGCCCTTCGGCAGGGCCGGCAACATGGTGGAATGGCTATGGCCGATGCACTCCTCACTCTATTACGTGGGGTATGAGGTGCTGGCTCCACAAGTCAGTTATGGCGTTCAGGGCGGCGGCATTCGCTATCAGGACGAGCAGGTATTCCGGGATCGCCTGGAGGCCATGAAGAACGCCTGGGCACGTCGGCTGCCTGACCTTGCGACAGAGTCTGTGATTCCCTTCACCGGCTGGGATGATTGGGACGAGGATGGCATGCTGCAACCGACGAATCCGCTACGCTGGCGGTTGTAGCATGGCGAGGTGAGGATCACTCGGGCGGGCCAGAGACTGTCAATTATTACTATTATCTGTGAGATGGTTTCAGTACGCTTGGCAACTTGGTCCACCCAGGAGGGAATCATGCCCAGTACCGACTCCAAACCCGTTTCCGCATCAGCCATTGAGAAGCATGTCTATAAAGTGTTTCCCAACGACATGAACTCCCACAACACAGTGTTCGGTGGAATGATCATGGCCAAGTGCGATCGCCTGGCATTGGTAGTGGCTGAGCGTCATTCGGCCCATGTCTGTGTGACGGCTGCGGTGGACTCCATTCACTTCCGGGCGCCTGCGAAAGGGAACGATACCCTGTTGTTCAGCCTGGCCCTGAACCGAAGCTGGGGGTCGTCCATGGAGATTGGTGCCAGGGTCGAGGCTGAAAACAGCTATACCGGGGACGTGCGGCATATTCTGTCTGCGTTTTTCACCTTCGTGGCGCTGGACGAAGAGGGCAAGCCGGTGGATGTGCCGCAGGTTATTCCTGAAACCGATGAACAGCAGCGTCGGTTCGACAATGCCGAAATCCGTCGTAAAGGACGCCTGCAAACCCGGGAGAAGCTTTCCAGTCGCTGACCGGAGTGAATGTCGGGCAAGGCTGGTTAATGGGGTTTTTTGGTGGATTCCACATCAATCACCCGACCGTTGCGCAGAGTGATCACCCGGCGGAATTGCGTGTTGCTCAGTTCGTACAGCCATTCCTCGACGGGCACGGGGTAGCTCTCCGCGGCCAGACCGGAGCCGGCACGATGGGGAGTCACGACCTGCCAGGTCACCTGTCTGGACAATGGGTCGCCACAGCGGGCCATCACTTCGAATTCGCTGATACCTTCCTGCAGGGCGCCGGTAGTGCAGGGACCCGCGTTATCCGGGTAAAAGCCATAACCCAGGCTGTCTTCCCGATGGAGCTTGCCGTTCCGGAAAACCAATCGACGAATGAAACTCTGAGGACCGCGGTTGTAGTACCAGTGTTCTTCGGTTTGTACCACGCCAAGTCCCGGTATGACGGCCTGGGGGTATTGCGCAACATAATCCGGCTGGCCGCAGCGTTCTTCCACCTCGATGGGCCAGTCCCCCTGGCTGACCAGCGCACTGCCACAGCGGAAAGAAGCCATCACGGGGTTGATGGCCAGCAGTAAGGTAAGGCTGGCGAGAACTTTAGTGACGCGCGTAACGTTCATGGAGGATACCCACTCGTTCAACGTAGGCCCGGGTTTCCGCGTACGGCGGGATGCCGCCATGGCGACCTACAGCTCCGGGGCCGGCATTGTAAGCTGCGGTGGCCAGTTTGGTATCACCGCCGAAACGTTTCAGCATCTGCGCCAGGTAATTGACTCCACCGCGGATATTTTCGGCCGCATTCATGGCATTGCTGACCGCCAGTTCCCGGGCGGTTGCCGGCATTAGTTGCATCAGCCCCTGGGCGCCCTTGGGGGAGACCGCGCCGGCGTTGAAGGCGGATTCGGCATGGATGACGGCGCGAACCAGTGCCGGATCAATCTGGAATTGCCGGGCAGCCGCCTGGATTTCGTCCCGGTAGGGCTCGCGGTAAAGTGGCGTGGTCTGCCAGTTCACCTTCGAATTCGGGTTGCAGGCATAGCAGTGGAAGCGAATGACATCAAAATCCGCCCCTGCCGGCCGGTTGCCGCTGTAGGCGACCACGCCATTTTTATCCTGATACCGATAGACCACCTCATTCTTACTGGAAGCGTGTCGTTGTTCACCGCCCTTAACATTAGTGTATTCCACCGTGCCGTCGGGGTGAACTATGCGTTTCACGCTGCCACCAACGACTGGTTGGGACAATAGCGCCAACAATAGGGTTACCAGTAATGGTGGGCAGAGAAGATTACTGCTTGTCATTGTGCACTCATGAGAAACCTGAACGGACAACTGTCTGATAACCGCCAGTATACGTCGTTGTGATACGTAAGAAACGTAACGATAAGTGTCGATATTCGCAAATGTGATGGTGTCTCCAGTCATTGTATTTGCACAGGCTTTGACCCTAGGCTTTTGATCCATTCACAAGCGTGGGGAAAATGATCATGGGCGTGGCGGGTAAAACGGTGGTGATCAGCGGTTCTAGCAGAAGATGGGCAGGGACAGCTAACCTTATCTGCAGGGGATCGACTGAGTTTCTTGCTGATTCAATGCACGGTACTCTCCCGGTTGAAGTTTTCCGTCGAGGGCTATGGCACCCATCCGCTCCCGATGCAGGGAGATCACCCGGTTACCCACGGCATGGAACATTCTTTTGACCTGATGATAGCGGCCTTCGTAAATGGTCAGTCGGGCGTTGGTGGCATCCATCTGTTCTATGTGTGCAGGTGACGTTGTCAGTTGTTCGTATTCAAACCAGATGCCCTCGGCAAAGCGTTCCTCGGTTTCCGGAGATATGGGGTGGGCAGTGGTCACCCGGTAAACCTTGGGAATCCTGATCCGGGGTTCAGTCAGTTCCCGGGACCAGGTACCGTCGTTGGTCAGTATCAGCAAGCCGGTGGTGGCCCGGTCCAGGCGCCCCGCGATATGCAGGCCGGCCCGCAGGTCCGGGGCAATCAGGTCCAGTACCGTGGGGTGGACGTCGTCCTCGGTGGCACTCAGGTACCCGGCGGGTTTGTTCAGCATCAGGTAGCGGGCCGGTGAGCCTTGCTGGATGATAGTGTCATCAACGGCGACGGTGGCGAACCGGTCCACATCCAGAGAGGCGTCGGTACATACTTCGGCATTCACCGTGGCGCGACCGGCGGCAATCAATGCATTGGCCTGCTTGCGGCTGACGCCGTTCTGGTTGCTGAGGATTCGCGAAAGTTTCATGGCGTGAATGATAACGGGTTGGCCCGGGGCAGGACAGGGTCATGAATTCGTGACTGTGATGGTGGTAAAGCCCATTGTCTGTATCTGTATTGATTGGCTGCTAACTTTTAAAGTGGCTGTATTCTGGAATCTTTTGCCTGGTTGAATCGTCATGCGCTCAGTTTTCTTTACCTTTCTGGTGCCCGCGCTGTTTGTTTGGTTGTGGAGTACCGGATTCATCGGGGCCAAGTACGGGCTGCCGTATGCGGAGCCGTTCACGCTGCTGTTGATCCGCATGCTGTTCACCCTGGTGCTGTTGGCGGGGCTGGCCTGGCTGATGAAGACCCGCTGGCCGGGATGGCGGGCTGCGGGTCATCTGGCGGTTACCGGGCTGCTGGTCCACGGCTGTTATCTGGGTGGTGTGTATTACGCCATTCAGGGTGGTATGCCGTCGGGCATTGTGTCCCTGATTGTCGGGCTGCAGCCGCTGGTTACGGCGGCCGCAGCAGTGATTGTTCTGAAAGAAGGCGTTTCGGGGCGGCAATGGCTGGGGCTGGCCTTCGGGCTCGTGGGCGTCACGCTGGTGTTGCTGGAGAAGTTTGTCGGTGGTGAAGGCACAGCCTCGGATTTCCCGTTATGGACGCTGGTCTGGGCGGGGTTCTCCCTGGCGGGGATATCCCTGGGAACGGTGTACCAGAAACGCAACGGCACTCAGGCGGACCTGGTGGCGGGCACGCTTATCCAGTACAGCGCTGCGGCGGTGTTTTTTGCCATCGGGGCTTTCACACTGGAAACCCGGGAAGTGGAATGGGCGCTTCAGCTGCAGCTATCCATGGCCTGGCTGGTATTTGGTGTATCCATCGGCGCCATCCTGTTGCTGATGTGGCTGATCCGTCAGGGGGCGGCCTCGCAGGTGGCCAGCCTGTTTTACCTGGTGCCGCCGGTGACGGCGCTGGAGGCCTACTGGCTGTTTGACGAGCGGCTGGGCCTGCTGGCTATGGTGGGTGGCGCCATCTCCATCACCGGGGTGGCTCTGGTGGTTACCCAGCGATCGGGAGCATTGTCCCGGCGATAAGGCCCGGTTATCCAAACCGTAACCTGGAATTGCGGCGCACACAGGCGCTCTGGGTTATCTTTTGATAGGGCTTCATACGGAAAACCGTTGGGGTGCAGCAATCTCGGGCAGGGAATAATCGAATGACCTATTGGCTGGTGGCGAATCCCAGGGCCGGCGATGGCCAGCGGGGTCGTGATTTCTGGTTGGCGCAACTGGCGGACGCCGGTATTCACGATCCGACCTGTTGTGACTTTGAGCATGACGACTGGACCAGGCAGGTGCAGCCCGGGGATGTGGTGATGGTAGCCGGCGGGGATGGTTCGGTGAATATGGGCGCCCGGATATGCCTGGAGCATGACGCCACACTGGCGGTGCTGCCTTCCGGCACCGCCAACGATTTTGCCCGCAATCTGGACTTGCCAGAGGCGCCGGATGCTCTGTGTGCCCTCATCCGCAAAGGTGAAAGCCAGCGTGTTGATGTCGCGGAATTCGATGAGCAGCTGTTTCTGAATGTGGCGCATATCGGCCTGGGTACGGTTCCGGTTTGCCAGTCTGACGACTCCCGGAAGAAACTGTGGGGCCGTTTCAGCTATGGCGTGGAGCTGTTGCGAAAGCTGAGCGACAAACGCGGGTTTCATGCAGAAATTCGATGCGACAACGGATATGTCCGTGGCCGCTGGTTGTCTGTTGCGATAGCCAATGGTGCTTTTTTTGGAGGTGGCAATGAGGTGCCGGAAGCCTCAGCCAACAGCGGGCGCCTGGATGTGATCGCGGTGAAACCCCGCCCGCTGCTTCAACTGCTGCTGAGCTTTGTTCTGCTGCAATTGAACCGGCAGTCCCCCCGACGCACCCGCACGGTGGTCCACCTCAAGGGACAGCGTTGCCGTGTGACTACCCGTAAACCCAAGACGGTTACCGCGGATGGGGATGTTGCCGGGAAAACACCACTGGATGTGGTGTGCCGGGCGCAATGCTTGTCAGTGATTGGCGCTACCGTGGTGGCTGCCGCGCCGTCATCCTAGAATCAGCGGTGCCACCAGTCCCGTCAGTACGGCTAGAAGGATGACCAGGAAAACCAGTTGCATCCACGGAAAGCGGGGCTGCGGTTCCGTATTCAGCTCTTGTTCCAGATACTCCCGCAACAGGCGTGTATTGCGGGTGTTTGCCTTGTAGACGATATCAAAGGCATCCCCCACCACAGGCACCATGCCACCGAAAGTTTCAATCAACATATTCTTGACCATATGCGCCTTGACACGTTTGCTGGCGCCGGCCCGCTGCGCTTCCACCAGAACATACAGCGACAGCACCAGGCCGATGAGGTCACCCACTACGGGCAGCAGGCCGATAATGGGATCGAGGCCGAGACGGATCCGGGTAAACGGAATCCGGATGGCGGTGTCGGTGATCCGGGAAAACTTGTCGAGGCGGACAAGCGTTGCCTGTTGTCTGGCTTTCAGGTCGGAATGGCCGGTGGTGGTTTCCCGGTTGGGCATGTCAGGTTAATCCTCGAAAATTCTTGAGTGTGGAGTGAGATAGAATGTTAGCCTTCTGCAAAGATGGATGCGAGGACTGCGGAAAATGACAGCGATCACGGTTACGGTTTTGGGTGCAACAGGTCTCACCGGCGGCAAGGTGGTGGACGGGTTGCTGGCGAGGGATGAGGTGGCCTCTGTGGTGATGCCCGTGCGGCGGGCAGCCGACAGGCAGCATCCGAAACTGATGCAGTGGGAGGTGGATTTTGACCGGCTGGATGACCACGCGGATCTGTTTAAGACCGACGTTATTGTCTGTTGTCTCGGCACCACTATCCGCAAAGCCGGTTCCCAGCAGACGTTTCGTAAGGTGGATTACGGTTATCCCCTGAAGGCAGCGGAACTCGGGCGCTCCCAGGGTGCACGGGCGTTTGTGCTGATGTCCGCAATTGCGTCTTCGTCATCCTCGACGGTGTTCTACAACCGCGTAAAAGGGGAACTGGAAGACAGTGTCAGCAGTCTTGGCTATCCCTTCCTGTCGATCTATCGTCCCAGCCTGTTGCTCGGGGACCGCAAGGAACACCGTACCGCCGAGGCCCTGGGCATGAAGGCCATGCCCCTGATCAACCGGGCACTGTTCGGGCCGCTGGAAAAATACCGTGGTATTGAGGCTGATACCGTTGCCCGAGCTATGGTGAACGAGGTCTGTGGGCTGTCATTGACCTCGGATGGCGAGGACGCGGTCCGGATTCATGAGTATCCGGACATCGTGGCCCTGGCTGAATAAAACCCGCCCCGAACCCTTCTCCTTTCAGGCCGGCTTATTCGCCGGCCAGTATCCAGGCGGCTGCTTTCTCCGCGATCATCAGTGTTGGTGAGTTGGTGTTGCCACTGGTGATGGTAGGCATGACACCGGCATCCACTACCCGCAAACCGTCGACCCCGCGAACCCGCAGATGGGAATCCACCACCGCCATGTCGTCATCGGCCCGGCCCATGCGGGTTGTGCCCACGGGATGGAAGATGGTGGTGCCGATGTCTCCGGCCAGGCGTGCCAGTTCGTCGTCGGTCTGGTATTGCATGCCGGGTTTGTATTCTTCCGGCTGGTACTTGGCAAAGGCCGGTTGTTCGGCGATGCGGCGGGTGACCCGCAACGAATCGGCGGCTACCTTGTGGTCTTCCGGCGTGCTCAGGTAGTTGGGGGCGATGGCCGGCGCTTCACGGGGATCGCGGCTGCGGATGCGCACCGTGCCCCGGCTCGTGGGGTTCAGGTTGCACACGCTGGCGGTGATGGCCGGGAAATCGTGCAGGGGTTGGCCGAAGGCTTCCAGGCTCAGCGGTTGTACGTGGTACTGGATGTTGGCGTAATCGTAGGCATCGGAGCTGCGGGTGAAGGCGCACAGCTGGGACGGCGCCATGCTCATGGGGCCTGAGCGTTTGAACAGGTACTCAAGACCGATTTTCACCTTGCCAATCAGGGAGCCGGCCATGGTGTTGAGGGTGTTGGCGCCGTGGACTTTGTAGACCGAGCGAATCTGCAGGTGGTCCTGGAGGTTTTCACCAACACCGGGCAGGTCTGCAACCACCGGGATATCGTACTGGTTGAGCAGGTCGGCCGGGCCAATGCCGGAGAGTTGTAACAGTTGCGGTGAGCCAATGGAGCCGGCGGAAAGGATGACTTCTGTCGACGCCACCGCGACGGTTTCACCCTTTCCAGGCCGGGCAATACGAACACCGGAGCAGCGGGGCTGGCCTCCCGCGCCGGTTTCCATTGTCAGCCCAAGCACCTGGGTTGAGTGCCATACCGTGAGGTTTGGTCGTTTGGCGGCACTTCGGAGAAAGGCCTTGGAGGTGTTCCAGCGCCAGCCGGCGCGCTGGTTTACCTCGAAATAATCGACGCCCTCATTGTCGCCACGATTGAAATCCTGGGTGCGGGGAATGCCGGCCTGCACGGCGGCCTCGGCGAAATCCTCCAGCACCTGCCATTTCAGTCGCTGATGTTCCACCCGCCACTCACCGCCATGGCCGTGGAACCGGGTGTGGTGATCGTCGGCATCTCCGCCGGTATCGAGCCGGTAATGGTCTTCGTGGCGCATGAAGTCCGGCAGGCAGTTGTCCCAGCTCCAGGAGTCGTCTCCGGTCAGGTCCGCCCAGTGATTGTAGTCGCGGCGCTGGCCACGGATATAGAGCATGCCGTTGATGCTGGAGCAGCCTCCCAGAGTCTTGCCCCGCGGATAGATCAGCGAGCGACCGTTAAGGCCGGGTGATGGCTCGGTTCTGAAGCGCCAGTCGGTGCGGGGGTTATCAATGCAGTAGAGATAACCCACGGGGATATGAATCCAGTGGTAGTTGTCCCGCCCGCCGGCTTCAATCAGCAGTACCCGGTGCTCCGGGTTGGCGCTGAGGCGATTGGCAAGCAGGCAACCGGCGGTGCCGGCACCCACGATGATGTAGTCGAAGTGTTCTGGAGCAGGTCTTGTGCTGTCATTCATGCCGTATAACCAGAGTATTTTTGTTGTAATGGTCACTGATTTTGTAGCGTATATCGCGGCCAATTACACCCTGGCTTAGACTAATTCCTCAGGCCTTTTTGTCGGAATGACCGAGATCCCGTTGTGGACTGATTTCATCCCGGACCAGTTGCTTGAGCTGCTTGATCTCCGGGAAGCCTCCCTGTTGCTCCCGCGACCAGATTTGCTTACCGTTTACCCAGATCTCGAAAATGCCACCGGAACCGGGGTGCAGTGTCAGCTCATCCAGTTCGCCTTCAAAGGTAGTCAGCAGTTCCTGGGCCATCCAGGCCGACCGCATCAACCAGTGGCAGCCGGTGCAGTAGTGAATATCAACGCGATTGGTCATGACTCTCCACAATGTTTTTCGAGATTTAGTTTGCTTTTGCACAGATACGTTTTGTCACAGACTTTTCTGTTCTGAACGGTAATCATAGGCATCGGCCAACAGACTCCAATAACATTATCAGAATCGTCGATAAGGACACGAGCATGTCTACCCTGATGACCACGTTCATCGCAAGGATACTGAAAGGCGCCGTACCTGGCTTTGTTGTGCTGAGTGCCATCATCCTGAGTACGGGCACAAGTGCTTCCGAGCGCCTGTACATCTTTACGGAAAACTATCCGCCATACAACCAGGCGATATCCGGCAAAGGCTACGCCCACAGTGAAGACGAGATTACCGGTATTTGCGCTGAAATGGTGAAGGCCATGCTCGCCCGGGTGGATTATGAGTACGTAATGAAAATGCGGGACTGGAGCTATGCCTACAATTGGATCCAGGGACGTGAAAATCACGGGTTGTTCTGTACCGCACGAACCGATAAGCGTGAAGACCAGTTCCAATGGGTAGGGCCGTTGGCACCGATCAAGTGGACGCTGTTTGCTGCGCCGGGATCGGATATCACGCTGGATTCCCTGGAGGATGCCAGAAACTATCGCATTGCCGGCTACAAGGGCGATGTGATGTCTAATTATCTGATCAGCCAGGGATTTGAGGTGATCATGAGTGTCTCCGGGAATGTTAACCCCCGCCGGTTAGAGCTGGGAGAGGCCGATCTGTGGGTGACCGATGGACTTGTCGGTCCGTTGGTTGCGGAAGAGGAGCACGGTATCGATGGCCTGAAACCCGTCCTGGTGTTCCGTGAAACGCCCATGTACCTGGCGATGAGTAACGAAACGTCACCCGCGATAGTGGCAGCCCTGCAGGCGGCTCTTGACCAGGTGCGTGAGGCGGGTGAACTCGATCACCTGATTCGTCAGTACCAGCCGCAAGTGGAGTGATGCTGGCGAGGCCGGGGGGAGCCGGGGCTTCCTGCTTTATGCAGAAATGTTTTGTAGATTCGGCGATCCTCGTATAGAACTAGTAGGGTAGCTCCAACATCATACGAGGATCATCCATGGCTTTTTCCCCTGATCATCTTGCTGAACTGAATTTGCTCACGCAGTTCGGTTCTTCCTCAACCCAGGAAGGCATCAAGGTACACCAGCACTCCGCGCCGGAGGCCATCGTGAAAGCGGCCGAACGGTTGCACCAGAAGGGGCTGATCACCCAGCAGGATGGTGGTTACCTGACCAATCTCGGCAGTGAGGCGGTGGAGTTGACCCAGAAGCTCCAGTCTATTCTGTCCAGCCAATGATTTCGGATCGATAGGGGGCTGGAGTCAATACCAGAACCCGATGTCCGGTTCCGGCGCCCTGCGATCGATGCTCACCCCCTTTCCTTCGAGGATGCGCAGCAGTATCTGGGTGTCCTCTACGTTGAGAAAACCGCCCAGGGGAATGTCCTGTCCTCTATAGCAGAGAAACAGCTTGGGGGGTGTAAACGGATGTCGTGGCATGTCGGCGCGAATGCGGGCATAGCGGCGGGGCATTGTCCACTCTGCCTCCTTGGTGCGCCGGCCCCTTTCCAGAGTCAGATTGCCGGGAGAGATGGACAGAACTTCCCGCAGCTGACAGGATCTGGCGGTGTAGTAGATGCCCGCCGCCAGGGCGACCAGTTCAATGCCGGCAAAGGGCATCACCACCCAGGCGCCCGCCAGCGCCATGCCTGTGGCGATAATCAGCGACAGGGTGAAGAGGAGTGCCCACACCCGGACATTACCACGCCAACTCAGTGACTGGTTGGGTGTCAGTAGCAACCTGACGCCTTCTTCGGATTCAAGGTGTTCTACCATCGTCCTTACCCCGCAACCGTTACAGGCTTCTATACGCCATAATGGCTGGTATCGATGGTTACCGTTGCCTGACGGAGCCGTAATTCAAATGGGACGAGAACCACGACATACTATCTACCCTTAGCATAGTTGCGTGTACATCGGAGTTTCCATTTGGCGAACAAAACTTTCCCGCGGCGCATTGTCCGGTTCCTCGTCCGGGGATCCGCCGGATTGCTGGTGCTGTTGGTGGCTGTCCTGTTGCTGTTCAGGTTTATCAATCCACCCACCACCGCCTTCATGCTGGCCTATGGCGTCAGCCATCCCGACAACAAGGTGCATCAGCAGTGGATCGACTACGACAGCATGTCCAGGTGGATGCCCCTGGCGGTCGTCGCGAGTGAGGATCAGCGTTTTCCCGACCATTGGGGGGTGGATTTCGCCGCGATCCGCAAGGCCCTGGCGGAATACCGGGCGGGTGACGGCTTGCGGGGCGCCAGCACCATTACCCAGCAAACGGCCAAGAACCTGTTTCTCTGGAATGGCCGGAGCTTTATCCGCAAGGCCCTTGAGGCGGGACTGGCGCTGGGGCTCGAGACCCTTTGGCCAAAACAGCGGATTCTGGAGGTCTATCTCAACGTGGCTGAATTCGGCCCGGGAATATACGGCGTCGAGGCCGCCAGCCGGGCGTACTTCGGTATCAGCGCCCGCTATCTTTCACCATCTCAGGCAGCAAGGCTTGCCGCAGTGCTGCCCAATCCGAAAGTGCTGAGCGCGGGCAATCCCTCCGCGTATGTGTGGGAACGTACTGGCTGGGTGGAGAGGCAGATGTACCAGCTGTCGGGGCCGGGGTATCTGCGGGAAATGTAATCCGGTAACAGGCAGGTAGGCGGCGCAGGAGCAGGTGTAACGAAATCGATACACTCTTTTGGCGGGAATATGGCAATCTGACCGTCCGGATGAGCTGTGCTCAAGAACGGGGATACACCGATGCCTTCCCCCGGACCGGCTCTGCCAGAGTGTTGCTATTGTTACCTTGCCAAAGGATTCGCGCCCGTTATGTCCAGACAAACCGCCCATTCCCAGAAATTGCTGCTGTTCAGCCTGACAGGACAAAAGCCTTTCGCCATCGGGACACTGAAAATCCGCGAAATACTGCCGTTTGCCCGGCTGACCAGGTTGCCGCACAGCCATTCCGCGGTACTTGGCACCATGTCATTTCGTGGCGCCGCAGTACCGGTGATTGATATGGCGGCGGCCGTGGGTGGGCGGCCATTGAGTGCTGAGGAGCAGAAGGCCAGCTCCATTATTGTGACGGATATCCAGCGTCAGGAAATCGGTTTTGTGGTGCGCAGCGTCAACAAGATTATTGAGGCTGACTGGAAACAGGTTCAGTCACCACCGGCCGCCCTGGGTGACCAGGCGTTTGTGACTGGTCTGCTGGATCTGGAAGGTGAACTGATCCAGTTACTGGATGTCGAGCTACTGCTTTCCAAGGTTTACCCTTCCGCGGTCAATACCGATGCCGCAGCCCTGACGGATGTGGAGAGTGAAACCCTGCGCGCGCAGCGAATCCTGTTGGTGGACGATTCCCAGGTGGCCCGCAAACAGCTTTCCGATGTACTGGACAGCAAGGGCATTTCCTATGAGGTGACCAGCAACGGCCAGAGCGCCCTGGACATCATGCTGCAGGCGGCTGATGTCGATCAGCCCGTGGATATCCTGGTGAGTGATATTGAAATGCCGGGGCTGGACGGCTATGAGCTGGCGTTCAATATTCGGGATAACACGTCGCTCAAGCAGCCTTACATTATTCTGCACACCTCCCTGAACAGCGAAATGAGCCTGAGTTATGCCAATCAGGTCGGCGCCAATGAGGCGTTGACCAAGTTTGATGCGAATGAGTTGATGCAGGCAATGCTGCGTGGTTCTGAACACTAATCCGAACTGGCCTGTTCCGGCGACAGGGTTGGGGACGTTGCAGTCAGTTCTGAAATCAGGCGCGGGTTGCGCTCGTAGACATCGTTGCGAAACTGCAGGGTGCCGTCCCTGTCGACCCAGGTGGTCCAGTACTCCAGGTACACGGGCACTGGCTGTTTGAGATAGACGGTGGTCTGTTGTCGGGAACTGACCAGTTTGTCGACATGCTCCCGGGTCCAGCCGTTCTGCCCCTCCAGCAGCAGGCTGGCAAGCCGGAACGGATCTTCGACGCGAATGCAGCCCGAACTGAAGGCGCGTTCGTTGCGGGTAAAGAGTGCTCGGGCAGGGGTATCGTGCAGGTATATGTCGAACTCGTTCGGGAACATGAACTTGACCTGTCCGAGCGCGTTGCGGGGCCCCGACTCCTGTACAAGCTGGAACGGGAAATGGTTCTTTGAAAGCAGCCACCAGTCGATGGTTTCAGGGTCAACCCATTCCCGGTCCGCGCCCCAGCCGCGGTAGACGGTGAAGTCCATTGTTCGCAGGTAGTCCGGGTTCCGCCGTATGATGGGCAACTGGTCTTCGATCATGATCGTGCGGGGAACCGTCCAGGTCGGGTTGAACACCAGATAGCGGATCTGATCGCGGAAGACCGGTGTTTGCCGGTATGGACGCCCGACGATCACCCGGGTGTTCAGGACCTCCTTGCCGTCTTTCACCATGCGTAGCTCGAATCCGGCAATATTTACGATAACATGGGTTTCCTCAAGCTCATCGGGTAACCATCGCCAGCGTTCCAGATTGGCATCAAGCTGGGCCAGCTTCTGTTGCGGGGTGATGTTAAAGGCCGCAAGGGTCTGTGGGCCGATCAATCCGTCTGTATCCAGCCCATGGCGGGCCTGGAAGCTCATCACCGCTGACATTAGCCTGTCATCGTAGTGGCGCTCAATGACCTGATCTTCCAGTGATTCGGTGGGCATGAGGTCCCCCAGGGCAATCAGGCGCTGACGGATGAACGGCAGCCGGTCGTCGGTCATGCCAGGCCGGATGGTTGCGCCTCCGGCAACCGGTTTCCAGGGAACGGTGAGCAGGGATTGCAGGAATGTCCGTGCTTCCAGCAGTTGCTGGTAGCCACGCTGGGAAGGAGCCAGGTGGCGGAGCAGGGTATCGATGGTTTGATTTTCCAGGGCCCGGGCAACCACCTCGTCCAGGCGGCGACCGTGACGGTTTGCCGTCCACTCCGCCTCCAGCGACTCCCGGTTCACCTTGCCATCCAGCAGGTGAGAGGCGAGCAACAGCAGGCTGTCAGTCAGCAGCAGGTCCAGATCCGCCCTGGACTCGGGATCCAGGTCGTCAGGAGGTTGTGCTGCAAAGCTGGCCAGCAGGTTGTAATGATAGTCGGCGGGTGTCAGGCCGTGGCGCTCGGACTCTCTGATGGTCCTCAGTAAGGCTTCCCGATCCTCGTCCCGGGTCCATGCCAGGGCATAGCCCCTGTGGCCGTAGAATGCCGACAGGGTATCCATTGCCAGTAGCGGCTCTCCCAGCGCACTGACCGGAAATCCCTGGTGAATGGCTTGCGCACGCTCGCGGATGGCATCGTTTGCCAGACTGCTCAGGGGCCACAGACACAGCACCAGCAAGAGTATCCCTCGTACAACCGTCAATCCTGAGGACATCCTTTCCCTCCAGAGCGGGCAAAAATTGAACAGTCCTGCTGTTAATCCTAGACTTAAAATGGGCGGTTAAAAAGGAGGTGTGCCCAATGAACAAGACAGTGAACGGACATTACGAGGATATTGATCAGGCGAGGAACACCGAAGAGGATTTACTGGCAACGGGGTTGCCCAGGGAGTCGATCTATCTGGACAAGGAAAACCAGGTGATCAAAGTGATGATTCCCTCGGAGGAAGAGCGGGAAATCCAGGAGATTTTTGATCGACACCGTGTCACATACTGAAGTGGGATCAGAGCCCCGACAGAAGACCAGTCGGGGCGCTTTTGGTCAGGTCAACCGGTGCGGCCGAAGACGCGTTCGAAAAAGCCAACCTCCCTGGTGTCCGGAATGGGCAGGTTGTCCAGCTCGGACATCGCGCGACGCCAGAACTGTTCGGGCTCATCCAGTGTGGCCACTTTGCCGCGTTCCTCGGCGCTGAAGGAGTTGTGCTCGCCGCCGACGCCCTGTGCCATCAGTTCCTGGGTCCACAGATAGATGGCAGCCCGAACGGCTTTCAGGACCCCTGAGTAGGTATCACGGCTAACGTTGATGGCCAGTTCAGCACTCAGGTTGATCCGGGATTGCAGGTTCGCCATGTCATCCGGCGGTAACAGGACCCGGTTGCCGTTGCCTTTTTTGCAGTTCAGGCAGATTTTCTCCAGGGCCTTGATGCCATCCATCAGGTCCAGATGGCCGTAGTCCAGTTTCTGTTTGTCATCCACCGGTGCGGGAATCCAGCCATACTGGGGGGAGCGGGCAACGATGTGGCCGGGCAGGTCCCGTCGGTACGGAGGTGCCTGTGTGCTGTCACTGTAGCCCTCAAATTCGGTGCGCAGCCAGTTCGCCATTTTGCGGTGCCTGAGCATCATTGCCAGGGTGATGGCGGATGGCATGATTGCTTCCAGGAGCTCGTTGGCATCCCGTGTTCGTTCCTCCAGGTGGTTCACCGGTTCGGACATTCCCGATCTCCTGTCTCACAAGCGGCAGTAAGGCAACTGCCTTGTTGTTTTTGTTGGTGGCCTGCGACATCTATCGAAGGCTATGGTTGAAAAAGTAGTCAGGCGAATGCTCGACGTCCATTGTTAAACGTAGGTGTTTTGTTACCTAAAGTAAGGTGGCCGCGACCCATGGAGCGAAATCAGGGGGAGATGATGAAAAAGCCCGAATTTAATACGCTCAGGCTATCGATGGTTGAACGCCAGATTGAGGGGCGGGGGATTGCCTCGCTCCTGCTGCTGGCCGCCATGCGCCGTGTACGGCGGGAGCGATTCGTGCCTGATGACATGCAGCACCTGGCCTATGAGGACGGTCCCCTGGCCATTGGTGAAGGACAGACAATATCCCAGCCGTACGTAGTGGCATTGATGATCGAGGCGCTGGCATTACAGGGTGGGGAAAAAGTACTGGATATCGGCACCGGATCCGGCTATTGCGCAGCGGTGCTTGCCTGCATCGCCGGGGAGGTATTCGGCATTGAGCGCTTGCCGGTGCTGGCGGAGCGTGCCCGGGAGGTGTTGCGCAACGAGGCGTTTGGCAATGTTCACGTGCGCTGTGGCGATGGCACGCTGGGGTGGCCGGAGGCGGCCCCCTTTGATGGCATCGTTGTTGCCGCCGGTGGGCCATCCATTCCGCCTGCCCTGACCGATCAGTTGGCTGTGGGTGGCCGGCTGGTTATGCCCGTGGGTGGAGAGCACACCAGCCAGGACCTGGTTCGTCTTACCAGGATGTCGGCAACCGGATACGAGCGGGAGAGCCTGGGCGGTGTGCGATTTGTTCCGCTTCTGGGTGCCGCGGGCTGGCCGGAGGAGCCGGGCTGACAACCGTCAGCCCGCGTTGGTACTCTCAAAGATCTTGTCCGCTGAAGCTGCCACAAACCCGGGGTAGAGTTTGCCGCTGGCATCGGGGTAGCGCAGGGCAAATTCATAGAAACAGCTGGGAATGGTTGCCGTGCCGTCGGAAAACCCTACCGGAACCCGGTCCGCCATGGTGGAGGACTGCTCCAGCAGCTCCTGCGGTGAGCCCTTGATCTCCCCGCCGGAATCGTTGACCCGGTAGCCGTTGTCTTTGAGCAACTGGTTGATCTCCGCCACCGTCTGGTACTGGTTAAGCTGGTTGATGCTTACGGTGAAATGATTGGCCCGGAACCCCCAGGCGGCCAACCAGGCTGCATATTCGCTTTCCTGCAGCAGGGTTTCATAGGTGGCATGCTCAATGCTCCAGTGCCGCCCGGAATAGAGAAAATTGTCCGCCTGTACATCCTCAGGGTTGATTTGCGCCACCAGCTCGCTGGCGATGGTCTGCAATTCCGGGGAGCACTGTTCGGTCAGAAGTTCCGATATGAAAACTTTGGGGGCGACAGGGTCCGGGTGCTCATAGTGTTGGGCGTAGAGTTTCTTGGCTTCGAAATGGTACTCGCCGCCCTGGTGGTATCCGAGCGACGTGAAATGCTCAGCCAGTGCCTCAAGACCCACGGGGGCAAGGTTGAACGTGCGCAGGGCGATGTGGTCATTCACGATGCGCTGACCTTCCGCAGCCCCGAGAATCCGGTGAATTTCCTTGGCTGAGGGCGTTACCTCGCGGTAGTTGTCCCACAGGTGCTGAAACAGTTTATTGCGATCAGTGTGCATATTTGACCTCCGGTGTCCGGGAGTGGAATTCGGTTCTTGCTGCGGCCTGCGCCAGTGGCAGGAAGCGGGTCATGCCGCCGTCCACCAGGCCCAGCGCTCGCGCCAGGGATTCCGGCACGGTGAGCAGGTTGTGATGGGGGAGCCAGGTCGCTGCTTCAGTGACCGTGGCGCGGAAATCCGCCAATTCCATATTGGTAATCAGCATAGCCTGGTTGCGGTTGCCAGGCTGATGTCGGGTAATCGCGGTCATGCTGTCGTCCACCACCTGAACCTGACACTGGTTGGAGAGTTTGATGCTGATGATGTCGTACAGTTCCGCCTCCACCGTGGGGCCCGCATCAAACAGATCGACAAATCCGGTATGGCGGAACCCCTCGGCTTCCAGCATCTTCAGTGCCGGTCGCGTCTGTTCGTGAACCTGTCCGATGACCCGCTGCGCTTCCGGTGGAATGTCAGTTACGGGAAGCGGACCAGCCGGCAGTATGGTATCCATGAATTCAGGGGTGCCGGTCCCGGCCAGCCGGGTGACGGTGGCAAAATCCAGGTCGCCGGCGCGGGTTTTCAGCCAGTTCCAGAAGGGGGACTGGCCACCGGCATCGGAGACACCCCGCATCTCGGCGATGATGGTGGAGGAAAACCGCTGGGGATTCTGAGCCATGAACAGGAAGCGCACCTTTGACAGCAGCTTGCCGGCGTTCGCCTGCCGGTATCTGGGGCGCAGGTACAGACTGCAGATTTCGCTGCAGCCCGTATAGTGGGTGCAGCGGATAAGATTCCCGGTTTCCCGCCTGAAGTGGCAAAGTGGTCGCTCATGCCCGGCGGAGGCCTCGATACCGGTGGTGCCCATGATATCACCGGTGTTTTCGTCCTCCAGAACAAACAGGTAGTGCTCGTTGCCCGGCCGCTGGATGTCGCGTCCGAAACTGTCGATGGCGTGTCGAATCTTGCTTTCCAGATAGGTCCGGTCGTCAACCAGTGAGGTGAATCCGGGGCCGGATTCCCGTGCAATCTCCTGCAGCGCTGGCAGATCCCTGTACTGTATTGGGCGGATAATCATCGGCAGTCCCCGCAGTCGGATGGTGGTTCTGTTGTCATGTTTTCTTGCGGGTCAGTATGTAAGGGGTGAGCGGTAATTTGTAGTGGCGAAATGATCGAAATAATGAAAAGATGAGTCAAAATGACAAGGTAAATTGACAATATGCTAAGTAAGCAAGATCAGAAGCTGCTGATGCTGTTGCGCCAGAACGCGCGAATGAGTATTTCGGATCTGGCGCGCGCGCTCCACTTGTCGCGATCCACCGTACAGAATCGGCTTGGCCGGCTGGAGAGTAACGGGGTGATCAAGGGATACTCGGTGCAACTGGGGGATGCCTATGCCGCCAATCAGGTTGAGGCCCACGTGTCCATCAAGGTCTATCAGAAGCTCACAGCCCGAACCAATGCCTCTCTGGATAGCATCAGCCAGGTGTCGCAGCTGTTCTCGGTCAGCGGAGAGTATGACCTGATAGCCATTGTTCAGGCCCAGTCCCTGGAGGAGTTGAGTGCAGTGCTGGATGAGATTGGTAATCTGGAAGGGGTGGAGCGGACCAATTCGGCGGTGGTGCTGGAAACCAGGTTCCGGCGCTAGCGGCGAGTGCCCGTCCCTGGGCATTTCGTCCGGCTTTATTCTGGCAGGGTGCTCTGGTTCAGCAGGGCCGGCTTCTTCAGGGCCTTGCCAAACAGATCCTTTTCTTCGGCAATGGCCAATGCCGCCTTTTCCGCCAGGTTTTCATCCAGACCTTCGACCCGGGCTTGCAGGAACTGGGTGATCTCCTCGGCGAGCTCCAGTACCTTGTCTCTGGCATCGGCTTCCGCCTTGGATGAGAACAACAGGGTATCCGGGTGTTTCAACGCCATCTCCAGTCCATCCCTTTCCGAGTAATACAGTGCTTGTACCGCCATGAATCTCTCCATTGGGTCCCCACACCGCAGGATCGGGTGTGGGGTGGTTGCTACGCTTCATGGCGTGAGTGTACAACACGGAGACTGTATGTGTATACAGTGTTCTGGTTGAGGGCGCAGGCAGGGAGTCACACCGGGGTAACGGTGAATCCCTGGGCCGGGAAGTAGACATGAACCGTACCGGTACGGGGGTGCTCGCGTTGCAGGATGAGGGTTTCCGCATCGCCGAATACCAGTGTGCCCCTGACGGGCTCGCGTCCGTAGTCATCCGGTGCCACTTCGATGGTCTGTCCGGTCTGAGGGTGGTGTGACTGGTTATCCAGCTCTCGGGGCGCGGCGTTTCTGGCGATGTCCAGCGCCTGATCCTCTGTAATCTCAGCCGGTTTGCCGTGGCCGAAGCCCTTCATGCGCTCCATCCAGGTTTGAACCCGGGGATAGTCCCTGAGCCAGGGTTTCCCCGCCAGGTCGCACACAAACCAGAGCCCGTGATACGCGGAGAAGTCGGCAATGCAGGGGGACTCGCCAAACAGGAAGTCCTGTTCCAGCATGGATTCCATGGTTGCCATGTGGGCAAGCACACGGGCCTTTGCCTGCGGCCCCCTGAGAGCCTTGACCCTGGATTTGCGCCCCATGTTGATGCGGTCCTTGAGGAACCGGAACGCATTCAGCAGGGAGGTGTCTTTGATCAGCTTTTTCAGCATGCGCCCATCACTGGCTGCGATGACACAGGCCAGGAAGGTTTCAAGGTCGGTCTCCCGGACGAACGCCTGAACCTCAGCGGGCTGTTGTTCCAGAATCAGTTCTTTGCGGCCGCTCAGGCGGGCGATTTCAGCCGCCACGCTGCGACTGTCACAGAACACATCGGCGCCGTTCTGGGCGACGGGAATTTTGCGGTAACCACCGGCAATCGCCTCAAGGGCAGGCCGGGGAGGCATTTCCTTTACGGTGACTGATTGCCAGCCCAGACCGGCATAGCCAAGCATGACGCGGATTTTCTCCGAAAATGGAGACATGGCGTAATGGTAGAGAACGAGTTCTTGCATCAAGTTGTTAATAACCCCGCGGACGCGCAGTAAATGAAAGCAGCAGAGCCAATCAGGATAAGCCCCCAGGCCGGGAAAATCAGAGACGAGCGACTTGTTGTTTTCATGGGCATCTCCTGCAGTGACCCGTGGTATACGCACAGCCCTTCAATGTAGACCATTATGACGGGGTGTCACGAATGAATTGAGGGAAGTGGAACAAAGTAGGAATCAGTCAGTTACGGAGGCGCGTCCGGCTATTGAGGAAAGCTGAAATACCGGTAGTATGCAGGAGAAACAGAATAATAACTGGTGCTTATACAATAACAACAAGGAGCCATTCATGGCTGTAGACATAGAGAAACAGACATCACTCCATTGCCTGTACCACTGGGCAAGACACACGCCCGATAACGTTTACCTCACACAGCCGTTTCCCGATGGGCGAGTGGAAGACATTACCTGGCAGGAAGCCGCGGACCAGGTGTCTCGCATGGCTGCGCACCTGGACAGTCTGGAGCTGCCCGAGCGCAGTAATATCGCGATCCTGGGCAAGAACAGCGCCCACTGGATCCTGTCCGACCTGGCTATCTGGGCGGCCGGGCATGTTTCGGTGCCCCTTTACCCGACGCTGAATGGTGATACCGCCGCCTACGTTCTGGAGCACAGCGAGGCAAAACTGCTGTTCCTTGGCAAACTCGATGGCACCGCCGATGGCTGGAACGATATCAAGGGGCATATTCCCGAGGCGTTGCCCATCATCTCCCTGCCATTGTCGCCGCGGGATGACACGCCAAAGTGGCTTGAGATTATTGCCGAGTGTGAGCCGGCGGAGCCGATTCTGCCCAACCCCGACGACCTTGCCACCATCGTCTATACCTCAGGCAGCACCGGGCGCCCGAAAGGTGTCATGCACAGTTTCCGCACCATGATTTCGGTGGCTGACGGCCTGCAGCAGCTATTTCCTGTGAATTCGGACGAACGCATGCTGTCCTACCTGCCGCTGGCACATGTCGCGGAGCGGGCCGCAGTGGAAACCCAGTCGCTGTATTACGGTTTCCACCTGTATTTCGCCAACTCACTGGATACCTTCCAGGAAGACCTGCAGCGGGCGCGTCCGACGTTGTTCTTCTCCGTGCCGCGTTTGTGGATGAAGTTCTACCTGGGCGTCAACGCCAAGCTGCCACCGAAAAAGCAGAAACTGTTGTTCAATATTCCGATTCTCAACGGCATCGTGAAAAAGAAGGTCCTCAAACAGCTGGGTCTGGATCACTGCCGTGCCGCACTGACCGGGGCGGCCCCTCTGTCAGCGGAAATCATTGCCTGGTACCGCAGTCTGGGTCTGGAGTTGCTGGAGGTCTACGGCATGTCGGAGAACTTCGGGTATTCCCATGCCAACCGGCCCGGGCAGGCGAAAGTGGGCACCGTTGGTATGGCCAACCCGGGTGTGGAGCATCGTCTTGGTGAAGGCGGTGAAGTCGAGGTCAAGAGCCCCGGGCAGATGCTGGGTTATTACAAGAACGAGGAGAAAACCCGGGAAGACATCACCGATGACGGTTTCCTGAAAACCGGTGACATGGGGGAAATTGATAGCGACGGTTGCCTCCGCATTACCGGGCGGGTGAAAGATCTGTTCAAGACTTCAAAGGGCAAATACGTGGTGCCCGTGCCGATCGAGAACCGTTTCAATCACCCGAAGGCCGAAGTGGTGTGTGTCGCTGGTGCCAACCAGCCGCAACCTTGCCTGATGGTACTGCTGTCGGACGAGGCGAGAGAGGAGCTGGAAACCGGTGGTAGCCGCGCCGAGCTGGAACAGGAGCTCGCGCAGGAGCTGGATGCGGTGAATGCGCAATGCGAGGGCCACGAAAAGCTGGCGTTTGTGGTGGTGGTGAAAGAGCCGTGGACCATGGAAAATGGCATGCTCACACCCACCATGAAGATCAAACGCAACGTGATTGAGAACTACTACACCCGGAAAATGGATGAGTGGTTCGGCCAGAAGGCCAAGGTGGTCTGGGAATTCTGAGCCCATAACGCAAAACACCGGTGGCCCGCGTTTGCGTTGCCATCGGTGTTTTTGAATTCCTTTTTCTACATCCCTGTTTACTTCACTTCGAACTCACAGGTCATCACCGGCCCGTGTTAGTGACCGCCCTGAACTATCTGCGGCAAGTCCGGAGTTGCAGTCTGAGCTTTCCTGCCCATAATGCGCATCTTCCTGCTAATCAACTGAACCGCCTGCTTTGCTGCAGCACGGGTATATTGGCGCCTGACCTCAGCACTGTTGTGGAGGATACTGGACGGCAGGGGTTGAACGGTTGCGATATGCTTTTGAGTCATAGCGCCTTCCTCCTTTTGCTCTGGTGGATTAATTAGCGATCTACCTTTAATTTACACGTAATTCTAAGGATTCTTTTTTGCAGTTTGAATACGTTAAAATCCGTACTCACGTTGCAAATATGCAGTAACTATGGACTGGGACTATCTTCGATACATACATGCGCTGGCAATAGGCGGAACGCTCGCCAAAGCCGGAGAAATACTGGGCGTGCACCAAACCACTGTTTTAAGACGACTTGACCAGATGGAAGAGTCGCTGGGTGTGCAATTTTTTGAACGCAACCGGGACGGTTTGCAGCTGACGCCGGTGGGGGAGACGGCGTTTCGGGAAGCCGCACGGCTGTCCACCGAGATGGAAAATCTCGAGCGCAAGCTGGTTGGTCAGGATTCCGCTCCGGTCGGCAAGGTCCGTCTGGCGGCCGAGGATTCCATGCTGAATGAGTTGCTCAGCCCGATCCTGTCGGAACTGGTGCGCGAGTTTCCGGAAATAGAGCTGGAAGTGCTCACGGATAATGACGTCGCCAACCTCAGCCACCGGGAGTCGGACTTGACACTCCGACCGGAAAACAAGCCCCAGGCCACACTGGAGGGAGAGCGAATCGCTGCGATTGAGTCGGCGGTTTACGGGGCGGGGTGGTACTGTCGCCGCAATCGCGATATGGATGTTGAAAACCAGCCGGAGGGGTGTGTCTGGATTGTTCCCGATGAAACCTTCAGTCATCTGGCGACGGGGCGCTGGTACCGAAAGCACCTGAAGCATGTGTCATCGGTTATACGCTGCAACAGCCTGCAGTCCATGCATGCCCTGGTCAGGGCCGGCGCCGGTCTTGCGGTATTACCCTGCTATCTGGGGGAAAGCACCCGGGAGCTGCGGCGTCTGTCCGATCCTCTGGAAGGTGAGAGTGTGGACCTGTGGCTTCACGTCAATCAGGACACCCAGCAAATGGCCCGGGTTCGTATTGTTATGGAGTATCTGGTGGACCGCCTCCGGTCCCTGGAGTCGGTGATCGAAATCAGCAGCACGTTTTGAGTCTGGTTGTCGGATTAGCGCAGTTGTCGGATTACGCTTCGCTAATCCGACCTACAAATGGAATCGCAAACTCTGCGTAGGTCGGGTTAGCGAAGCGTAACCCGACAAATGACTAGCCACAGAATGGCCAGAACTGGTACCAGCGCCAGCACTGGAACTCCTGCTCACAGGTCTTGAGCTGGTTGTCGTAGCGGAAAGCCCGGGTTTGCACCCGGGAAGACAGGTCGACCACGTCGGGTTTGGCATCGTAACTCCGGCGTGCGTAGCCGGTTCTGCCTTCGTGATAGGCCAGATACAGCTTCTGCGGGCTGTAGAACGACACGCCCAGCTTCCGGTTGGTCAGGTAGTTGTACCAGCCGACAAAATCCAGCGCGTGTTCCATATGGGTTCGCACCACAAACAGGCCGTCACCGTTGGCTTCCAGGTACTCTCCCCACGCTGGATCCAGTGCCTGGGCATAACCGTAGGCGGTTGTGGGTCGGCTCCAGGGAATGAAGCCCCAGAGCCGGGTTCGCGGCGGCCTGGCGTGGCTGCGGAATGAGGACTCGTAGTACACGAACGCCATCTGGGTGGCGATTGGCGTGCCCCACTTCTCTTGCGAGGCCCTGGCATAGTCGTACCAGACCGGATGTTCTCGGAAGATCTCGCAGACATTGTCCTGCCGCAGTGGCGGGCTGGGGGCGAGTAGACTGAATCGCAGGGTTGCCCAGATGGCGACAACCAGTCCGAGGGTTGGCAGCCCAAACCACCTGAGCCGCGACTTCCAGACATTAAGACGTTTTTTGCGCTTACTCATGGGCTGGAGAACCACGACCTCCTGTCACCATACCAATTTGTCATCAAACTCCCCCCTTTATGGCTTGCAGGCGGCAAGTTCGTCATGGCATAAACCGCCCATCAATCATTCCGGATGATAGGCCATGAAAGCGTTTTCCCAAATTAAACCCGTTTTAGTATTCATCGTTTTGCTGTGGGGCACTGCCGCCCACGCAGCCCCTTCCGCGGAAACCGTGTTGGAGGCGTCACCCATTGACGACATTGTCGCCCAGTACCCGGCGATGATGAGCCAGGGGATACGGCAGGGTCTCAAACAAAGCGGCCGGGTACCGCCCTTTGTCGCCGATTCCATCGGCCAGGTGGTCAGCGGTAGTTATAACGCGGCGGAAATCCAGGCGCAGATTGTCTCCGACCTGGAAGCATCGCTCAATGACCAGCAGTTGCAGTCGGTCATGGAATGGTACGACACCCCCGTGGCGAAAAAGATTGCGAAAGCGGAAGTAGCGGCCTCGCGGCCGGAAGCCTGGGCGGAAATCCAGGCCCGGGCCCCGGAACTGAATCGCCAGTTCCGGGGCAGTGAGCGGGCGGGGATGTTTGATCGGTTTGACAAGGCATCCCGGGCGACGGAGAGTGCGGTGGATACCTCCATCGCCGTGCAACTGGGGCTGGCGTCGGCATTGGCTGCGTTCAAGGGCGACAATGGCGCTTCTTTTGATCAGATCCAGCGTCAGATTGAAGGCCAGCGTGGCATGCTTGAGGGCATGGTAAGCCAACAGGTCTATGACAGCTATCTGTTCACCTACCGGGATATCAGCGCCGCCGAACTGGACCTGTACATCCAGTTTCTGGAAAGTGACGCGGGGTCGCAGTTTTCACAGGTAGTGACCAACAGTATCCAGCAGGCGATTACCGATCCCATTGAGTCCATCGGCAGCCAAATGGTGAGAATGCTCAGCCCGGCCAGTTGATCGTGCGTGGATAGTTGAATAACTCATCATATGGGTCCACCCTCAATATAGAGGGCTATGCTTGAGGAGTGCCCAGATGGACTTTAACGCGTACCAGAAAGTGCTATCCGGTACCGCCAGAGGTGAAGAATGTCCGTTTTCGCCTGAAGAGTTCGAGCAACGGCTGGCCCGGGTACGCACCCGCATGTCGGAAGAAGATATCAGTGCGCTGTTGATGACAGACCCTGCTGATATCTTCTACCTCACCGGCTACAGCACCTTTGAAGTGTCGGTGCATGTTGCTTTGGTTGTTACTCCTTCCGATCTGTTGCTGCAGGTGCCGTCCATCGAGATGGGGCCGGCCATGGTGACGACGAGGGTAGCGCGCGTGGTGGGGTATCGTTGGGAAGGGATCGGTGAGGTCCTGATACCACTGATTGATGCGCTGACCGGCTATGAGGACAGGGTCGGCGTTGATTTCTGGCACGGTTCCCTGCGCCATGGCGTCATTGAGGGGATTCGGGCGCGGTTGCCGGATGTCCGTTTCGTGGACAGTGGTTCCCTGTTGAAAAAGATCCGCAAGGTGAAGTCTGCCGCCGAGCTGGGGTACCTGCGGCAAAGCGCCGGAATCACGGCGATCGGGTTGGAGGCGGCTGTTTCTGCGATTCAGCCCGGAATGACCGACAATGATATTGCCGCGATCGGCGCGGAAGCCCTGTTGTCGGCTGGCAGTGAATTCATGAGTATGCAGCCCATCGTCACGGTGGGCTCCCGAAGTGGGGTGATTCACGCCAACCACAAGCGCCGCCCCGTGGGAGCCGGAGATGTTGTGTTTCTGGAGTTCGGCGCCGCCTGGCAACGTTATACCGCACCTATGATGCAGACCGTGGTGGTGGGAGAACCCACCCGCCAGATGCAGAAGGTGTTTGACGGATGCCGTCGCGTGGTGAATGCCTTGCTCAAGGCCATCAGACCGGGAGCCACTTTCGATTCCGCCGCCCAGGCCGCCGAGAAAGCCCTGGAGCCACTGGCAGAAGAGGTGTTCTTCTCGGGGGTCTTTGGATACACGGTCGGCGCACAGTTCCCGCCTTCCTGGGTCGAAGGCTCGGGATTCATCGCTCGTGGCCAGTCATCCGCGTTCCAGCCAGGCATGGTCTTCCATCTGCCCATTTGTCTGAGAGTTCCGGGGCAATGGGGCATTGGCTGCAGCGAGACGATTTTGGTTACGGACAAGGGCACCGAATGCCTGACCCGCAATCCCTGGACGCTGGCTCAATCCAGCCGCAGGTCCAGCAGGTAAATTGTTCGTGGCGCAGGCAGGCTGGTGGCAAACAGGCCCAGTCTGCGGATGTCGTTCATGTCCATGGTCCGGTTACGCGGCGCATTCCTGATATCTGACAGGCTCAGCGTGAAGCTGTTGAACCCCGGTTCCAGCGTCAGCCGCGTGTTGTAGCGGTCGCTGTAAATATTGGCGCCCCTTTCATGCTCGACGTCGTTGACCCTCAGCGTCAGCGGAAGCACTGTCTTATCCGGGTTAAACAGAGTCACGGTCAGTTGTTCGTAATCACGCCAGTCGACCGGCAGGTTATCCAGGGTGACGCCGGAATAGAGCCGGGTGCTGAGAGAGATTTTCAGGCTTTGTCCGTTGATGTCCCCATGGCGGTCCGACGGGGTAAGATTCCCTCTCCAGAAGGGGGCGGGGTCGGTATGACTGAAATCGTAAAGCATCGGCAATTGCTGGCTGATCCGGAACTGCTGAGTGGCGACAATGCCGGTTAATCCCAGTTCGAAAATTACCAGTACCGCGGCGATCGCTGCCAGTATTCGCTGGCGGACGTTGAGCTTTATGGCAGGGGCCAGAACAGGCCGGAAAGCAAGGACCATCCAGGCGCCGACCAGGTTTCGCCACACATCGTGCCAGTCATCCTGGCGTCCCAGACCGGACTGCAGAAACTCAATGACGAGGCCGACCATCAGCACAACGGTGGTGGTTGCCAGCCACAGTCGCCCGCCACTTAGCCGCCGCCAGGGATGGATGGCGTAGGTCAGAAGCGCGAAAAACACAATGTGCCCCAGGTTCCATACGGACTTGTGCAGGGGGCCGGAAGACCAGTCCGGACCACCGGTGAAAAACAACGGGGCTATCACCAGAGCGCCCGCAAGGGCCAGCAACCTCAGTCGCTGGCCCTTGCGGGCGTTCCAGGGCAGGGCTTCGGGACTCATCAGCTCCGGCTGGTCACTTCCAGCAGGTGGTAGCCGAACTGGGTCTTGATGGGGCCGATCACGGTGTTCAGGTCGCTGCTGAATACCGCCTTGTCGAATTCCGGAACCATCTGGCCCGGGCCGAAGGAGCCCAGGTCACCGCCGTTGCGACCGGACGGGCAGGAAGAGTGCTGCTTCGCCACTTCAGCGAAATCCTGACCACCTTCGATGGCCTTTTTCAGTTCTTCGCATTTCGCTTCGCTGTCGACCAGGATGTGGCGTGCGGTTGCCTGTGTCATGGGTGTCGTCCTGTTGGTTTCAATGAATGTGTACTTCAGGGTAGGAATGCTGCCCGCCCGGCGGGCCTGAGGCAAGTGCTTTTTATCCGTGTTTCTTCTGTCTCACGGTTGGCTCGCCAAACCTGTACAATGCCCGTTTTTCTCTGCTGGCTCGTCCGGCTCTTACATAGACAGGTCTGTTTCTTGATTTCCACCGCTAATATCACCATGCAATTCGGGGCAAAACCCCTGTTTGAAAACGTATCCGTCAAGTTCGGCAATGGCAACCGCTACGGCCTGATTGGCGCCAATGGCTGCGGCAAGTCCACGTTCATGAAAATTCTCGGTAGTGATCTGGAGCCGTCGGCGGGGCAGGTCATGCTGGAGCCGAATATCCGTCTGGGCAAGCTGCGCCAGGATCAGTTTGCCTATGAAAGCTGTTCGGTGATGGATACCGTGATCATGGGACACGAGGAGCTGTGGAACGTCAAGAAAGAACGTGATCGCATCTACTCGCTGCCGGAAATGAGCGAAGAAGACGGCATGGCCGTGGCGGACCTGGAGGTGCAGTTCGCCGAGATGGACGGCTACACGGCCGAATCCCGCGCCGGTGAGCTGTTGCTGGGGCTGGATATTCCCCTGGATCAGCACGAGGGGCCGATGAGTGCCCTGGCGCCGGGTTGGAAGCTTCGTGTGCTGCTTGCCCAGGCGTTGTTCTCGGATCCGGACGTGTTGTTGCTGGATGAGCCGACCAACCACCTGGATATCAACACCATCCGTTGGCTGGAGAACATCCTGGTAGCCCGTAACAGCACCATGGTGATCATTTCCCACGACCGTCACTTCCTGAACAGCGTCTGCACCCACATGGCGGATCTGGACTATGGCGAGCTGCGGCTGTTCCCGGGTAACTACGACGAGTACATGACCGCCGCGACCCAGGCCCGTGAGCGCATGATGGCGGATAACGCCAAGAAGAAGGCGCAGATTGCCGAGCTGCAGCAGTTTGTCAGCCGCTTTTCTGCGAACGCTTCCAAGGCCAAGCAGGCGACGTCCCGCGCCCGCCAGATCGACAAGATTCAGCTGGAGGAGGTGAAGCCTTCAAGCCGCGTGAGCCCGTTTATTCGTTTTGAGCAGACCAAGAAGCTGCACCGCCAGGCGGTGACCCTGAAGGATCTGACCAAGGGATTTGATGCCGAGCCGCTGTTTGACAAACTCAACCTGCAGATCGAGGCGGGCGAGCGGGTGGCGATCATCGGTCCCAATGGTATCGGCAAGACCACGCTGATGCAGTGTATGGCGGGTGGTCTGGCGCCGGACGGCGGTGACGTCAAGTGGACCGACAGTGCCCAGGTGGGTTATTACGCCCAGGATCATTCCGCCGATTTCGCTGAGGATATGAACCTGACCGACTGGATGGCTCAGTGGACTACGGGTGGCGAGCAGCTGGTTCGCGGTACGTTGGGGCGGATGCTGTTTTCGGGGGATGATATTGGCAAGATGGTCAGTGTGATTTCCGGTGGGGAGCAGGGTCGTATGCTGTTTGGCAAGCTGATTCTGCAGAAGCCGAATGTGATGCTGATGGATGAGCCGACGAACCATTTGGATATGGAGTCGATTGAGGCGTTGAATCTGGCGCTGGAGAATTATCCTGGGACGTTGGTGTTTGTCAGCCATGATCGGGAGTTTGTTTCTTCGCTGGCTACGCGGATTATTGAGTTGAAGTCTGATGGCATTACTGACTTCAGTGGTAGTTATGATGATTACCTTCGGAGTCAGGGTTACCTCTGATTCTGTTTAGACTATGGGTGGTGGCGGACGGGTGGGTAGGCCTTTCCAAAACACGCTCCTTCGGCACATCCGTGTGACGCTTGGGCTCCGCCATCCATGGCTCCGCACAGTTTTGGAAAGGCCTACCCACCCGTCCGCTCATACCTGTGAGTGGCCTTCGAACAAACTGGGGAAATGAGCGTGGGTGAGGCTGAGATTATTGATATAACCCGTAAATGGGTTGAAGACGTTGTTGTCGGTCTAAACCTGTGCCCGTTTGCCAAGCGGGAGCTGGTCAGGGACCGGGTTCGGTTTGTGGTGTCGGATGCGGAGACCGAGGACGAACTTCTGCAGGCGCTGCATGCCGAGCTTCAGCGTCTGGAGGATGAGCCGGAGGTTGAAACCACGCTGTTGATCCACCCGGGTGTGCTGCAGGACTTTGCGCTTTACAATGAATTCCTGGACGCGGCGGATGGGTTGTTGGTGTATCTGGAGCTGGAAGGGGTTTACCAGGTTGCCAGTTTCCATCCGGAGTATCAGTTCGGTGGCACGCAGCCGGATGATGCTGAGAATTACACCAATCGGTCGCCGTTCCCTATGCTGCATCTGCTGCGGGAGGAGAGTCTTGAGCGGGCGATTGAGGGGTATCCCGATCCGGAGGGGATTCCGGAGCGTAATATCCAGCGGGTAGAAGAGCTGGGTGTTGATAAGATGCGGTCTTTGCTGGCCGCCTGTTTCCGTGAGGAGGGTGATGATGGAGAATCCGGAGGTGGCCGGCCGGCAACTGGCTGAGTTCATCCATCGTTATCCCCGCCTGATGATTCTCACCGGGGCGGGGGTCAGTACCGATTCCGGGATTCCTGATTATCGCGATCACGAGGGGGCCTGGAAGCGCAGGCAACCGGTTCAGCACCAGGAGTTTATGGCCAGTGTGGATGTGCGTCGTCGTTACTGGGGGCGCAGTCTGATTGGCTGGCCGGTGATTCGTAATGCCCGTCCCAATCCTGCCCATCATTATATTTCCGATCTTGAACTGCTCAATCACAGCACGCTGGTGGTGACCCAGAACGTGGATCGTCTGCATCAGCGGGCGGGTACGCGGGCGGTCAATGATCTGCATGGTCGTGCGGATCAGGTGGTTTGCATGGGCTGTGGGTATCGGTGTGAGCGGGATGAGGTGCACGATCGTTGCGCGGATCTGAACCCGGGTTTTCGTCACTTTACCGCGGAAACGGCGCCGGACGGGGATGCGGATCTGGAGGTGGATTTTTCCGAGTTCCGTCTGGCGAATTGCCCCGAGTGCGACGGGATTCTCAAGCCGGATGTGGTGTTCTTCGGGGATTTCGTGCCGAAAGAGCGGGTGACGACGGCGTTGGATACTCTCAGGGCCAGCGACGGTCTGCTGGTGATTGGTTCGTCCCTGATGGTGTATTCGGGGTTTCGTTTTTGCCGCTATGCCAGGGAGTGGGGTAAGCCTATTGCTGCTTTAACCCGTGGTCGTACCCGAGCGGATGAGATGGTGGCGCTAAAGCTGGATGCCGGCATCGGCGAGACCCTGAGGGCCTCGCTCGACCGGCTGTAACAGGCTGGCTCAGTCGTAACCGAGCTGCTTGCGCCACTTCCGCAGCAGGAAGTTGGTGTCATGCTGCCAGGGGTGGAAGCTTGGCTTGAAGTAGTCCAGGTACTCGGGAATGATCGCGGTGAACATACCCTTCGGACCCCAGACGCGGTTCAGGCCCTTGGCCCAGGAGCGCAGGTTCAGCAGTTGCTTGTCTTCACGCATCAATTCCACGATAAAAGAGTGGATCGCCACCATGATCAGGGTGGTGATCAGCGCCATGGTGCCCATGCGGATGGCGTAATCCACCACGCCTTTGCCGTACAGCGTCTCGTAGGTATCGAAGGCGACGGCCTTATGCTCGTTCTCTTCGATACAGTGCCAGGCCCACAGGGTGCGCATGGAAGGATCGATGGCATTGACCAGATCCTCGCGCTTGAGCAGCTGGGCGGACAGGATGCCGGTGAAGTGTTCCAGCGCCACTGTCGCGGCCAGGTGAACCCGCCTGTTATTCAGCAGTGGCAGATTCTTCACTGACAGGAACCCGCGAGTCCAGCGTTCCAGCTTTTTGATGTCAAAGCCCTGGTTGATCGCACCTTCGTTGAAGTGACCATGCTCTTTTGCGTGCATGGCTTCCTGGCCGATAAAGGCGCCGATGTCTTTCTGCAGTTGCGGGTCATTGATCTGGTCACGTACCGCGCGAACACTGTCCACGAAGAAGCGTTCACCATCCGGAAACAGGGCGGACAGGGCGTTGAACAGGTGGGTCATGAATGGGTCACTGTCGACCCAGTGCCGTGGTACTTCCTCAAAACCGAAGTCCTGGCGGCGTACGGGAAACGATGCGGTTACTGCAGTCATAATGTGACCTCTCTGATTCATTGTCCTACAGGGTCAACTGTACTGGGACAACCCGGGATTCGTCCGGTTATAAAGGGACAGAATCCGGTCAGAGCTGGAAACAGGGGATCAAAGCGAGCGCAGTGCCGGAAAGGGAAGGAGGCGACAAATGCCGCCTCCTGGTGGGGTTACAGCAGGTTGTAGATAAACACCACGGCGACCGCGACCGGAGTAACAAAACGGACGGTCACGAACCACAGCTTGAACATGGCCGGTGACAGCGACAGTTCGTTCTCCATGGCCTGGCGCGACATTACCCAGCCCGCGAACAGGGCGACCAGCAGTCCGCCCAGCGGCAGCAGGATGTTGGCGGTGAAGAAGTCCAGCAGGTCGAAGATGGTCTTGCCTTCCAGCATCGGCACAAAGCCCAGGGGGGCGAAGTCGGCCCACAGGTTCAGGGACAGGATTGAGGCGATACCCAACGCCCAGCAGACAAAGCCCGCGCCCAGGGTGCTGACTGTACGGTTCATACCTTTCTGTTCTTCCAGCCATTCCACGATGGGCTCCAGCAGGGAAATGCCTGAGGTCCAGGCGGCGAAAATCAGCAACACGAAGAACAGGGTGCCAAACAGCGAGCCCATGGGCATCTGACCAAAGGCCAGCGGCAGGGTCTGGAAGATCAGGCCGGGGCCTGCGCCCGGTTCAAGGCCGTTGGCGAAGACGATCGGGAAAATGGCCAGGCCGGCAAGCAGGGCCACACCAGTGTCGATCACCGATACGGTGATGGAGGTCTTGGCGATGGAGATGTTCTTGGGCAGATAGGAGCCGTAGGCCATCATCACCGCCATACCCAGGCTCAGGGTGAAGAATGCGTGCCCGAGGGCCACCAGAATGCCGGACGTGGTGAGTTTGGAGAAATCCGGCTGGAACAGGAAGGCAGCAGCCTGGCCGAAGTGCCCGGTGGTCATGGCGTAGCCGACAACAACCAGCAGCAATACGAACAGCGCGGGCATCAGGATACTGACGGCCCGCTCCAGCCCGGAGCGCACGCCCCGCGCGACCACAAACATGACCATCGCCATGAACAGGGTGTGCCATGCCAGCAGGGTGGTCGGGTTGCTGAGCAGTCCGGAGAAGATGGCACCGACGGCGTCGGCGGATTGCCCGGCGAGCTGACCGCTGGCCGTGGTGCCTACGTAGGAAATGGCCCAGCCGCCAATCACGGAATAGAACGAGAGAATCAGGAAACCTGCCAGGACACCCACGGCGCCCACCAGTTTCCAGGCGGGCTTCAGGCCCTCCCGTTGGGTAATCGCGCGCAGACTGTTAACCGGACTGTGGCCACCGCGCCGACCGATCATGACTTCCGCCATCATGATGGGGATGCCGACAATGGCGATACAGAGAAGGTAAACGAGAACAAAGGCGCCGCCGCCGTTCTCACCGGTGACATAGGGGAACTTCCAGATATTGCCGAGGCCAACGGCGGAACCGGTGGCGGCGAGGATAAAGGCAAGGCGCGATGACCAGAGCCCACGTTTTGCGTTGGAGCCTTCCAGCTCACCGGCATGGGTGGCAGAACCTGATTGTGATACAGACATAGCTGTCTCCTGCTTGGTACTTGTTTTTGTTGGGGAAGCAGAGGCCGCGAATGGTTCGCGGCCTCAAAGACATGGCCCCGGTGTATTACCCGGCATGGGCCAGATGGTCCGACATCGCATTAACGCGAGCGGTGTGCTTGCGGAACCGCTCCTCCGCCAGTTCGTTGGCAATGGCCCCGGTGGGCCTGCCGCTGCGGTCGGAGCGGGTGAATATTTCGTTCAGTGTGTCGCCAATGGTGTCTACGTGGGCGCGGACCTTCTCGGGGGGCGCGCCAGTTCGCTCGTAGGACACATCAATGATGCCGCCGGCGTTGATGGCGAAATCCGGGGCATAGAGAATGCCGCGATCCATCAGTGCCTGGTCATGGTCCGGGCGTTCCAGCAGGTTGTTGGCGGCGCCAGCCACGATAGTGGCCTTGATTTGCGGAATGCTGTCATCGTTCAGCACCGCACCCATGGCGCAGGGGGCAACCACGTCTACGGGCAGGAACAGGATGTCCTCCGCAGTGGCGGGTTTCGCGCCCAGTTCATCAATGGCTCGTTGCATGTTGTCCGCGTGGATATCGTAGACCCACAGCTCGGCGCCGGCCTCTTTCAGGTGCCGGGCGAGGCGGAAGCCCACGTTTCCGATACCCTGGATCGCCACTTTCAGACCCGTGAGGTCGGTCCGGCCCAGTTTGTGCCTTACCGCAGCCTTAAGGCCGATAAAGGTACCGTAGGCGGTGGCGGGCGAGGGATCGCCGTTGCTGGGTTTGCCATCGAAGCCGGTGTGCTGGGCAATGCCGGACACATGGCGGGTGTGCCTGCCCATTACTTTCAGATCGGGCACGCTGGTGCCGGAATCCTCGGCCGCGATGTATTGGCCACCCAGGCTTTCCAGGTGTCGCCCCATCGCCTCCATCAGCGCTTCGGTCTTGTCTTTGCGCGGGTCGCCGATGATGACGGACTTACCACCACCCAGATCCAGGTTGGCGAGGGCGGACTTGTAGGTCATCCCCTTCGACAGGCGCAGGACATCCCACACAGCTTCCTCGTCGGAGGCATAGGGAAACATGCGGCATCCACCGAGGGCGGGGCCACGGGAGGTGTTGTGAATGGCGACAATGGCTTTCAGTCCGGTTTCCGGATCGCAGAAAAAGGACAGGTGTTCGTGATTATCGAACTCGGGATGGCTGAATACGTTCATGGCGTTTCACCTCTCATAGAAAGCAGCCGCTACCCTTTTGGGGCCTGCGACAACGGTTTTGTTATGGGTTAGACAGCAGTACGGGCATTTTGTTGATACTGAGTTGTGTCCGGGGGCAGCGCGGTCCACGGCAGTGGGCGGAATGTCATAGGGATCGTTGCCGGAAACCCGGGAGGGTTCTGGCTGTGCATGCAGGAGAGGTTCGTCCGCTAAAGGTGCGGAGTTGAGCATGTTGAAATCCTCTTCCACCTGGCCGGATCGCGACTTGAGTGGATGTCTTGTTCTTGTCGACCGGCTTGTGGCCGGCGTTCTGATTTCAAGCGTCCGTATTTCCCGATTGGGAGAGCCCTTTTGGGGCCGGACGGCAAATAAACTAGTTACTTCTAACGTAAACGTCAACGAATAAATGTTGTGCAATGCATATTTTCATGGCTGGGAAGTCACAAGGTTTTGTGTTGTGGGCAAAAATCCCTGTTATAGGAATTTGCCATATAGTCCGCCTGGTTATCGTAAATCGGTTTTAACAGGCCGATGGGGGCAGGGCTGGTTGTTTTATAATCAGGTTATGTCATGCCATCCTGTTTGTGAGCAGTGAAGGAGGAGTTATGAAACGGCTTTTCTATCTGGTGGATTCGATTGACAGTGTTCAGAGCATTTCCGATGACCTTCACGAGCGCGGGATTACGGATTGGCGATTCCATATCGTCAGCAAGGATGAGGCCGGCTTGTATACCCACCGGCTGCACTCGGCCAGTGTCCTGGACAAAACCGATCTGCCGAGGTTTGTCGAGCGGGGGCTACTGATTGGCGCACTCGTTGGACTGTTTTTTGTGGTTCCCCTGGCTGTTTGGGGTGGTCTCGGCTGGCCGGTATCCGCCTACGTGGCCATGGGCGTGTTTGCCGTCGTCGCCGGTGGTTGGCTCGGTGGTTTCGGGGGCATTGGCACCGAGAACTACCGGATTCGCAAGTTCCATGGTGATATTGAGGCCGGGCGCTACCTGGTCATGGTGGATGTGCCCAAGGCCCATGTGTCACAAATGGAAGAGTTGATGGCGCTGAATCATCCGGAAGCGGAACTGCAGGGCGAGAGCAGCAGTGTTAATAACCCGCTGGCGGCAGGCGACGGCAAGATTCATGTGGTTCACTGAGCCAGCGCTTCGGTATTTACCTATACGCAGGCTGAGGAAACTGCCTTAGTTTCCTCTGATGTCTGTCGCTTCCTATTCTTATAAACTCCAGTCGCACCTGGTGCGGCTGGAGTTCTTCCGTCTTCTCCCCATCTCCCTGTTCGTGGTGGCGTTTGGTGCTGCCTTTGGTTTGGCTGCCACGCAAAAAGGCCTGCCGCCGCTGGAAGCGATCCTGATGAGTGCCACCGTATTTGCCGGTGCCTCTCAGTTTGCCGCAATCGATATGTGGGGCGGGGAAGTGTCAGTGCTGCCCCTGATAGTGGTGGTGTTCGCAATAAACTCCCGCCACCTGCTGATGGGCGCATCGCTGTATCCGATGCTGAAGGATGTCTCACCCGGCAAGCGCTACGGACTCCTGTTACTCCTGACCGATGCTAACTGGGCGGTATCTGCCCAGGACTATCAGAACGGCAAACGCAATCTGGAAGTCATCCTGGGTGGTGGCCTGGTGCTCTGGCTGGCGTGGATCGTGGGCACCTGGCTGGGTGTCTATTTTGGCGGGTTGCTGCAGAACCCGAAGAGTCTGGGGCTTGATATGGTGCTCGGCTGTTTCCTGCTGGCCATGGCCCTGGGTGGGCGGAAATCTCCCCGGGTGCTGGTGGCCTGGGCGGTTGCCGCTGTGGCTTCGCTGGCGGCGTGGCGGTGGCTGCCAGCCAATACCCACGTTGTGGTCGGAGCGCTCGCCGGGGGTGCCATCGGTTTCTTCTGGCTGGAACCGAAAGACGCGGAAGCACTCGCTGAGGCAGAGGAGGCCGCCCAATGACCATTGAAACCACCACTGCAGGCGTCCTTGCGCTGATTGCGATCATGACTGTGGTGACCCTGGCCACCCGTTTCGGCGGGGTGTTCGTTATGTCCTTCGTTCGGATCAGTCCGCGGATCGAGAGCTTTATCAATACCATGGCCAGTTCGGTGCTGATTGCCATCATCGTTCCCATGGCGTTCAGTGGTGATGCCGGAGCCGTTGCCGCGCTGACGGTCACCGCAGTCCTCATGCTTGCCCTGCGCAAGCCGTTGCCCGCCATAGCAGCGGGCATTGCCGCAGCTGGTGTCGTGCGTTACCTGATGTAGTGAACACTCTGTCCGGCCGTGTTTCGGTCAGGGATTGTCCGCCGGCATCGGATTGGTATTGCGCAGGCCCAGCTCGCCAACACCGGGCAATTTGATACCCAGTCCCAGCGGGTTTATTCCCAGGGACAGGCCCATGATGTTCAGCTCCAGTCCCTCCCGGACCCCCGCGAGAACACCAAAGTAACCCCCCAGTGAAAACTGATAGCCTACCCCTCCCGGAACTGCGGCAACCACACGGTCGCCCAGATAGTCCTTGCCAATGGCGTGGCTGGGCAGGGCGACGTCCAGGCCGGGGACTTTCCGGATCACCCAGGCGACAAAGGTGTTGCTATTGGGGCCGGGCCAGGCTTCGTACTCCGTCGGGTAGGGATAGGATGCGACCGCATCATAAATGGCGGGAATCAGTTGTTCCGCCTCATCGCCACGAATATCTGCATATAACTCGGGCCGGGCGCCGTACCAGTGCCTGTCGGGATCGCCGGGCCGGGAACTGACCACGTAGCGACGCCATCCGGTCACCTCATGAACCTGGTAATGATCCGCCCCCGCCTCCTTGGTGCTGATCCAGGTGTGAACCGAGAAATAACCGCGCCAGCTCCAGGCTCTGGCACCGTATATCTGAACGATAGCCTCTTCGGTTTCCCCGGGCAGCGGGGCGATGCCTGCGCTGTCCCGGGAAGCGGTCTGCCAGCTCTCCGCACTTTGCAGGGAGCCGCTGGTTGCCAGTAGCAGCGGTCCGGCCAGAAACAGAAAAAGGGCGGCAAAAAACCAGGCGGTGAACTTGAACAGTCGTCTCATTTCAGGTGTCCGGATTCGGGGCGGTTATAATAATCCTGTTATACGGTTTGCCCGGTTCAGTCCCGTCTTCTAGGCTCAGAAGTAACAGTGAGTATATTCAATGGGAGGCGGCATGTCAGACCATCATGTTTACAAGAAAGTGGAAATCGTGGGTTCTTCGGCAAAAAGTATTGAGGACGCCATCGAAAATGCGCTGACCGAATGCGGCAAGAGCGTTCGCAATATGGAGTGGTTTGAGGTCCTTGAGACCCGTGGCCATATTGATGGTAACAAGGTCGGGCATTATCAGGTGGTGATGAAAATCGGCTTCCGTATCGCGGACAGCTGATGCTTACCGGGCCTGCGGGCCCGTACTGGTACACAGGGGGTGGCATTATGTCTTCCGATAAATGCGCCCTGCTGCTCGTTGATATCCAGAATGATTTCTGTGAAGGCGGCAGCCTGGCGGTACCTCAGAGTGACGCGATCTTCCCGGTCGTGAATGAATGGATCAGCAAGGCCCGGAACGAGGGCTGGGCGATGATCGCCAGTCGTGACTGGCATCCTGTTGACCATGTCAGCTTCGTTGAGCGGGGCGGCCCCTGGCCTGTGCATTGCGTGCAGGACAGCGAGGGTGCGGCCTTTCACCCCGCCATGAAGCTGCCATCCGATGCGGTGCGGGTCAGCAAGGGCACAGCGTTTGATACCGACGCCTACTCGGCGTTTGATGGTACTCAGCTCGACAGCTATTTGCGTCGGCATGGGTATGAATCCCTTTATGTGGCTGGCCTGGCGCTGGATGTGTGTGTGCGGGCGTCGGTCATGGATGCCGTACAGCTGGGGTTCGATGTTAACCTGATTGTCGATGGTACCTATGCGGTAGACAGTGACAAGGCGTCGGCGGTCCTGGACGAGCTGACAGCACTGGGTGTGTCTCTGCAACACTGACCGGATGCAGGAGCCTGACAACATGGTGCATGAGAAAGATCTTGCACTACTGGTGGATCTCTATGAGCTGGCCATGGCCCAGGCTTATTGGGCCGAAGGTATGCACGATACGGCGGTATTCAGTCTGTTTTTCCGGGAACTGCCGGAAAGCCGGAACTTTATCCTGGCCTGCGGTCAGCAGCAGGTTGCCACCGTCATCGAGACCCTGCGGTTTTCCCGCGAGCAGATCAAACGCCTGGAGAGCCTTAATCGTTTTCAGCCCGGATTTCTTGATTGGCTCGGCAAGTTCCGTTTCAGCGGTCATATCCGGGCGGTACCGGAGGGAACGCCGCTGTTCCCCCAGGAGCCGCTGCTGGAAATCGAGGCGCCCATCGCCGAAGCCCAGATCCTTGAAAGCCTGGTGATGAACTACGTTCACCTGGAAACAGTGCTTGCGTCCAAGGCGGTGCGGGTGAAGCTTGCCGCCGGTGACCGCCCGGTGGTTGATTTTGGTATGCGGCGAATGCATGGCATGGATGCGGCCCACAGAAGCGCCCGGGCGTTTCGTCTCGCCGGGCTGGCGGGAACCAGTAATGTGCTGGCTGGCCTTGATTTCGGTCTGACGGTCAGTGGCACCATGGCGCACAGTTTTGTTCAGGCCTATCCCGATGAAATGGAAGCCTTCAGGGTATACGCACGACTGTACCCGGGCACCACGTTGCTGGTGGACACCTACGACACCCGGAAAGCGGTCAGGCGCATTGCAGAGTGGCTGAAGCAGGACCCTGAAGCCAGTGTCAGCGCTATTCGCCTGGATTCGGGCGATCTGGTTGCAGAGGCGCGGGATTGCCGCGCAATACTGGACGAAGCCGGCCTTGGAGACATTCGTATCATGGCCAGCGGGGGACTGGATGAATATGAAATTGCCCGGCTGATCGCAGCTGGCGCCCCCATTGATGGTTTTGGCGTGGGAACGGCTATTGGCGTCTCGAATGACGCTCCGGCCCTGGAGCTGGCTTACAAGCTGACCGAGTACGCCGGTCAGCCACGAATGAAAAACTCCTCAGGTAAACAGTCACTGCCCGGGGCAAAGCAGGTGTTCCGCCAGCACGCACCCGACGGCCAGATGAGGGGGGATGTGGTCGGCGGGCGGGAAGAGGTGTTCGATGGAGAGCCCTTGCTGAGCCCGGTGATGAAACACGGGGTGGTGTTGCTGGATGCCATCCATTCCCTGGATGAGCAGGCGCATTACGCAATGGCTGCCGTTCGCTCCCTACCGCCGGAGCTTCTGGAGCTGGCCCCTGCGGGGCGCTTTCCGGTTATCATCAGCCGCTACCTTAAAGCTCTCCAGGCCGATACACTGCGGCGGATGCAGCGGGGTCTCAGCCCTTCCTGAGGGTGCGTTCGCGAATGGTGGTAACGAGTTGATTGATCATCTCTCTTGATTCGCCATCGTAAAGTAAATGGAATTTTTCCCGCTGGACATTGCGCTCGTGCGTGGTGTTTGAGGTGGTGGAGTCTTTCAGCAGGTCCATGTACTGGCACGCTGCCAGGTGTGCCTTGATGTCGTTATCGATGATCTTGGTCACCAGGTTATCGACGTCCGCATGGCAGAATGGCCGGTTCCTGTTGAGTGCGCTGCGGGCTTCCAGGGCGGCATTGCGGGCTTCCAGGCGGAGCTCTCCTGCCGGTTCCCCGGATTCGACCGAACGAAGGAACATGCCCAGGCGATCGTGAAGCAGCCAGACCTGCGGCCAGATCACTTCGTAAGCGGATTTCTCCGCCGCAAACTGATCGGATTCCAAAACGCCCTGACCTGGCCCGGGTGAGGGCGTCGCGGTGCCATGGAAATGGCTGATCCGCAACTCGTCCATGTCCCGCCACAGGGTTTCTGTCCGTTTCTTGAGCTGGTCATCCAGGAAGTCCTGCCGGTGCCTGCTTTTCGCGACGTACAGCATTGTCAGTACAGCCACGATCAATGCAGCTGCGGAGAGTACAAATGCAACGCTGTCGTTACCGATGAGACTGAGTAGCTGATCCGTGTCCATGGGTGGCCTCGGTTCGCATCCTGAGAGTGGTAGCCCGAAAGTATCAGGAATTCGTGGCTCGGGTTATTACAAGACAGTATAGGTATTACTGTTGCCTGAAGGGTAGTGCGTTGCAGGCGTCGTCAAAATACTGTTGCACGTGATCCGCTTCTTCCAGCGTGAAACGATGGATGGCATCGCGGAAGCCCGGATGGTGAATGCCGTGCCAGGAATGGGTTATCACCGGCTCGAACCCCCGGATCAGTTTGTGCTCCCCCTGGGCGCCGGCATCGAAACCGGACAGGCCCAGCTCAATGGTCAGATCAATTCCCTGGTAGTAACAGGTTTCGAAATGCAGGAAGTCGTATTCTTCCAGGCTGCCCCAGTAACGGCCAAAGAGCGTGTCGTTGCCGCTGAGGAAAAGGGCGCCTGCGATCATGGCGTCCCCTTTCTGCGCCATGATGATGTGGCACTGATCCGGCATTTCCGAGAGCAGTTGCCGGAAAAACCGTTCATTCAGGTACGGTCGTTGCCCGCGCTTGAAATAGGTCGCCTGATAGAACACATAAAAGGCCCGGAGGACATGATCAGGCATATCGGTGCCTGAATATCGCCGGAAGGTTATCCCGGACTCCGAAACTTGTCGGCGCTCCTTGCGGATGGATTTGCGTTTGCGGGAGGTCAGCTCGCCCAGAAAATCATCGAAGCAATGGTAACCCCGATTGTGCCAGTGGAACTGGCAACCCAGACGATGGAGGCTGTCCGGTTGTGCGAGCAGGCGCTGGTCGCTGGCATCCGGAAACAGCAGGTGCCAGGAGTGAGCGCCAAGGGTTGTGCTGACATCATCAAGCAGCCGATGAAGCCTGTCCGGTGACAGGCTCGCCCTGAACGCGTCGCTCAACAGCAACCGGGGGCCCTGGCAGGGGGTAAAGGGCACGGCAATCAGCAGCTTGGGGTAGTAGGCTTCCCCGTACCGCTGGTAGGCGTCGGCCCAGGCCCAGTCAAAGACGTATTCGCCCATGGAGTGGGTTTTCAGCCAGGCCGGAGCCACGCCAACCAGCCGGTCCTGCTGCCAGAACGTCAGGTGTGACGGGGTCCAGCCGGTTGAAGTGGTGGTACAGCCGGTATCCTCCAGTGCCCTCAGGAACCCATGTTTCAGAAACGGGTAGGTGCCGGGGCAGAGGGCGTTCCAGTCAGCTTCGGGAATATCATGGATCGACTGGCAAACACGTACGCTTGGAAACGGGAAACCGGGTTCGGACATGGTCTGGGGTACTCCTTGGTGTTACCCGATACCATACGCCAGAACCCGGTGCCTGATCACTGGTCGCTGTTGTTTTCGGCTTTTTCCTCACAGCGTTCTTTCATCTTTTCCTCCCACTTTTCCATCTTGTGGGCGCGTTTCTCCATTTTTTCCTGATGGATCTCGTCCCAGGTTTCCCGCTGTTCCTCCGTCAGTTCAAGGCGATCCGCCATGTCGGCGCGGTGCTCTTCCATTTTCGCCTGGTGTTCCTCCATCCTCTCCTGACGCTTTTCCGGACTGAACTTGCCGGTGCCCTCGCGCAGTTGTTGGCACATTTCGGCTTTGTTGTGTTTGCCGTGGTGGCCTTCGTGCCTGTCGCCGTGTTTGCCGGCCATGGCCAGCGGGCTGGTGAGCATTGCAGCGGACAGCAATGCGCTTGCCATAAACAGGGAAGTGCGATGTTTCATCATGGTTCCGTTCCTCGTTTCAGGTTGTGGTGCTGCCGGTAAGCAGTACCGTTATGCATGGGATTAATGCTAGCGGAGAACTCTGTCATCCGCTGTCAGGGTGGTGTAAAGGTTGTGCAAAGGAAAAAGCGGGGGAAAAGACACCGCCAGGCAACGTGCTAGACTGAACGCGGTTAATCGGGAGGATGTCCATGCAGAACAGGGTATTACTGGTAGAAGACGACGATGAGCTGAGGCAGTTGCTGGCGCGCTATCTGACCAACCAGGGGTTCAGTGTGCGGGAAGCGGAAAACGGCAACGATGGCCTGTCGCTGGCCCGGGGGCAGAACTGTGACATTGTTGTGCTGGACATTATGCTCCCGGACATCAGCGGTCTCGACGTGCTGCGATCCCTGCGGGCGGACACCCACCTTCCGGTCATACTGCTGACCGCTCGGGGCGACGAAACCGACCGTATTGTCGGGTTTGAGGTTGGCGCCGATGACTACATTCCCAAACCCTGCAATCCCAGGGAACTGGTTGCCCGCCTGCAAGCGCTACTGCGTCGGATTGCCTGGGATCAGTCGGTGGAAATGGATGCCGCCAGGACCTACGGTGATCTCAGGGTGGAGCCATCTCACCGCCGTATCTACCAGAACGACAACCCCCTGGAACTCACCGCCACCGAGTATGAGGTTTTGCAGGTGTTGCTGGCCCATGCCGGCAGTGTGGTGCGCAAAACTGACCTGATGCAGTGGGCGCTGGGGCGGCGCCTGGAAGCTCATGACCGGACCCTCGACATGCACATCAGTAACCTGCGCAAGAAGCTGGGAAATGATGATCCCCCCCGGATCGAGACGGTGCGCGGTCTGGGTTACAGCTATCGGGTACCGGTATGAAGCGGCGCCTGATGTTCCCGCTGTTCTGGCGCATTTTCCTGTCCATCTGGCTGGCGATGGCCATTACCTTGCTGATCAGCAATGTAGCCACCCGTGCGCTGATGGACCGGGAAAGGGCCGCCATTGAGCGCCAGGTGGGGCTGCGGGAGCTGGCATTCGAGGCGATCAAGGTGCGTGAAAATGAGGGGCGCGGCGCAGCCTGGCGGTTCCTTAAGGGCCAGGGCGAGCGACTGGAGTTGCACCTGATCCTGATTGAGAATGACAGACACGATGGCCGCTTGCCTTCTTCTATCCGTGAACGTATGCAATCCGGCTGGCATCGCCAGCGACCAGCACTGATTGATGTCACCGACGAATATCGTCTGGTGGCCTGGCCGCGAATGGATGGCGATGGCTGGCTTGACCCGAGGTTCTTCCGGGTGCTGGAAATGGCCCTGGCGTTCGTGCTGATTACCCTGGCTTGCTGGTGGATTGCACGGCTTGTGTCCCGTCCACTCAAACACATGGAAACCACCGCCCGGGATATTGCCGGCGGGAACACTGAATTGCGGGTCAGTGAGCGGATTGCCGGCCGCCGGGACGAAGTGGGCCAACTCGCCGCTGCGTTTAACGCGATGACCGAGCAGTTGTGCAGTTTGCTGGAACGGCAGAAACACCTGTTACGGGATATTTCCCACGACCTGCGAACGCCGCTGACGCGCCAGCGTATCGCCATTGAACTTGCCAGCGACGGTGCCGTGGATGAAGACCTGATGGCCAGCATCCTGCGGCAGAATGAACGGCTGGAAGCAATGACCTCACAGATCCTGACGCTCTACCGGGTGACCGAGGAAGGTGCTGACATTCCCCGTGAGGCGGTTCAGCCGGTTGTTATTATCAATAACGTGCTTCAGGACGCCGCCGATTACGCCGAACACCAGGGGGTGGATTGCCAACTGATGGTCCGCCCCGAATGTCGCAAGGTGTCGGTTCTCGGCGATCAGGGGCTGTTGCAGCGAGCGTTTGATAACATTGTCCAGAACGCGCTGGACCACACCGGCCCCGGCCATGCCATTCACATTGGTGTGGACAAGGTAGACGGCAACCTGGTGATTGCCATTGAAGACGAGGGGCCCGGCGTGGCCCCGGACATGCTGCCCCACCTGTTTGAGCCATTCTACCGGGCGGACAAGTCCCGTGGCGGCAAGGGGTGGGGGCTCGGGCTGGCCATCGCACGGGACATTGTTTCGGCCCATGATGGTGCTATTCGGGCGGAAAACGGCGCTTCCGGTGGTCTCAGGGTTACCGTCAGTTTGCCCATTTTTACGGACATCTTCTGATGAGCAAGGATTACCCTGTTCCCGCGGGATATCTCGAGCGGGAAACGGAGATAAAGAAAAGTCGATTCATCGCCCGCGTTGCGCCGGTTGCCAATCGGGACGAGGTAAAAGCGTGGCTGGAGCAGGCGCACCAGGATCATCCCGATGCCCGTCACATATGCTGGGCATACCAGATAGGCCGCCCCGGTTCGGCTGCCGAAGCCGCCATGAACGACGACGGAGAACCCTCGGGAACCGCCGGAAAACCGATCCTGAGTGTGATTCAGCATAAGGATATGGGGGATGTCCTGGTCATGGTGATTCGCTATTTCGGTGGTATCAAACTGGGTGCCGGCGGGTTGGTCAGGGCGTATGCGGGGGCGGCTGAAAGCGTTCTGTCTGCAGTGGATCGCGTGGTTCAGCGGTCTATGGATACGGCTTTTGTAGCCATGGGGTTTGCCGACGAACAGCCATTGCGACACTGGTGTGAAACCAATGGCGCCTCGGTCGAGTCCATAGAGTATGGTTCGACGGTCACCGCCCGGGTGTCGGTGCCGGTGGATCGTGGTGAGCAATTCGGAGCGTTCTGCGATGCCCAGAAGCTGGATTACCGTTTTGACAGGTAGGGAACCCCGGCGACATCTCTGATCGTCCTGAAGGCGTATACTTGAATAGAGACAGTAAAGACGAGGTTCACTATGGTTATTCGCGCAGTTATAGCATCTCTGTTGATGTTCGCACTCGCTGGTTGCGCCAGCAATGTAGTGACAGACTATGATTCCGGCACGGTTTTCGGAAATTACTCGTCCTGGGCATTCGCGGATGAGCGCAGCGAGGGCCAGTCGGTGGTGTCACTGGATGGCAGTCGCATTCGCAACGCGGTGGAGCGTGAGCTGAATCGCAAGGCCATGAACAAGGTGGGTGCGGATGAAGCTGACCTGCTGGTGGCCTGGCAGATCGTGGAAGAAGAACGACTCGAAAGTTATGGCGTGGGGCTTGGCTTGGGGTTCGGTCACGGCCCCTTTGGCTGGGGGCTTGCATCTGCACCGCCGGTTCGGGAAATCGAGGAAGGCAAGCTGGTGGTTGAGCTGGTGGATTCCGACAGTCAGCAGGTAGTCTGGCGCGCTGCCAGCCGGCGTTACCTGAATGAAGATCAGTCTCCGGAGTATCGCCGTAAGCTGATCGACGAAGTGGTGGCCGATATGTTTTCCAAGTATCCTCCGGGGCTGGAATAGAAGTCTGTTTCTTGCCAACGACAACGGAGAAAAGATGAAGTCGAAATCCTCGGGTGGGTTGGTGTTTTCAACCGAGCAGGGCCGCATGTGCCCCGGTTGCCGCAACCCCGTCGAAGAATGTACCTGTGGTCAGCCCTCCCGTCCCGCAGGGGACGGTATCGTACGGGTCAGCCGTGAAACCAAGGGCCGCAAAGGCAAAGGCGTAACGCTGGTGACCGGCATCCCCATGGATGACAAGGAACTCAAGGCCTTCGCCAAGGTACTCAAGGCCAAGTGCGGAACCGGCGGTACGGTGAAGGACGGCGTGGTTGAAATCCAGGGTGATCAACGGGACATCCTCGTTCCGTTACTCCAGGCCAAAGGCTGGACCGTAAAACGTGCCGGTGGCTGATGGTATAACACGCAAACCCGCCTTCAGACGCTAGAATAGCGCCTGCTCTTGAACTGCCCGTGAAGGGACAATCGCTTACCGGAGGATAAGAATGCACGTACTGGTGTTGGGTGCAGGTGTTGTCGGCGTCACCACTGCCTGGTTTCTGCGAAAGCAGGGCCATGAGGTCACCGTGGTTGATCGCCAGAGCAAAGCCGGTCTTGAAACCAGTTATGCCAATGGTGGGCAGATTTCCGTGTCCCATGCGCAGCCGTGGGCCAATCCGTCGGCACCGCTCAAGATATTGAGGTGGTTGACTCAACCGGATGCCCCCCTGCTGTTTCGTCCGAGCCTCGATCCTGCTCAGTGGCGCTGGGGGCTGTCATTCCTGATGCAATGCACGTCCGCCAGGGCGGCCCATAACCTCCGGCAAATCGTTAACCTGGGCACCTACAGTCGTAACCACTTGCAGGCAGTGCGTAAGGAAACCGGGATTGAATATGACCAGTTGGAGAAGGGCATATTGCACTTCTACACCAATCCGAAGGAATTTGATGCCGCATTGGAGCCAGCCCGGTTGATGCGAGACCTGGGGTGTGACCGTCAGGTGATTGATGCTGCCCGTGCGGTTGAGTTGGAGCCAGCCCTGGCTCCGATTCGCGACCGGATTGCCGGGGCAACGTACACTTCTGAAGATGAGTCCGGGGACGCCAGAAAGTTCACCCAGGGCCTGGCACGGAAAGCCGAAGAAGCGGGTGTGACGTTTCTCTATGGCACTGAAATTCTGGGTTTTGATCGTACCCGTGACCGGATCCTCGGGGTTCAGACACTGAGGGAGGGGCACCACGAAATGCTGCGTGCCGATGCCTATGTTCTGAGTCTGGGCAGTTTCAGCGCGGTGCTTGCCCGGCAGTTGGGCCTGTTCCTGAATATCTATCCCGCCAAAGGCTACTCCATCACCGTGCCGGTCAAGAATGAAGAGGCGGCCTACAAGGTGAGCCTGACCGATGATGAGTACAAGCTGGTGTACTCTCGCCTTGGTGACCGGATTCGTGTGGCCGGAACCGCTGAGCTTAGCGGCTACAGCCGGAACCTCGATTACACCCGCTGTCGGATTATCGTCCGGCGTACCGCGGACGTCATGCCAGAGGCTGCCCATTGGGATCAGGCCGAATTCTGGGCAGGGCTGCGGCCTGCGACTCCGTCAAACGTGCCCTATATCGGAAAAAGCCACTTCGGCAATCTCTTCCTGAATACCGGGCATGGCACCCTGGGATGGACCCATTCCTGCGGGTCCGCAGCGGCGATTGCGGACATTATCGGCGGGCGCAAGCCCGAGGTGGATTTCACTTTCTGCGGGCTGTAACCAGAACGGCCCCGGGGGATGAGCCCCGGGGCCGTTCTGGTTACCGCAAGGCGATATTACCGCAACTGATCGCGAATCAGCTTCTTGTTGATCTTGCCGACACTGGTCTTGGGGATATCCTCGACAAAATCGATTTGCTCGGGAATCGCCCACTTGTTGATCTCGCCGGTTTCAACGAAGTTTTTCAGGTGGCTTTGAATATCTTCCAGCGTGGCCTGTTCCCCGGGCTTCAGGGTAACCAGCGCGTGCGGGCGTTCACCCCATTTCTCATCGGGTACACCAACCACGGCTGCGCCAGCGACGGACGGATGCTGACTGATGAGGTTCTCCAGGTCGAGAGATGATAACCACTCACCACCGGTCTTGATCACATCCTTGATGCGGTCCTTGATCACCAGGGTGTTGTCCGGTTCAATCGACGCGACGTCTCCGGTATGGAGCCAACCACCTTCCCACAGCTCCTCGCCTTTTTCCGGTTCCTTGAAGTAGCTCTGGGTCAGCCAGGGTGCGCGGGCGACCACTTCACCCTTGGCTTCGCCGTCATGGGCGACCGGGTTGCCGGACGGATCCACAATTTCCAGTTGTGTCATGGGCACCGCGATACCGGTTTTGACCCGTTTGGCGGTCTGTTGCTCCAGTGGCAGCTCCAGATCCTCGGGTTTCATGTGGGTAACGCTCAGCAGCGGGCAGGTTTCCGACATGCCGTAGCCGGTGTACATGCGGATGCCAAGCTTGGCCCCGGCGTCACACAGGCCCTTGGTCAGGGCGCTGCCGCCGATCAACACGTGCCAGTTGCTCAGGTCGGCGGTCTTGATGGACTCGGTGCCCATCATCATCTGCATGATGGTCGGCACACAGTGGGAGAACGAGACCTTGTGTTCCTTGAGCAGGTCCACCAGCAGTTCCGGCTCATAGCGCCCCGGGTAAACCTGCTTGATGCCCAGCATGGTGGCGGCGTAAGGGACGCCCCAGGCATGGACGTGAAACATTGGGGTGACCGGCATATAGACCGATGAGGAGCGCAGTAGTGGGATCTCATCGTAGGCCGAGAGAGACCCGGTCATTGCCAGGGTGTGCAGCACCAACTGACGGTGACTGAAGAATACGCCCTTGGGATTGCCGGTCGTGCCTGTGGTGTAGAAGGTAGTCGCGATGCTGTTTTCGTCAAAATCCGGGAAATCGAACTCGGTTCCGGCCCGGGCCAGCAGAGCCTCGTACTCGCCAGCAGTGTCGAGACTGGTGGACTTTGCTTTGTTGTCGTCGGTGAGCTGAATGTAGCTCCTGACTGTTTGGATCTCGCCCTTGACGCCTTCAAGGATAGGCAGGAAGTCATCATGCACCAGCACGACGTCGTCTTCGGCGTGATTCATGGTATAGACGATCTGCTCGGGTGAAAGGCGCACATTGATGGTGTGCAGTACTGCTCCAATCATCGGAATTGCAAAGAAACACTCGAGGTAACGCGGAGTGTCCCAGTCCATCACCGCCACCGTGTCTCCGGGTTTTACGCCGGCATCAGTGAGAGCATTGGCCAGGCGATGGATGCGCTGAACCAGATCGGTGTAGGTGTACTTGCTGCGGTTGGCGTAAACGATTTCCTGGTCAGGCGAGTACCTTGGCCCGGACAACAGCAGTTGCTTGATCAGAAGGGGGTACTGGTGGGCGTTGTCCGCTGGAGGAAGAATGCGGGTTTGTGCCATTACTTTTACCTCTTTCTCGGTTGTTGATGTTATAGCGAGAAACAGGAGTAAATCTGACACACTTTGGCGGAAACGGGAACCTTGAAATTCATAAAAATTGCAGAACGAATCAGGTGTTACAGGAATCCTGTTCCGCTCTGCAAATTATAGGCGCCGCTCTGGCTTATTCGTAGGTGCAAAGGTAGGCGGTATCGATATCGGTTTTCGCCTTGAAGCTTGCCTGGCCGGCGACGTCAAAGCTTTCTCCGGAGCCGTAGGTCATCCATTCTTCCATGCCTGGTAGCAGGACGGTCAAAGCACCGCTGATCACCGTCATGGTTTCTTTCTTGCTGGTGCCGAACTCATACTCGCCCGGGCTGATCACACCAACGGTGGCCGGGAGGGTGGAGGTCTGGAAGGAGATGGATTTCGCCTTGCCGTCAAAGTATTCGTTCACGTTCAGCATGGGTATGGCTCCTTGATTAAAAGTGGGGGCCTACTATACGGCAATTTGTTTTCCATCCAATGACATTTTTTTGCAGTCCGCTTTACTGTTCCCAGGGGTTGCCTTTGGTATTTTCCATGACGTCCACGCCAATATGCATGGCTGACTTGGCCAGGATGTTGGCACTCACGGGCGCGGTCATGAACAGGAAGACGGTGATCAGTATCTCGGAGAGACCAATACCTTCGCCGTTGGCGCTGAAATAGGCGACGGATGCCAGCATAATGGCTCCAACTCCGAGCGTGGTGGCCTTGGTCGGGCCGTGTAACCGGGTGAAAAAATCCGGCAGTTTGGCGAGGCCAATAGCGCCGACCAGGGTGAAGAATCCCCCGATCAGCAGCAGGGCCGCGATGGTGTATTCGATAAGCGCGTTCATGGCCTGTCTCCTCCGTCTGCCTTCAATACGTCCGGTAACCTATTCAATGACACTGCCCCTTTTCAGGTACTTCGCCATGGCAACCGTGCCAACGAAGCCCATAACAGCAATCAGAAGCGCGGCTTCCAGGTACATGCGCGTCCCGAGCGTGATGCCCAGCAGTATGATCAGGGCAATGGCGTTGATGTATAGGGTATCCAGTGCCAGCACCCGATCAGGGGCATCAGGCCCCTTGATCAGGCGGTAAACGTTGAGCAGAGCTGCGAGCATAACCATGGCAATGGTGATGTAGAGGGCAACCGTGATCATTGGAACATCTCCATCAGAGGCTTTTCATAGCGGTTTTTGATGGCATCGATAACGTCTTGTTCGTTGTCCGCGTCCAGGGTGTGAATCAGCAGTATTTTCTGGTCATCGCTGATGTCTGAACTGACGGTGCCGGGGGTGAGGGAAATGGTGCTGGCAAGGATGGAAATGGCCAGCGGGTGCTGCAGATCCAGCGGATAACACACAAATACCGGTTTCGGTTGGCGGCCACTGAGGATCAGCCGAGAAACTGTAATGCTGGCGGTTACGATATCCAGCAGCATCCTGAGCAGGTAAACCGGCATGCGCCAGAATCTGATGAACACCAGGCGTTCGGGCCAGAAGCCCTGGGTCAGCTGCGGGATCAGCCAGGCCAGAATCAGGCCCATCACAACGCTGGCGCCGGAAATGCCGTCGCTCAGCAGTTGCCATGTCAGAAACAGGATCAGGCTTAACCAGGGTTGGGGAAAGTTCAGACGATCAAACATTAGTTATCCTCCCCCACCATGGGTGTCCCGAGGATTTCGATATAGGCCTCGCTGTTGTGCAGCTGTGCGGCGGTGGCGTCAGTATAGCGGGTGATCGGCCCGGCAAGGGCAACGATCACCACACTCAGGGCTATCAGTGCTCCGGCCGATACCGACACGGCGCCGCTGAGTTTGCCCGGATCCTCAATATGGCCCTCGATGTTTCGCCAGAACACAATGCTGCCGGCCCGGCTGTAGGCGATGAGGGTGCAAAAGCCACCGATCAGCACGGCGGACCACAACCAGGCCATTTCAGGGCCCGGGGTGGCGGCCTGCAATATCAGCAGCTTGGCAAAGAAACCGCTCAGGGGAGGCAGCCCGGCTGCCGCGACTGCGCCAGTCAGGAACAGCGCGCTGAGAAAGGTGCGGTTCCGCATTCTGGGGGCAGTGACGATCCGGTCGCCAGCGGTGCCACGCTGGCGGCTGATCAGATCGACCACCAGGAAAAGGCCGCCAACCACCCAGGTGGTGTTAAGCAGATAGAACAACGCTGCTGAAGTGCCCGCCACGGATCCCAGGGACATGGCTGCCAACAGTGTTCCCACTGAAATAATGACCTGCCAGGCGATGAGGGTCTTGAGGCTTTCTGAACCCAGGGCGCCAATGACCCCCATGGCCAGGGTGATCAGGGCCAGCGGGAACAGCCAGTCCATACCCAGGCCCGCCAGATCTCCGGCCTGATCGCCGAAGATCAGCGAATAGACGCGCAGAATGGCGTAAATGCCCACCTTTGTCATTACCGCGAAGAGGGCCGCCACCGGTGCCGTGGCCTTGGCATAGGCTTTGGGCAACCAGAAACACAGCGGCAGAATGGCCGCCTTCAGGCCAAATACCACCAGAAGCATCATACCGCCGGCCCTGACAAGGTGCAGGTTTTCCTCGCTGACCTGGGGTACCTTCACTGCAAGGTCCGCCATGTTCAGGGTGCCGGTAACGCTGTAGATCATGCCAACACTGATCAGGAACACCGCGGAGCCCGCCAGGTTCAGTACTACGTAATGCAGGCCGGGCACGGTGCGTGCGGTTCCGCCACCATGCATCAGAAGTCCGTAGGAGGCGATAAGCAGAACCTCGAACGCGACGAACAGGTTGAATAGATCACCGGTAAGAAACGCAATATTCAGACCCAGCAGCTGGAACAGGAACAGTGCATGAAACTGGCGATTTCCTTCATCCGCGCCGCCAATGGAATAGATATGGCAGAACAGTGCGAGAATGGATGTCAGTAACAGCATCAGGGCTGCCAGTCGGTCCAGTACCAGGACAATGCCAAAGGGGGGCTCCCAGTTGCCGAACGCGTAGGCGCGGTAACTGCCATCGTCGGCGAGAACCAGCAGCACCACGGATGCCGCCAGAATAAGGACTGTCGTGGTTATCGCCAGGGTGCGGCGCAGGCTGATCGGGGCATACCCCATGAACACCTGAAGTATCCCGCCCAGCAGCGGAATCAGAATGGGGGCGGTAAGCCAATGGTTCATTTACTGGTTACCTCCACTTTTTCTTCTGATTCGGCATTGGCCTCGGTCTGGTATCCGTCGACATGGTCGTCTTCGTTGTCGGCCAGGTTGCGCAGGGCCAGCACCACAACAAAAGCGGTCATGGCAAAGCCGATGACGATCGCCGTCAGGACCAGTGCCTGGGGCAGGGGATCGGCATAGTTGTCATTGCTTCCAATAATGGGTTGGCCCCCGGTCACCAGCCGACCGGAAGAGAACAGGAACAGGTTGACGCCGTAGGAAAGCAGCGTCAGGCCCACCACCACGGGAAAGGTACGGGCCCGCAGTAACAGGTACACGCCAGACGCGGTCAGCGCGCCGATGACCAGAGCAAATGCCAGCTCCATTATGCGCTCTCCTTCTTGCTTTTAATGGCGGAATGGGGTGACAGGCGGCCAATACTGACCAGTGCCAGGAGCGTGGCTCCGATGACCGTGAGATAGACCCCGAGGTCGAAGACCAGGGCGGAGGCCACCTCGAACTTGCCAACGATCGGCCAGCTTATGTAATCAAACGTGCTGGTGAGGAACGGGTAGCCAAATGCATAGCTGGCAGCGCCGGCTATGGAGGCAAAGAACAGGCCCAGGCCTATGACGCTGTGATAGCGGAATGGCACGCGGTCCTGAGTCCAGATCATGCCGCTGGCGATGTACTGGAGAATCAGTGCCACTGCAGTAATCAGGCCGGCAATGAAGCCGCCACCCGGCAGGTTGTGTCCGCGCAGGAAGATGTAGGCGGATACCATCAACGCCATCGGCAGCATGGGCCTTGCGATCTGGCGCAGCATCAGCGGGTAGGCATCACGGGTCCAGGGATGTCCCTGTCCGTCGCCGGGGGGCGGCGTCAGCGCAGTGTTCTTGAGCATCGCGTAGATCCCCAGTGCGGCAATCGCCAGTACCGTGATTTCCCCGAGGGTATCAAAGCCCCGGAAGTCCACAAGGATCACGTTCACCACGTTGGTGCCGCCACCGCCGGGTTTGCTGTTCTCGAGAAAGTAGTCGGAAATGGACGTGAAAGGCTGGGTCAGCATCGCCAGTGTCACCAGGGTCATGCCGGTGCCAGCAGCGAGCGCAATCACGATATCACGAACCCGGCGACCGGTTGAGCTTTCCATTGGCGTCCATGAGGGCATGTAGAACAACGCCAGCATCAGCAACACAATGGTGACAACCTCAACTGACAGCTGGGTCATGGCCAGGTCGGGGGCGGAGAAACGGGCAAAGCCCAGTGACACCAGCAGACCCACCACGCTCAGCAAAACCAGGGCATAGAAACGTTCACGGTGTAGCGCAGCTGTGGCCAGTGCGCAAAGTATCAGCACACCCATGCCAATGAGCGTCGGCCAGTCGATAGGGGTCAGTCCGTTTTCACCCACGAAAAAGCCCAGACTGGACAGCGGTACAATGGCAACGGCAACCACGCTAAGCACCAGGAGCAGGGCATAACGTTGCAGTGAGCCATTTTCGATCCAGTTGGTGAAACGGTGGGCTGTATCGACCACCCTGGAAACCGCTGCCTCGAAGACGGCCTTTTCGTCGATTTCCCGGAAGCGGGCGTGAAAATCAAAGAAACGCTGACGTTGGCTGTACATGAGCAGGCCGCCGATGAATGCGACGAAGCTCATCATCAGTGGCAGGTTGAACCCGTGGGCGATGGTCAGGTGGTACTCCGGCACATTGCCGCCCAGGGTGGCCGAAGCGGCGGCATAAAGAAGGGGGCCGACGGATATTGCCGGGAATACCCCCACCATGATGCAGGCAAACACCAGAATCTCTACCGGGATCTTCATGTAACGCGGAGGCTCATGGGGCGGATAGACAGGCAGATCCACCGGCTTGCCATTGAAGAATACATCGTGGATAAAGCGCGCCGAGTAGGCGACGGCGAAAATGCCCGCAAGGGTGGCAACCAGCGGCGGCACCCAGGCCCAGAAGCCCGGCAGGTTCAGTTGCAGGGACTCCGCGAAGAACATCTCCTTGCTCAGGAAACCGTTAAGCAGGGGGACGCCTGCCATGGAGGCGGCCGCAACCATCGCCAGGGTGGCGGTGTGGGGCATGTAACGCCAGAGCCCGTTAATGCGGCGCATATCCCGGGTGCCGGTTTCATGGTCGATGATACCCGCCGCCATAAACAGGGACGCCTTGAAAATGGCGTGGTTAATGACGTGGAATACCGCTGCCACGGCAGCCAGTTGAGTTCCCATACCAAACAGCAGGGTGATCAGGCCCAGATGGCTGACGGTGGAATGGGCCAGCAGACCTTTCAGGTCGTGCTTGAACATGGCCACGTAGGCGCCGATCAGCAACGTGGCCATACCGGTGAAGCTCACCATGTAGAACCATTGTTCGGTGCCCGCCAGTGCCGGGTAGAGGCGGGCCATCAGGAAAATACCGGCCTTGACCATGGTTGCGGAGTGGAGGTAGGCCGATACCGGCGTGGGCGCCTGCATGGCGTGGGGCAGCCAGAAGTGGAACGGAAACTGGGCGGACTTGGTGAATGCACCCAGCAGCACCAGGGTGAGGGCAATCGGGTACAGGCTGTGTGCCTTGATCTGGTCGCCTGCGGCCAACACCGCGTCCAGCTCGAAACTGCCAACGATATTGCCGATGATCAGGATGCCGGCCATCAGTGCAAGACCACCCCCGCCAGTGACGGCAAGCGCCATACGGGCGCCCCGGCGGGCGTCCTGCTTATGGTTCCAGAAACTGATCAGCAGGAACGATGTCAGGCTGGTCAGTTCCCAGAACACGAGCATCAGCAGCAGGTTACTGGATAGCACGATGCCGAGCATGGAGCCCATGAAGCACAACAGCATCGAGTAGAATTTCCCGACATTCTCTTTGGCCTTCAGGTAATAGCGGGAATAGAGAATGATCAGCAGACCGATGACCAGAATCAGCAGTGCAAACAGTAAGGACAGCCCATCCAGCCGGAAACTGAATGAAAAGCCCAGTGCCGGCAGCCATTCATAGCTGTGCAGGACGATGCCGCCACCGGCAATGGTTGACCAATGCGGGTACAGTGCCGCCAAAGCGACGATAGCGGGAACCGACGAGGCAATGGCAATCGCCGTACGGCCTCCCTGGGCAAACAAAGGTGCTGCCAACGCCCCTAAAAAGGGCAGTAAAACGACCAGCGGTAGCGACATCGCAACCTCGTTATTGGTTTTTCTCTTTCATGGATGGAGATGCAGTCTAAGTGCCTGAGTTTAGTTCCCGACCTGCCGTTGTACACCGATCGGTGCGAACCGCTGGCGATAACGGCTGGAGTCGGAAATTTAGAGCAAACGGGGTGGGTCTGGAAAGTACGGCAACCTGCCCCGGTGTCTCTGCGAATCGGCAGTGACCGGGCGAAAACCGGGTTGGTGTAACACGTTGGACCTGGCGGTCATAAGTGCTCCGTTAGTCAGATACGAGGACCGATGATACGTGGCAGGCCCCAGAGGTCAAGTCAGCATGCGATTAATCAAAACTATTGGCAGGTGCGGGAGGTGCGTTCGGGCTTGGCTGAACAATGCCTCCGGGACGGGTTTTGTGTCATACATCGCGCCCGGAGCCCTGTGCTAACATGGCCTTTTCTGATCAGAGCCCCTGAGAGAGCCACTATGACCGCAGCCTATTCAAACCTCCTGAAGCCGCTTGATCTGGGTTTTACCGAACTCAGGAACCGGGTGCTGATGGGTTCCATGCATACCGGCCTGGAAGACCGGTTCTGGAACATCCACAAGTTTGCCCGCTATTTTGCCGAGCGGGCAGAAGGGGGCGTTGGGCTGATGGTCACCGGGGGATATTCACCGAACCTGGCAGGCCAGCTGGCGCCTTTATCCTCAACCATGAACAACCTCGCCACCGCCTTGCTGCACCGGCACGTTACCGGGGCTGTCCATGAAGCGGGCGGCAAAATCTGCCTGCAGTTACTCCACGCTGGCCGTTACGGCTATCAGCCGTTGATTGTATCCGCATCCGCCACCAAGGCGCCGATCAGCCCGTTCAAGGCCCGCGCCCTGTCCACCAAAGGCGTGGAGCGTCATATCAACGATTTCGTCAATGCCGCGAAATTGGCGAAACTCGGTGGCTATGACGGCGTTGAGGTGATGGGCTCTGAAGGCTATTTCATCAACCAGTTCCTGTGTGAACGCACCAACAAGCGCTCGGACAAGTGGGGTGGCCCTTACGAAAACCGCATGCGTCTGCCGGTGGAAATCGTTCGCCGCATGCGTGAAGCCGTCGGGCCCGAGTTCATCATCATTTACCGGCTGTCCATGCTGGACCTGGTGGAAGGCGGTCAGACCTGGGACCAGATCGTGACCCTGGGCAAGGCCATCGAAAAAGCGGGCGCCACCATCATCAATACCGGTATCGGCTGGCATGAAGCACGGGTGCCCACCATCGTGACCTCTGTACCCCGCGGCGGCTTTGCCGACGTCACGGCCAAGTTTTACGGTGAAGTGGACATTCCGGTCTGCACCACCAACCGCATTAATACCCCGGAGAAAGGGGAAGAGATTCTTGCCGCCGGCAAGGCGGATATGGTTTCCATGGCCAGGCCGCTGTTGGCGGACAGCGAATTCGTGCGCAAGGCCGAGCAGAACCGTGCCGACGAGATCAACACCTGTATTGCCTGTAACCAGGCCTGCCTTGATCATGTATTCAAGGCTAAGCGCGCCTCCTGCCTGGTGAATCCCAGGGCCTGCCATGAAACCGAACTGGTATTGACGGTAGCGCCCGTGGTTCGCCGCGTCGCGGTGGTCGGAGCCGGGCCGGCGGGGCTGGCGGCCGCGACCACGGCTGCCAAACGCGGCCACCGGGTGACCCTGTTCGAGGCCGACGATAAAATTGGCGGTCAGTTCAACTACGCCAAGCGCATTCCCGGCAAGGAAGAGTTTTACGAGACCCTGCGCTACTACCAGCGTCAAATTGAGTTGCTGGAAATCGACCTGAAACTCAATGCCCGCGTCGGGGCCGCAGAGCTGGCCGAACAGGGTTTTGACGATGTCATTGTTGCCACCGGCGTCAAGCCACGGACGCCGCAAATCGATGGTATCGATCATCCCAGGGTGCTGGGTTATCTCGACGTCCTGCGTCACAACAAACCGGTTGGTCAGAACGTTGCGGTGATCGGCGCCGGCGGTATCGGCTTCGACGTCAGCGAATTCCTGACCCACGATTTCAGCCATCACCCGGAAGGCGAACAGGTCAGCGTGGCAGACTGGCAGGCGGAGTGGGGCGTGAACCCTGCCTTTGACGGGCCCGGCGGGTTGGCGGAGCGCAAGCCCACACCGTCGCCGCGCAAGATCTACCTGATGCAGCGCAAAACCGGTAAGGTTGGCGGTGGTCTGGGCAAAACCTCGGGCTGGGTGCACCGCAACAGCCTCAAACACCGCGACGTAGATATGCTGCGAGGGTGCAGTTACGACCGTATCGACGACGAGGGCCTGCACATATCCATCAGGGATAAGGACGGCAAGGTGAAGGAAAGCAAAGTGCTGAGTGTCGATAATGTGATCATTTGCGCAGGTCAGGAATCCTACCGTGAACTATTTGATCAATTGGCCGGTGCCGGCGTAAAAGCCCACCTGATTGGCGGCGCCGACGTTGCCGAAGAACTGGATGCGAAGCGGGCCATCCGCCAGGGTACCGAAGTGGCGGCGGGTATTTGAGGCATCCATGACACTTCTGATTGCATTCGCGGTTCTGTCCATCGGGTTTTCTTTCCTCTGCTCGATCCTGGAGGCGACGCTGCTTTCCATTACTCCGAGCTATATCGCGTCGTTCAAGCAGGACAACCCCGAGCTGTTTGCCCGGTTGAGGAAACTCAAGGACGACATTGACGACCCCCTGTCGGCAATTCTGACACTCAACACCATAGCCCATACCGTTGGTGCCACTGGTGTGGGAGCCCAAGTGGCGGTGGTGTTTGGCGAGGCATGGCTGGGGCTGGCCTCTGGCGTTATGACCCTGGCAATCCTCATTTTTTCGGAAATCATTCCCAAGACCATTGGCGCCAAGTACTGGCAGGGATTGGCGCCGAAGCTGCCGGCAATCCTTGGCGTCCTGATGAAATTTCTGTTGCCGTTTATCTGGCTGTCGAAACAGATCACCCGTCGTATTGCCTCCGGTGAGCCGGAGACGGATGTCAGGGCGGAAATCAGTGCCCTGGCGGAGATCGGCAGGGACCAGCAGGCGCTGGACGAAGACGAGCGGCGGATGATCCTGAACGTGCTTAGGTTCCATGAAATCAAGGTCAGCTCCGTGATGACCCCGCGCACAGTCTGCAAATTCATTGCGCCGGACACCACGATCGAACAGTTCCGGGAGAAAGTGAAATCAGGACCGTTTTCCCGCTATCCGGTGATCGACGAGGATGGCGAGGCGCTAGGCTACATTCACCGTTCTGACCTGATCACCCTGCCTGATGACGCAGACCTTCAGGAGAGCCTGAGAACCGTCAAGAGAGTGAAGGGCAACACCAATATCGAACTGGTGTTTTCGGACATGTTACGAGAGCGGCAACACCTGGCCGTGGTCTATGACGAATTGGGCACCTGGCTTGGGATAGTGACGCTGGAGGACATATTGGAGACACTTTTGGGCACCGAAATCATGGACGAAACCGATAATGTCTCCAACCTCCGCCGCTATGCGAAGCAACGATGGAGCCGACGCCTGAAAAAATACAGCTCCTGATGTCGCTGGGATATCCGGTTACCGGATGGATTTCAGAGCATTGAAAATGGCTTCCGCTTCCGCTTCAAGTACCTGACAACGAAAGGCATGTCCCTGCTGACAGGCCTGAGCGAGTTGCTTTTGTTTCATGTCATAAAGCTTGCTCAGAATATCTGCCTGGCTTTGTCTGATCGGTGCGTTCATGGCGAACCTCCCCATTTTTACACCCGTCAATATTCTTTACGTTCAGTGGCACGGAATGGCCCACACTCATAACCGATGCATAACCCGGGCCAGGAGGGGCTTTCAGCCGGATTAACGTGCAAATCTTGAGCGGTAGGTCCCCGGTGTCAGACCGGTGTGCTTGCGAAATAACCGGCTGAACGAACTCACGTCCTCGTAGCCCACCTGGCGGGTCACCTCTTCCACCGATATTCGGGAACTTTCCAGGTGTTGTCGTGCCGCCTCGATCCTGAGAATCTGAAGGTAGCTGGTCGGGGTGTCGCCAGTCGCTGCCCTGAACCGTCGAATCAGCGAACGTTCCGTCAGACCGCATTGGGTGGCAAGAAATTGCAGGGTCACCGGCTGACCATAATGCTCGTCCAGCCAATCCTGCAATTTCAGGATGGCCGCATCCGAATGATACCGCCGGGCCTGCAGCGCACCATAAGGCGCCTGACTCGTACGCCCGGCATCAATCACAAACGCCTTCGCCAGCTCCCGCGCCACCTGCGCCCCGGCATACCGCTCCACCAGATAAACCCCCAGGTCCCACCAGGCCATCCCGCCACCCGCACAGGCAAGGTGACCGTCCACCGTCACCAGCTTGTCCTGATGCAGATCCACCGCCGGGTAGCGCTGCCGAAACTGACGACTGAACCCCCAATGGGTCGTCGCCTGCCGTCCGTTCAACAAACCGGCCTCCGCCAGCATGAAGGCGCCCGTGCAGTTACTGGCCACCCGCACCTGTCCTGAATCCGACGACTGAAACCCCGCAAGCCATTCAATCAGCTCCGGGTTCTCTGCCAACACCCGCTCAATCGGCCCGCCAATGGTCGGAATAATCACCAGATCGGTGCTGTCTTCAGAAGGCTGCCTGGCGTTCCACGCGCCATCCGGAAGAATCGTCAGGCCGTTTATACAACGGCAGGGCGCCCCGTCCTTCGTTAGCAAACGGGTAGTAAATTGCGGTTCGGGCGGCTCTCCGTTGATCCGTGCCCAGGTAACACCCGCTAATCGGAACAGGTCAATAATGCCTGTAATGGCACTGGCAAGCGCCCCATCAAACCCGATAACAGACACTGTTCGCATACTAGCTCCCAAAGCAGGGCATGAAAGGGGAAGTCCTCCCGAGACTGTGTGCAGCAGGGATGCTGCACTCAAGCCTACAGGGATGTATTTACGGCGTGTCTCGGGAGGACTTCCCCCTTTCATGTCCGACCGCCGGACTCCCGGCAGAGCCAGATAAATCACGGGATGGCGGGATTCACCAAGATTATGTCATAAATGCCGGTTCCCAGAAAAACAGAGGTATGAGAGGCTGTCAGCAACAAACAGGAGACCAAGAATGACCGACACCCTGATCGACCGCCGCGACCTGGCGTTCCAACTCTACGAAGTCCTCGATACCGACAACCTCACCACCCGCGAGCGCTTCAGCGAACACAGCCGCGACACCTTCGATGCCGTCATCGAAACCGCCGACAAAATGGCCCGGGAAAAATTTGCCACCCACAACAGCGCCGCTGACAAAGAAGAACCCAAATTCGTCAACGGCCAGGTAGAGATGCTGCCCCAGGTCAAAGAAGCCTTTGACGCCTACGCCGAAGCCGGCTTTATCGCCGGGCGTTACGACTACGACCTGGGCGGCATGCAACTGCCGGAATCCGTTATGGCCGCCTGCAACGGCTTCTTTACCGCCGCCAACCCCGGCACCGCAGGCTACCCGTTCCTGACCACCGCCGCCGCCAACCTTGTCCGCGTCTTCGGCAATGAGCAGCAGAAAACCACCTTCCTGCCGCACATGCTTTCCGGCCGCTTCACCGGCACCATGGCCCTCACTGAACCCCACGCAGGATCATCCCTGGCGGACATTCGCACCTCTGCATCGCCAACGGACGATGGCCATTACCTGATCAAAGGCGCCAAAATCTTCATCTCCGGCGGTGAACAGTCCATCACCGAGAACATCGTTCACATGGTGCTGGCGAAAATCAAAGGTGCTCCGGCTGGCGTGAAAGGCATCTCCCTGTTCATCGTCCCCAAATTCCTGGTGGACGAAGAGGGTAATCCCACCGAACGTAACGGCGTCAACCTCGCCGGCCTGATTCACAAGCTCGGTTACCGTGGCACCACATCCACCGCCTTGAGCTTCGGTGATGACGCTCCCTGCCACGGTTACCTGGTGGGCGAGCCTCATCAGGGCCTGAAATACATGTTCCAGATGATGAACGAAGCGCGGGTCGGTGTAGGCTTTGGCGCGGCGGTGGTCGGCTATCGCGGCTACATGCACAGCCTGGAATACGCCAAAGACCGCCTGCAGGGGCGCAAGGCGAGTGAGAAGAATCCGGAATCCCCGCAGGTGCCGATCATTGATCACGCCGATGTAAGGCGCATGCTGCTGGCCCAGAAGGCCTACAGCGAAGGCGGCCTGGCCCTGTGCCTGTATGGCGCCCGCCTGATGGACGACCAGCACACCCATCCAGACGAACAGAAACGCCTGGAAGCGGGCAAACTGCTGGACCTGCTCACCCCGGTCATCAAGGCCTGGCCTTCCGAATACGGCCCCAAGGCCAACGACCTGGCCATCCAGGTCTACGGTGGTGCCGGCTACACCCGGGAATACCCGGTAGAACAGTGCTGGCGTGATAACCGCCTGAATCCCATCCACGAAGGCACCAACGGCATACAGGCTCTCGACCTTCTGGGCCGCAAAATCTGGCAGGATCAGAGCCACGGCCTGCAGCTGCTGATGCAGGAAATGCAGGTGGATCTCGAGGCGGCAACCACAGACCGTTGCCAGCAATGGGCGCTGTCACTCAGCGAAACCCTGCAGCAGGCAGTCAAAGTCACCCAGGACCTGGGCAAATCCCTGATGGGTGGCGACGTGGACAAACCCCTGGCCAACGCTGCCTGCTACCTGCACCTGTTCGGCCATATCATCGTCGCCTGGATGTGGCTCCGCCAGGCCAACGCCGCCGCCAATGCCCTGGCTTCCGCCAACAGTGACGATGAGCGCAACTTCTACCAGGGCAAACTCCAGGCCGCCCAGTACTTCTTCCACTGGGAGTTGCCGACGGTGGCCCAGGACCTGGTCCTGCTCCGGAATCAGGACGATACTTGTCTGAACATGAAGTCCGAATGGTTCTGACCTGATGCTTCCATACTCCTGGCCTGAGAGTCCTGGAGTTAGCGCAATCGGCTGGTCGTCCTTTCAGGGACACGCTACAAGCACATCCATGTGCGCTCGGCAGTGGCCATCCATGGCC
>NZ_JBJJLC010000024.1:0-34638 GCF_045449855.1 Marinobacter alkalisoli | reverse complement strand
ACCACCCCGTTGACCGTGCCACCCCGCAGCAAGCAGGCTAGGTTTCCAAAGTTGAGGGCACATCAAATGTCACTGGTACACGTGGAAAAACGGGGCCACATCCTGTTAATCGGTCTGAACCGCCCGGAAAAAATGAACGCCATGAACCGGGCGATGTACCACGAAATCGCGGCTGCCTATCACCAGTTGCAAAACGACCCGGAACTGAGAGTCGGTCTGATGTACGCCGAAGGCGACCACTTCACCAGCGGCCTGCAACTGGACGACTGGGCGGGCGTGTTTGCCGACGGCACGGGCATTGAACCGGGGGAGGGCGAACTCGACCCCTTTCACGTCACCGGCGAAGGCCTCACCAAACCGGTTGTTTTCGCCGCCCAGGGCATCTGTTTCACCTGTGGTGTCGAAATGATGCTCAACACCGACATCCGCGTTGCTGCCAAAGGCACCCGCTTTGCCCAACTGGAAGTCAAACGCGGCATCTTTGCCTGTGGTGGCGCGACCATTCGCCTGCAGCGGGAAATCGGCTGGGGCAATGCCCAGCGTTACCTGCTGACCGGTGACGAGTGGACCGCCGAGCAGGCTTTCCAGTGGGGGCTGATCCAGGAGTTGGTGGAGCCGGGCGAGCAGTTCAATGTGGCCATGGACATTGCTGAGAAAATATCAAAAGCCGCGCCGCTGGGTGTTCAGGGCAGCCTGAATTCATCAAAGATCGCGGTTAGCGAAGGGCAGGAAGTCGCCAAGCAGCGGTTGTTCCCGGATCTGCAGCCTGTCATGGCCAGTGAGGATGTGCAGGAGGGAATTCAGTCGTTTCTGGAAAGAAGGGAGGCAGTTTTTAAAGGGAAATAGCTCCGGACTCTGAGCGGGTGGCCAGCAACCAAGTCCGAGCGGACAGCAGGGAACGTCTTTCCGAAACCGTCTGTGGCCAGGGATGGCCACAGCCGAGCCCTACATGGACGTACTTGCGGGCGTGTTTCGGAAAGACGTTCCCTGATGGCCGCATACACCAAGGCTGGATTTCTAGGCGGCCTCCTCTGAAGCAGAAGACTTTTTCCGGGCCTTGGCAGCCACCTCAGCGGCATAATCGGCATACTTGGCCATCAGCTCCGCCTTGCGGTCAGGATCCCAGTTGATTTTGTCCAGATCCCCCTCGTAGTGCTCAATCACCCGCTTATCCATCATCTCGTACCACTGGGATGGCAAATAGGCTGGCACCAGCATGGACGCATAACCGCCCGGCAATTGTGGCGCATCCTCAAAGTGACGCAATGCCTGGAAGCTGCGGCTCGGATGCGCATGGTGATCCGAATGACGCTGTAGCTGATACAGGAACAGGTTGGTCACAATGTGATTGCTGTTCCAGCTGTGGGACGGTTGGGTGCGTTCGTACTTGCCCTTGGCATCTTTCTGACGCAGCAGGCCGTAGTGCTCCACATAGTTCACCGTCTCCAGCAAACTGGCGCCATAGGCTGCCTGTGCTGCCAGGAACGGAATGGCGCGAGGCCCGCATACCAGAGTAGTGGCACCGAAGAGCCCGGCACTCATTGCCCAACCTTGCAGCAACTCATTGTCCAGACTCCAGAAGCCCTTGCCCTTGCGTGCCAGGCGCGCCTTCTCGATCTTCACGGCAGACTTGATACCGCCCACCACCGTGCGTGGCAGGAACTTCCAGAAACTCTCGCCCATACGGCTGCTGGCCGGGTCCTCGGGTGTTGCCACGCGTTTGTGGTGGCCGAAGTTGTGCTCCACCACAAAGTGGGTGTAACCCGTTGGCGCCAGTGCTGCCATGGCCATCAGCTTGTTCAGTTTATTGGACTTGTGCCCCAGCTCATGGGCCGTGTTAATGCCGATACCGTTAACGGCACCGACCGTCAGGGTAATGCCAATCCGATCCGCCAGCGGGGTTTTCTTGCGGCTTGCCAGCCAGGCGCCCATGAACGTCATGGCGTACTGGGTTGGAATAAACGCCTTCACGATCCGGTCGTAGTACTTGTCCTGCTCCAGAATCTTGACTGCTGACTCCGGCGGGTTGCTCTTGTCCTCGCCTACGGCGCGGTCCAGCGCGGGAATGATGCCGTGAACCAGCGCCGGGCCGGTCCAGGCCAGGGCGCGGAGTTTTTTCGGTGCGATGGCATACCCCGCCAGGGCAGCCAGACCGATCCCCGGCAATGCCGGCCCCATCAGCCAGAGGTAGCGTTTGGGGTCCTTCCAGTCCTGACCTGCCTTGTTGGAGGAGGGCATTTCCTCATTGGCACTGAGATTGACGGTTGCATCAGCTGTCTGGTTATCCAGTTTGTCACGGGTTTTTGTATTCATTGTCGGGGCTCCAGTCATCAGGATGTGAACTCACTTTATGTCGGACAATCTGTCAATGCAACAGTAATCTTTATCACAAAGGGTCAGAATCAGGTCATCGTGAAATTGGCAAAGCAATGGTTTATGGACCACACTGACAAGGCAACGGTCACGACTCACAGGGAAGCGTCAACCATGGCCTCGGGAAACCTCTCCAGCGCATCGCCATCGGTCCACTGGTCTGTCCACCAGTTCCTGCGGGAGCATCTTTCGTCCGCGCGGCTTCTGGAAATCGTCTACCGGGACGATGCTGGTCAGGTCCAGATTGTCCACGATGTTATCCGTGACCTGTTCAGCCGGGCGGGTCGGGAATTCGTACTGATCGGCAGGGGGCAGATGCTTCGGCTGGATCATGTGGTCATGGTGGATGGCGTGGAAATATCCAGCGGAATTGGCTGATATTCCCTCAAGTCTGGCTAACTGGCTGTCTGAGCTAACAAAAGAGTAATCCCCCGGTAATTGCCTCCCATGCAGCGGCGGCCCTACACTCGTCTCCGTTGTATACATTCGCCAACGAAAGGACATGGTATGAACAAGCTAACTTTGAGTGCATTGGCTCTGATTATGACGCTGGGTCTTGCGGCTTGCAGTCAGGAAGACGACGAGGGTGCCGATTTTGAAGAGGCCGCCGACAACGCCGGTGAGATGATGGACGATGCCGGTGATTCAATTGAGGAAGGTGCAGAAGACACGGCTGATGAAATGGGCGAGGCAGCCGACGACGCTGGCGACTCCATGGAAGAAGGCTACGATGAAGTTACTGAAGACGAAAAGTAAGTAGCGGCTGACCACAGCTGAGAGAGAAGCCCGCTCCATGACAATGGAGCGGGCTTTTTCGTGAATGGATGCCTGGAACCGGGTGTCAAAAAACGGTAAAGATACTGACTTCTTATTGTCCACAGCCTGTCATTTAATGGCCCGACACTGTCCTCTGATCGTTACATACCTAATAACCTGATTGGAGAGGCATTCATGGCCAAGCAAGACCTTGACCCCAACTATCTGGATCCGAATTACGAGCCGGTGGTCAATCACTCCGGCAACACGGCGTTTGCATCAGTGTTGGCATCGCGAATGGAGCGTCGCACCCTGATGAAGGGCACGGTAGGCGCTGCACTGACCAGTCTGATGGGGATGGGGCTGGTTGGCTGTTCCGATGACGACAACGACGATGACAACCTGGGTGGGGATCCCGGCGGCGCCGAGGGTACAACAGAGCTTGGCTTCAAGGCGGTGGCCGTTTCCGATCAGAACCGGGTGGTGGTACCCGAGGGCTACACCGCAACAGCCTTTGTGCCGTGGGGAACTCCGTTGACCGGGAGCTACCCGGCTTACCTCCCGGATGGAACCAACACCGGGGCCGACCAGGAAAACCAGGTGGGCATGCACCACGATGGCATTCACTTCTTCCCGATTGATCAGAAAGCCGGGGGCAACAGCTCCACGGAAGGCTTGCTGGTGATGAACCATGAGTACATCAATCAGTCTGCCTTGCACCCGTCAGGCGCCACCACAAATGGTGACGGCACCCGGCCGGCAGACGAGGTTCGCAAAGAGGTTGCCGCCCACGGCGTCTCCGTTATCCATATCAAGCAATCCACGGATGGCGAGTGGGAAGTCGTCCATGGCAGTCCCTTCAACCGCCGGGTTACCGGTGGCACTCCGATGGATATCCGTGGACCACTGCGTGGTTATGAGAAGCTCTTCACCAAATACAGTCCCACGGGAACCGAGACCCGGGGCACATTGAACAACTGCTCCATGGGGCCAACACCCTGGGGCACCTACCTGGCAGCGGAAGAAAACTGGCACGGTTATTTTGCCAGCAGTGATGCAAGCCAACCGCGTGAGCAGGTTCGTCATGGTGTGGGATCGTCATCACGGTACGACTGGGAACTGGCTGACAGCGCAGAGGACCAGTATCTGCGGTTTGATGTGTCGACCAAAGAGGCTTCTGCCGATCTCGACTACCGCAATGAAGCCAACACTTACGGGTTCATGGTGGAGATTGATCCGTTCACGCCGGAAAGCAAACCACAAAAGCGGACAGCACTGGGACGTTTTGGCCATGAGGGCGTCATTTTCGCCCCCGCCAGGGAAGGGGAGCCGGTGGTGTGTTATTCCGGTGATGACTCCCGTTTCGAATACATCTACAAGTTTGTTTCCGCGCAACCCTACTACGCGGCAACCGCCGGTGGTTATCTCCTGGACGAGGGCACGCTCTACGTAGCGCGTTTCAACGAAGACGGTTCCGGGGACTGGCTGCCCCTGTCACTGGACGATGAGGATTTCGCAGCGAAAGTGGCTGCTGCGGTGGGCACCAACGTGGGTGATATTGCTTTCGATGGTTTTGATAGCCAGCAGGACGTTTTGCTCAATACCCGCCTGGCGGCGGACATTGCCGGTGCAACCACGATGGACCGCCCGGAATGGGGTGCCGTGGATCCGGGAACCGGTGAGGTCTACTTCACGCTGACCAACAACAGCAACCGGGGCAAGGATGGGTATGATGACGTCAACGCCGCCAACCCGGTGGTCGAGAACAGTACCGGTCACATCATCCGCTGGCTGGAGGCCGGAAACGATCACGCCGCAACGGCCTTTGAGTGGGATATTTTCGTATTTGCCGGTGAGCAGGGCACGGAAACGGTCGTTGATGGTGAAGCTGTTGTGACCCTGGATGACACCAACATCTTCAACAGCCCGGACGGCCTGTGGTTCGACTACAACGGCCGGCTGTGGATTCAGACAGACGGAAGCTGGAGTGAGCCATACCTCAACAACATGATGTTGGCCGCCGATCCGCAGACCCGGGATATTCGTCGGTTCTTCGTGGGTCCCGTAAACTGCGAAGTGACCGGGGTTGTTACCACACCGGATGGCAAGACCATGTTTGTCAACATCCAGCACCCCCAGGGCAACTGGCCCAACGCGGATGAGCCGCGCCCCCGGGACGCAACCGTCATTGTGACCCGGGACGATGGCGGGGTGGTTGGCGCCTGAACCACGCAGTCGCAAAACCTGAAAGTCAGTCAGAACGGGCCGCCCGGAGCAGGGCGGCCCGTTCTTTTTTTGTTGTCCCTCTTCAGCTCCGGAAATCGCGACCGTTAAACAAGAACAGAATGCACTAAAGTATGAGATCACAATTCAATCCAATTCAGTAAGCTTCGGAATGACCTTCAATAACAATTCTAAAGCGGTAATAACATCATCGAGGTTGGTATGGGACTACTTTCGCGGCCAGTGGTTTGGAAAGGGGCGATACTTGCGGTTGTTGTTGCAATCATGGGCGTGCTGGCGGCGCCCGTGACTGGCCTGGATGCCATCTCATTGCTTGTCGGAACTCTCGTTGGCCTGGCGGTTGCTGCCGGCTATCTGGTGCTTCGCGTGCTGGAGCCTGTCGAGCGGGGGCTGAAGGAACTGAATGCCGGTCAGTTGTCCGCGGGCAACCCCATCGCGGATCAGTGTGGTCAATTGGTGTCTGATGCCAGGGCCGGTCGTGCGCTGGTGGAAACCCTCTCGGGCAGCGCAGACAAGAATGCCATTTCCGCCGCCCAGGTTTCATACGCCGCAGACCAGCTCAAGCTTCGCCTGGACCGTCAGGTGGAAGAGACGGCGCAAATGGCGGATTACACCGGGCAAATCACTGAAACGGTGCGGGAGTCATCCCGCCAGGCGACCGATGCCGCCACCATGGCGCAGCAGGCGAGCCAGATCAGTGCCGAAGGCCGTCAGTCACTGACTGGTGCGATCGAAAGCGTCAGGGTGGTTCATCAGCAATCGGCTGAGAACCTCCGGCTGATTCAGGACCTGAATGAAAAATCCAACAGGATTCAGGGGGTAACCACCACCATTCAGGGCATCGCCGAACAGACCAACCTGCTGGCATTGAATGCCGCAATTGAGGCAGCCCGGGCAGGGGATCAGGGGCGGGGGTTTGCAGTCGTTGCCGATGAAGTGCGGCAATTGGCCGGTCGGACGGCGCAGGCAACAGGTGAAGTTGCGGAGACACTGCAGGAAATTCGCACAGACACCACATTGATTGTGTCCCGTATCGAGGATCTGGCCCGCAGCGTGGAAGCAGGGCTGACGTCCGTTGAGAGCGTGGGAGAGCAACTGGATCAGATCCGCGACCAGTCGGATCACCTGCAGCAACAGGTTGCCCGCATCGCCGAGAGTGATCAGAACAACGAACAGAGCCTGGAGCGGGTGTTCGCTGCTATCGGCACGGTGCGTGACCAGATTTCCGAAAGCGACACCAGCGTGGAGTCACTGGCGGAGCAAGCCGCCACGCTGATGGAGCTGGCGGAAAAGGCAAACGCGGCGTTTGCCCTCAACAGTGATGCCAGTTATCACCGCTTCTTTTACCAGCAGGCAAGAGAAGGGGCAGATCGCATCGGGCAGCTGTTCGAGCAGGCTATCCGCGACGGCAAAGTCACGGAGGGGGCGTTGTTCGACAAAACCCGCAACCCGATTCCCAATACCCGGCCACAGAAATATTCCAGCCCCTTTGACCAGTTTACCGATCAGCATCTGCCATCAGCACAGGAGCCCGTCAAGGATTCGCACGACGCCGTGGTGTTTGCCATTGCCACCGCGCCGGACGGTTATGTGCCAACCCATAACCGGAATTTCGCCCATGCCCCGACCGGCGACCCGGACGTTGATCTGGTGAAAAGTCGCAGCAAGCGGTTGTTCAATGACCGTACCGGCGCGCGGTGCGGTAATCACACCGAAGACATGTTGCTGCAGACCTATCGGCGGGATACCGGCGAAATCATGCATGACCTGTCGGTGCCGGTCTATGTGAATGGTCGCCATTGGGGCGGTTTCCGGGTCGGGTACCGTCCGGACAATCACTGAGGTGGCGATTCCTTCGGTGTCAGGCGCCTTGTGGTAGACTTCAGCCATTGTATTGACTGGAGTACCCCGTGACCGAACCAGAATTCATCCCCGCTGATTCCGATCCCGATGCCCGCCGATCCGACTCTGCCCGCAACCTGGCAGTTGTCGTTTACATACTCCAGGGTCTGTTCTTTTTTGCCGGTATAACGCCGCTGGTTGGGGTGATCATTAATTACGTCAAGATGGATGACGTAACGGGCACCTGGATCGAGCCGCATTTTCGATGGCAGATCCGCACCTTCTGGATCGGGCTGTTGTGGTTGGTTATTGGTACGTTGACGGCTCCCCTGATTATTGGCTGGTTTTTTCTGCTCGGCATCGCCATCTGGTTTATTTACCGGATCGTAAAAGGGGCGTTGGCATTGAATGATGGGAAGGCACCCTAGGTTACTGAAGACAACGGTACTGTGATCTGTGCCCTTGATTAATCATGAATTTCATATTTTTTATATTTTTTTGTGACAGAAAATGGTCGCTAAAATTCGCTTTCTTTGAACGGCTTGTTGACGGTTCGGTTTTCTGCAGTTAACACTCCCCCTTTCTTGCTCTATAGATAAAGTAAAAAGTTATTAACAATCAAATGGCTGTAGTGGTCATCCCCCCTCTTACTTCTAATCATTCTTTTGATTTCCATGTCATCCTTAAGTTGTCACTCAAAAGTATCATGACTTTTGTGACATCGTGTAACGGCGCTCCGACCAATTATGACAAATCCTTGACCTATACTATCTATGGTTAATGTGTGTGATTTCGTCACATGTTAGCCATCATCGTTACAGGAAAGGGAGAACACGTGGAATGAGGAAGCCAATACAAATACCTGCTCTGCTGGCTGCTAGTTTATTTGTGACGCTGGTCCCGGAAATATCAAAGGCCGCTGACAGTGTTCAGCATACCCGTGAGTTGTCGATCATGGGGGTCTACATTGAGCCGGACAGTGACCGGACCGACGAGTATGGTTCAGCGGTGAGGGCAATCTACGGTGTGCGCCTGGACAAACATTGGTGGTTTGAGCCTCAAGGCTTTGCGGGTGTGATTGAAACCGGCGAATCTGGAGTCACGGATTACTACCAGCAGGGCCTGGGCGCAGATATCAGCTATCGTTTCTTCGGCGACAGTGAGTTTACCCCCTATGGCCTGATTGGCGGTGGTGTCTCCCGTAACGATGTTGCCGACAATTCCTCAAGCGAGTTTGGCGGCTTTGCCAATGTCGGGCTTGGCCTGCTGACTTCCCCGCTGACGCAATCCGGGCTCCGTATCCGCGGTGACGCCCGTTATTTCTATGACTCCTATGACGATGGTCAGTCTGACATTCAGTTCAGTCTGGGGCTCACTGTCCCGATTGGTGCCACTCGCAAGCAAATTGTCGAGAAGACCACAGTGGTCGAGCGCGAAGTGGTGGTCGAAAAGGACTTTGCTGACTCTGATAGAGACGGCGTAGTCGACGGCGTGGATCAGTGTCCGAATACGCTGGAAGGCCTGGAAGTGGATTCGGTGGGTTGCGTCAAGACCGACCAGGAGCAATCCGTGGTTCTGCTGGGCGTCACCTTTGATTTCAATTCCGATCGCCTGACGGCCAATGCCCGGGACCTGCTGGTCCGCACCGCCGATGCCCTGAAAGGCCAGCCTGATCTGGAAGTGGAACTGGCCGGTCACACCGATAGCGTGGGTGCAGAAGAATACAACCGTGAACTCTCCCGGAAAAGGGCGGAATCGGTTCGCAACTATCTGATTGATCTGGGGGTTTCCCCGGACCAGATGATTGCCACCGGATATGGTGAATCAGACCCGGTTCGCAGTAACGATACCGAAGAAGGGCGAGAGCGGAATCGTCGCGTTGAATTCAATGTGCTTTCCCGCTGAGCTTGGGTAACAGGAGTAACACAATGAGAACAACTCGACTCAATTGGTATATGGCTTTATTGGTCATGGCGCTGCTGGCTTTGGCTGGCTGCAAGTCAGATAGTAGTGGTGGATCTGATGGTGGATCTAATGGCGGTGCTGGTGGTGGTAACGTCGGTGGTGACGTTACTGAACAGGATGCTGACGGCGATGGCGTTGTTGATCTGGAAGACAACTGCCCCTTTGTCAGCAACCCTGACCAGGCCGATATGGATGATGATGGAATTGGGGATGTATGCGATACCGATGCCGACTCGGATGGGGATGGTGTGGACGATGCGATCGACAACTGTCCCACCGTTAGTAATCCGGATCAGAGCGATATCGACAATGATGGCGCAGGAGATGCGTGTGATCCTGATCAAGATGGTGACACTGTAGAGAACTCTGCAGATAACTGCCCGACGGTGCCCAATCCTGGTCAGGGCGATCGTGATGGTGATGGTGTAGGTGATGCGTGCGACACCGATGCTGATGGTGATGGTGTGGATGACAAAGTCGACAATGCTGATGGCACATTCACATCCATTCCTTCATCGGAAGGCGGTGATAACTGCCCGCTTGAGCCAAATGCTAGTCAGGATGACTCTGATGGTGATGGTATCGGTGATGCCTGTGATGATTTGAGCGATCCTGATGGTGATGGTGTAGTGACTGGTGATAACTGTCCATTGATATCCAATCCGGAACAAACGGACACTGATGGTGATGGTACCGGGGATGCTTGTGATACAGACGTTGATGGCGATGGCATTCTGAATGGTGTTGATAACTGCCCGCTGACGGTCAATTCGGATCAGGCTGATACCGATGGAGACGGAGTAGGTGATGCCTGTGATCTGGTGGACGATTCAACTTATGCCTGTGCTGTGAGTGGCGAGCAGTTTGTTCCGTTACTTGCGCCCGAATCTTCTGCCAGCGATACCTCCAGCGGCTGTTTGTTGTGCGAGGCTGCCAATATAGGAAATCTGGTGGATGAAAACCTGACCAACGCTGCGACGCTGGTGCTTGACCTGAACGTCGCTGGCTATGTGGCAGCGAGAGTAGAGGACAATACCAGACTCTTTCCTGCCAACAACGTCGTAGGTGTTGCAGTGTCTGATCCAGAGAACTTGCTCAGTCTGGATCTCCTTAACGGGATTACAATTGCGACCTACCTGAATGGGCAGGTTCAGGAATCTAATATTGATTTCGAAGGTTTGGGTCTTGACCTGGCAGGGCAGCTTGGAGACTCAGAGGTCACATTCGTGACTTTCCAGACCTCCATGACCTTTAACGGAATTGAGATACGAAATGGTGGTCTGGCGGACCTGTTGAGCGATCTGAACGTTCATGCGATGTGCGCTAGCCCGGTCGATATCATTCAATAATATTGGGTGCGCCCAGAGCTGGGTGCGGATTTCCTGAGGGGCACCCGCCCTCAGGTACAAAAAGCCCCGGAGTATTCCGGGGCTTTTTGCTTTCAGGCAGTTAGAGTTCGGTGCCGGGCTCCCGCAAGATTATTGCGTAGGTATGCGTGCGAGGTTGGGGGAATAACTCAGAGGCCGCCAACCCAGTGTGCGGCAGTCAGGCCAATGAAGAAGAAAAATAGCGCGATAAACACCCGGTATCGCCGATGACGAGGAACAAGCATCTCCTGCTCGCCCTCAGCCATTCGGCAGTGATTCGGTGTCACGAAGCGATCATGCCCTGGCGCAGAATATACGCTTCAGCACACAAGGCGCAGTTGGACTTATGGCAGTGTGCGGAGTCGTGGAGTGAAATTCCGGAATGTGGCTTGCCGTCACTGTCGTTACGGGTGTTCACACCCTTATAGACGTGAATGTGGCGGCTCAGGGCCTCAGAGGCTTCCTGCTTGCTGTGGAATGGGCCCAGATCAGATTGTTCGCGTGTGAGCGCGTACCAGCCGAATGCGGTGTGGACCAGCCGATTGGTGTGGCTAGAAGGAATTTTCGGGTCTCGCATGTTCAATCCTCAATGGATATTTACTTCAGAACTACTGCACGAAACAACACATCCATGTTGTCCGGCTTCCCCCCGCAGAGTATAGACCTACCACTGCTGGCTAAATAATACAGATTGATCGTTTAAATGCATTGATTATTGTGACGCAAATCACAGTGTTGTCGGTCAATCGCCGGTGACTTCTTTCAGGCGTAGTGCGCTGACAGCTCCCGCCAACCCCATGAATCCCAGTGTCAGGATTACCGCGACGTCTGAGATCATGGATATGAGAGCAGTGAATCCACCGGTCACAAGCAGCAGCACGCCAATGACGGTGTTGCTGACAGCGGTGTAGTCCGTGCGCTTGTTACCTCCCGCCATGTCGACCAGATAGGTTTTCCGGCCAAGGCGCACGCCGGCATGGGCGATGCTCAGGATGAAAAAGGCAATCGGGTAAAACCAGACGCTTCCGGCTCGCTCTCCGGCGAGCAAGGCAATAGCGCCAACCAGCAGACAAATTGAGCTGGCGATTGCTGCGCCGCGAATCATCACCCGCCGGCTGGAGGTATCCGCCATCCAGCCCCAGAAACTGGCGCTTACGGAACTCGCCAGGCTGCTGGCCAGCAGGAACACGCCCAGCAGCCAGTCGCTGTCCGCACCCTTCTGGGCCAGAACCACAAAATAGGGAGAGGCCAGTGCGGAGCACAGCAATAATGCGCGGGTGATGACAAAATGGCGGAAGGGAGCGTCGTCCCGTAGCAGTGTCAGGCGCTTCAGGGCTTCCGTCATGGCATTGCCGCCCCCGCCGGTTTCCCCCTGGTGCTCCTGAATGTTTGCGAACAGCAACCCGGCAATGACCCAGAGCCCGGCAGCGAGCAGAAGCAAAAGCGCATAGAAGGCAATTCCCGGGTCACCGCGATCCCAGAACAGCAGCGCCGTCAATACGACGGTGGCTGAGCCGCCGATGGTCGTGGCAAGGCCGGAGAGGCGGCCGCGCCGGGTTTTGGGAATGCATTTCCCCTGAACATCCTTCATGGAGACGGAGCAGAACCCCCGTGCCAGGGAAAAGGCCACCAGCGCCGCGATCAAGCCACCACCGGCGGCGTACCCCTCGAAAAACCAGATACTGGCGGCCATGGCAACGACGCTGATGGCCTGGCCAAAGCTGCCCAGCGTCCAGAACCATTTTCTTACGGGTTTGCGCCGTACCCAGGCCGCAATGACCATTTGTGGCACCATGGAACCGGATTCCCGGATGGGGACCAGCCAGGCGACCAGGGCTGGGGCCCCTATCGAACTGAGCAGCCAGGCAAGAACGGTTTTGGGGCTGATCAGCAAGTCACCGAGCTTGGTCAGCACGTTACTGGCCAGTATCAGGAAGAAATTGCGGGGGACCTCGCGGCAGGCCTCGTCAGGAATGTCCTTACAGACCCTGGCATCCTCCTCGTTGGCGATCAGGGCGTAGAGTTGTTCTGCTGCATGACTGGACTTGGCTGACAAGAGCGCCTCCTCTGGAAACCGGGATCCGTTGGGAATGATAGCAGGGCTGGCGCAAGGGCCCCAGCCGGCTTGCTCCCGTTTTGATCTTCGGGCCTAATCGATCATACGACGACAGACCGCCACAGGATGTTTCATGCTTAGCTATCTCCACGGTTTCCATGCCGGCAACTTTGCCGATGTCCAGAAACACGGCGCCCAGGTATTGGCCTTGCGGATGTTGCAGGCCAAACCGGCTGGCATTGCCTGTTTTGATACCCACGCCGGCAGCGCGCTGTATGATTTGCACAGCGAGCGTTCACAGAAAACGGGAGAGGCGGAGCAGGGTATCCGGAAATTATGGGCGGCGCGTCAGTCTTCCCCGGGAGAGGACTGGCAGCCGCTGCTCGATGTCCTGGCGGATATTAATCAGGCCGGATCATTGCTGGATCGATACCCGGGCTCACCGGAATGGTTCCGGCGTTTCCGGCGCCCTCAGGACTCGTTGACGACCTTCGAGCTTCACCCGACCGAAGGTCAACATCTGGCGGACTGGGCGGGGCGCGACAAAATCCGGGTGTTTCGTGAGGACGGCCTGAGTGGCCTGTTACGCCAGTTGCCGCCGCCGTTACCACGCCTGTTGGTGCTGATCGATCCTTCCTATGAGGTCAAGTCGGACTATGGCGCGGTGGCGGATACGCTTGCCCGGGCCTGGCGCAAATGCCGCCACGGCGTCTATCTTGTCTGGTATCCGATACTGACATCGGGTCTGGAACAGACGCTCAAACAGGCGGTTGTGAGCGGTCCGGTCACCCGGGTTCTCTGTAGCGAGATCCATCTGAAGCATCCCCCGGGCAGGGGGATGACCGGGTCAGGCATGCTGGTGGTGAATCCGCCCTGGGGCTTTGATGAGCGCCTCGCGGCGATGCTGGCCGAGGTCTCGGGTGAGGAGTGCCTGAACGTATCCGCCACCATGGACTGGCTGCTACCGGAATAGGCCGTGTCTTTTCTGTTGTATGGATCAGTCCCGGTCGCCAGGGTCTGATCCGCCCAGTTCCTGCTCCCATGATGCAATCAATTCCAGCATGGTGTTGAGAATCTTTGCCCCACGTTCGCCCGCTTTTTCGATGTAGGTGTCTCTGACGCCGAGGCTGGCTTCGCGGAAGTGCTCGCGTTCTTCCTCGCTCAGTCTTACCAGTGAGATGTCACGATCCTCGGTAATCTGTTGCAGTCTGGATTCGTTCAGTTCCGCCTGTTTACGGTAAATCAGCGGGGCAACGTCGGCGAGGGCGTCATCCAGCCATTGCTGCTGATCATCGGGCAGGGCTTCGTACCATTCCCGATTGGAAACCACCGAGGCAATGAACTGGGCCGGGCGTGCAAACGTCATGGTACTTTGAACCTCGTAGAACCCCATCTCTTCAATGGCGAATACCGGATTGGCCTGACCGTCAATGCGCTGCAGTTGAAGGTCGTTGTAGACCTGGGAGTAAGGGGTAGGGTGAGGATCAGCGCCGTAGGCCCTGTAGGTTTCGGCGGAGATTGTGGAGGTCATGGTGCGTATCTTGAGCCCGCCAAAATCTTCCGGGCTGCGCAGGGGTTTGTTGGCAGTCCATACCATCCAGCCCTCCGGTACAAATCCCAGCAGTTTCATGTTGCGTTCGGCATAGGGTTCGCTGAACAGCGTCAGCAACTGGTCGCTGGCCAGAAGCCTGCGATTGACCTCGCTGTGATCGGACAACACATAATGCAGGGTGAACACGCCCACTTCCGGGATGGTGTCGGCCAGGTGGCCGGGGGAAGCGAAGGCAAGGTGAACCGAGCCGTCCTGGGTCAGTTCCGTCAGCTGTGCTGAGGTGCCCAGGGAACCATAGGGGAATACGTCCAGTTCGATGTTGCCATCGGAAATACTTTCGATCCGCTCCTTGAGTTCATTGGCGTAGAGGTGCTGAACACTGCCTTCAATTTCCTCCAGCGCAAACCGCCAGGTTACAGGATATTCCGGAGCGCCATTGTCAGCCCCTGTCGCCTCTTGCTTGTTGTCCTGTTGGGGGTCGGAGCAGCCCATTAGAACGGTCAGGGCTGTTACGAGCAACAGGCTAAGCCGGGGGCAAAATGATGGCATGTCTATGTCTCCAATGACGTTTTCTGGTCCGAAACTTCCTGTCACAAGGTACCACAAGATCGCGGTCGGCGTGGTTGGCCCCAATGCCGGAGCAAAAAAAAGCCCCGCTAGGCGGGGCTTTGAGCTGACGTTGATCGCAGGGGGCGCGATTACATCAGAGCGTCAACGCGGTTGCGTACCTTCGGCTCGCTGTTATACGCGGTCGCAATCGCGTTGTAGGTCGGGATATCCAGACCAGAGTCTTCGATGACGGATACCATTTCATCGTTGGCTTCCATCTGCAGCTCCTGGGCTTTTTCCTGGGAATCTGCGTTTTCGATTTTCTCCATGTACTCGTCACGGATATCGTTGATGCCGCCTTGAGCTTCGACGAACTTCTTCAGTTCGGCATCATTGTAGTTGGTGTCCTGGGAGCCCGCAGCTGCCGGATCGCTGTAGCCATCCTGGCCGGTCTGGGCCGGATCCTGCTGCTGGCTTTGCTGGGCCAGGGCGGGACCGGCTGCAAGCAGGGCCATGGATACGGTCAGTGAAGTGAGAAGTTTGTTCATAGCGTTACTCCTTTCTCTGCATTTGGGCGCCACTCATTGGAGGCAGCCATTGGTTCGAAACAAGACTGTTTCGGTGCGTTTGCGTTCGTACCCACTATGCAATCAAGGTGTGTGCCAGGTTTTTGATTGATATTAAAGTCATTAAAAACAAAGACCTATGGTTTATTGGGGGTTAACTTAATGTAATAACGGTTGTGGCCAAATGCCACATGTGGCAAAAAGGTGTGACATTTTGTCGGAGTGCGCCTGATGCAACGGCCTGTCCTGAATGCAGGAAGAATGTTTCGTTCCCTGCGCCTGACCCTGGTATTGAGTCTGGTGGTACCGCTGATGGTGTTCAGCGGGCTGGCGATATACCTGGGCTTGAGTGCTGTCGAACGCAACCTGAATGATCGGTTGAGGGAAGACCTCGAACTTGTGGCCCGGGCGGTGAGCGGCCCCCTTTCCCAGGCAATGTCGGAGGGGGATGAGATCGTGATGGGAGAGTCCCTGGAGTCCATCTTCCGGATTGGTCGGGTGTACGGCGCCTCGGTGTTTGATGAGGAGGGCAAACAGGTCGCCAGTCTCGGTGTGGCAGACAGTGACGTTGCCAGCAGTGAAAGTGCCGAGCAGGTTATCGCCAGTGGTGAGCTGGGCGGTGCCTTTCGCCGGGTGGATGGCGAGTCGGTGTTTTCCCAGTTCACCCCGCTGGTGGCAGGGGACGGTCGTATCCAGGGGCTGTTGCAGATTACTCGCAAGCGCAGTGATTTTCATGAGCTGGTCGCATCCAGTCGTATGTGGGCGATAGCCATCTGGTCGTCGCTGTCGCTTATCGTCATTCTCGTGGTGGTGCTCGGGCATTACGGCGCGGTGGGTCGTCATGTCAGCCGGTTGCTGGAAATCATGTATTCCATGGCACCGGGTCACTGGCGAGTGGATGCGCTGCCGGGCGGTCCCCGTGAACTCAGGCAGATTCACGAGGGCCTTCAGGATATGGGCGAGCGGATGGCTGCTGCGGAAACTGAGATCAGTGAGCGGGTCGTCCGGGAGCGGGAGCTGGCGGAACAACTGGAGTACCAGGAAAAGGTGGCCATGATCGGTCGTGTTGCCGGCGGCGTGGCCCACGAGCTGGGGGCGCCCCTGAATGTGATCCAGGGTCGGGCAAATATACTGCGCCGTGCCGGCTTGCCGGAGGGGCAGGGTCGACACCTGGACGACATTGAACACCAGGTGGAACGCATGACGCTGATTATCCAGCAGTTACTGGATTGTTTCCGTCATGTGCCGGATTCACGAAGAAATACGGATCTGGCGGCGGTTCTGCGTGAAGTGACGGATCGCATTTCTGATGATCCCAAATGTTCTGCGAGAACGATCGTGACCCATGGACTGAATCAGCAGGCCGGGATCAAGGCTGAACCGACCCGCCTCGAGCTTGCCTGTGTCAACGTCGTCCGCAATGCCTGCCAGGCCAGCAGCAGTCGTGTTGAAGTGTCGCTGTTGCAGGGCGACGGTTTATGGGAAGTCCGCGTTGATGATGACGGCGAGGGGATTGCCCCAGAGGTCCGGGAGCGTGTCTTCGAACCCTTCTACAGCACCCGTCCGGCGGGAGAGGGTACGGGCCTGGGGCTCGCAGTGGTGGGCAGTGTCCTCAAGGAGCATGGGGGTTACGCCGAAGTTAGCGAAAGTCCCCTGGGTGGCTGTCGTATGAGTCTGTTCTGGCCGGGGGTACCTGTATATGAATGACAGACATCCTGCCATCCTGCTGGTTGAGGATGACGCCAGCCTCCGTTTGTTGCTGGCGGAAGAACTGGAACTGGATGGCTACCGGGTTGAAGTGGCAGCTACTGTCCGTGAGGGGCAGCAGAAAGCTCTGGAAGTCGAGCCGGATCTGATTGTCTCCGACCTGCGTCTGCCTGATGAGGATGGGCTATCGATTCTCAGGGAGCTTCAGGCCGCAGGTCATTCGGTGCCCTTTATCATCATCACTGCCTTCGGCACGGTGGATCAGGCGGTGGATGCGCTCAAGGCCGGTGCTGATGATTTCCTGACCAAGCCGCTGTCGACTGATCACCTGCGATTGAAAATCCGACGCCTGCTGGCCCAGGCTGCAATCACCAGTGAGCTGGCCCGGTACAAATCCAGGAGCAGCGACGATGCCTCCCTGGGCCTGGTCGGCGAGAGTGCGGCCATGAGGAGGCTGCGTACGGAAATCCGACAGGTCGCCCGCAGTCATGCCGCGGTGCTGATCAATGGCGAGAGTGGCACCGGCAAGGAACTGGTCGCCAGGGCCATTCACCAGGAAAGTGAACGCCAGGCAAAGCCATTTCTGCCGGTCAACTGCGCCGGTATCCCTCATGAACTGATGGAGAGCGAATTCTTTGGTCACGAAGCGGGTGCCTTTACCGGGGCAAAGCAGGCCCGCAAAGGACTGTTTGCGGAAGCAGACGGGGGCACCCTGTTGCTGGACGAAATCGGGGAAATGCCTCTGGCATTGCAGGCAAAACTGTTACGGGTGTTGCAGGAAGGGACCATCAAGCCGGTGGGTGCTGATCAGGAAGAAACGGTGGATGTGCGCATTATTGCCGCGACCCACGTGGACCTTCTGAAAGCGGTTGAAGAAGGCTCGTTCCGTGAGGATCTGTATTACCGGCTGGAGACCCTGGCGCTGGTAGTTCCGCCATTGCGGGACCGTGGGGACGACGTCGACATCCTGGCCATGCATTTTCTCCGGGAAGCGGCGCTCCGTCATGGGCGCGGTTTCATGCGCCTCAGCGAGGTGACATCCCGCACCCTGATGGACTACCCGTTTCCCGGCAACGTAAGGGAACTCGGCAGCGCCATTGAACGTGCGGTGACCTTTTGCGACGGTGATGTGATCCAGCCGGAACACCTGCCTGCCAGGATACGCAAGCGCCAGGCTGAATCTCCTGCCGCGCCTGCTCGACTCAATGGGGATAATCTGGCAGATTGGCCAACCCTTGAAACCCTCCAGCAGAATTACGTCAGCGACGTCATCCGTGCCGTGGGCGGTAACAAACGTCGGGCCGCCCAGATCCTGGGAGTGAATCGAAGGACTCTTTATCGCTGGCTGGATGCCGGCACAGGGGAAAAAGAATGACCAGCCAGAAACAGGCAATGTTGTACGGACTGGCGACGGTACTGCTCTGGTCCACTGTGGCGACCGCATTCAAGTTGTCCCTGCGTGAGTTGTCTCCGGTACAGATGCTGGTGATTGCCTGCTCCGCATCGGTGGTGGTGATGGCCATTATCCTGTTGGTGCAGAAGCGCTGGCATCTGGTGTTTTCACTGAGCCGTAAGCAATACCTGCAATCCATGGGCATGGGGCTGATCAACCCGTGCCTTTACTATTTTGTGTTGTTCGGCGCCTTTGACCGTTTACCCGCCCAGGAAGCCCAGCCGCTGAACTACACCTGGGCCCTGGTGTTGGCCTACATGTCGGTGCCCTTTCTGGGCCAGCGACTGCGCCGGCTGGATATTATTGCCGGCCTCATCTGTTATGCCGGGGTGGTGGTCATCGCCACCCGCGGCGATGTGTTGTCACTGACCTTCTCAGATCCACTCGGCGTCGGACTGGCCATTGCCAGTACCGTGATCTGGGCGTCGTACTGGATTATTGCGACCCGTGATACCCGTGACCCGGTGGTGGGGCTGTTTCTCAACTTCCTGTGTGGGCTGCCGGTGATCGCGGTGATCTGCGGCTTCACCGACGGCTACGATATCGTGCCGGGAACGGCGGTTGTGGCAGCGGTGTACGTCGGGGTGTTCGAGATGGGCATTGCCTTTGTGTTGTGGTCCTACGCCATGAAAAAGGCGGAGAACACATCGCGGGTCAGCAACCTGATCTTTATTTCCCCCTTCCTGTCCCTGGTGTTCATCTCCCTGATCCTGGGCGAAGTGATCCTGCCTTCCACCTATGTCGGACTGGTATTGATCGTGGCCGGGCTCTGGGTTCAGCAGCGCAAGGTCAGAAAGCGCATGACACAGGTGGAGAGCGGATGAGCCGTTGGTACATTTACATGGTGAGGACCGCCAGGGGAGCGCTTTATACCGGTATAACCACGGATGTCGGGCGGCGTTTCGCCGAGCATCAGGCCGGGGCGCCGAAAGGCGCGAGGAGCCTTCGGGGCAAGGGCCCGCTTGAGCTGGTGTTTACCGCCGAGGCGGAGGATCGCAGTGTCGCCTCCCGACTGGAGTGGCATCTCAAGCAGTGGCCCCGTACCCGCAAGGAGGCGCTGGTGCGGGGCGAGATCAACCTGCCCGGTAGCGATTGATGTGCGCCGCCGCAGTCGTCAGAGCGTTGGTTGCACGTTCCAGTTGACCGGCGTGAACCTGAAACACATGCCAGAGGCTGTTATAGATTTCCAGGGTGGTTTCAACACTCTGCCTGCTCGCCAGTTCTGATAATTGCCGGGCATCGTTCAGGAGAATTTCCTCGCTTCCGACCTGAATCAGCAACGGCGGCAAGCCATCAAGATCACCGTGTATGGGAGAAATCAGGGGGTTGGTTCTTGGCTGCTGTCCACAATAGACCGTGGCGGCCTTCTCAATCCAGCGCGGCTGCAGGACTGGCTCGCACTCCGGTGAATACAACTGCTGGTGTGTCAGGTCGACCCAGGGTGAGAATACCGTCAGTGACGCTGGCAGTGGGCTGCCCTTGTCGCGGAGCCGCATGGCGAGGGCGATGGTCAGGCCGCCTCCGGCGGAATCGCCGGCAATGGCGATGGAAGCCGGGTCATGGCCTTCCTTTAACAAACCGTCATACACTGCCTCGGCATCATCCAGGGCAGCCGGGAACGGATGCTCCGGTGCCAGCCGGTAATCCGGGGCAATGATGGTTTGGCCGCTGGCCCTGGCCAGGTGGCCGGTAATGCCCCGGTGAGTGTCAGGGGAACCGATGATATAACCGCCGCCATGGAGGTACAGGATAACCCCCTCCGTGGAGGCGCCATGCCGGGTTCTGAGCGCCTGGATGCCGTTAACGGTGATCGTGTCGAACTTACAGCCCTTGGGCGGTATGGAGCTGCGATAAGCCTGGGCAATGACCTTGCGTTGGAGAGGGATCGGCACTGCCGGGTGTAGCAGGGGGCGAATCATGCGTTGCATGGTTTGCCTCAGGCCGGATTCAAGCAGGTTTTGCAGCATGGCTGACTCCATGGAAAAGAAACAGGTTCTGTCCGTGATGTTACGGTGGTGTGCTAACCTAGTGACGGAAGCTGAAACGAACAAGGGTCGCCTGGGCCATCTTCACTCATTTCAAATGACAAGCGTGTAACTCTACGTGTACTGGAAAACAGATACCATAGAAATTCCTGACTGGAATCGCGGCTCACTGCTGGACAGGCTTGAGCCGTTTGACCCGTCTGCCCCCCGGGAGCTGGGGGATGAGATGGTGGCCTATTGCCGCTTTTACGGCCTGGATCTCTGGGTGGAGCATCCGGAGGTCAGCTACCATCAAGGTTACGTGAGCGCTGGCCAGCACCAGGTTATGGTGCATTATTTCCGGTTGCCGGATAGCAGACGGTCCAAAGGGACGGTGTTTATCCTTCATGGGTATTTTGACCATGTCGGGTTGTATAGCCAGCTGATCGACCGCTGCCTGGGGGCAGGGTTCGATGTGCTGGCCTATGATCAGCCCGGGCACGGTTTATCCAGCGGGACCCCAGCGGCGATTGGCAGTTTCCTGGAATACCAGGCTGTGCTGTCGGAAGTGATTGCCGATGTTAAAGGTAAGGTGATGGAGCCTTGGTATGCGGTCGGGCAGAGCACCGGCGGAGCCATTCTGATCGACTACCTGTTGTCCGGCCGGCACAACCAGCAAACGTCGGATTTTCGTCAGGTTGTGTTGCTGGCGCCTCTGATCAGGCCCGTGGGGTGGCTCGGTGCAAAGGTGCTGCACAGCCTGGCAAAACCGTTCCTGACCCGTTGGCGGCGGGTGTTTGCGGAGAACAGCGGTAATACGCGATTCCTGCAATTCCTGAAAGAGCACGATCCGCTCCAGGCGCGGGCGGTTCATGTGGACTGGGTATCGGCTCTGAGGAGCTGGGTGCCACACATTGAGTCTGCCAGGCCGGTGAATTTCCCGGTTACGGTGGTTCAGGGCGAAAAAGACCTGACTGTCGATTGGCAGCATAATTTGCGGATTATTCGTAATAAGTTTTCTCCAGTGGAGGAACTTCGTATCCCGGATGGTCGTCATCATTTGGTGAACGAAGCCCAGGATCTGCAATCGACGGTATTCAATACTATTATTGATGCCTTCTCAAACGACCGTGCGGGTACTCTGTCAGAGGCCTGCTAGGGATAAAAAAGCCAGGAGTAAGCTGTGAAGAAAACTGTTCTCGCTTTTGCCGTTGCCACCGTTGGTTTGGGTGGCTGTATGACCTATGACCCGTATACCGGGGAAGAAAAAACCTCCAGTGCAACCAAGGGTAGCATCATTGGCGCCATTGGTGGCGCCGCTGTGGGCGCTGCAACGTCAAGCAGCAGTGACCGTGGCAAGGGGGCGTTGATTGGCGCCGCTGGCGGTGCTGCAGTGGGTGGCGGTATCGGTTACTACATGGACAAGCAGGAAGCCGAGCTTCGCCGCAAACTGGAAGGGTCTGGTGTGCGGGTCGTGCGTAACGGTGATGAGATTGAGCTGGTCATGCCAGGCAACATTACTTTCGATACTGACCAATCCACGATCAAGCCCTCCTTCAGCAACACCCTGGAGTCCGTCGGCCTGGTTCTGAAGGAGTTCGACAAGACCATCATCCAGATCGACGGTCATACCGACAGCACCGGTGCACAGAACTACAACCAGCTGTTGAGTGAGCGCCGTGCCGGCTCCGTGCGGGACTTTCTGCTCAACCAGGGCATTGAGCCCAAGCGTACCCGGGCAGTGGGTTATGGCCCGCGTTATCCGATCGCGTCCAATGACAGTGCTTCCGGACGGGAGCAGAACCGTCGGGTCGAGCTGACGCTGGTGCCGATGCAGTAAGGTTTGATGCGGTTATCAAAAAAAGCCCCGGTGCATCATCGCTCCGGGGCTTTTTTGTGACTAGTTGGTATTGCTGGGCAGCCATTCATCAATGCGGTCCTTGAGATCCTGAAGCCGGTCTTCGCCGGAATCCCGTACCTCTCCCAGTTTCTTGCGGGCATCCTCAATACGGTCCTCCAGTTGCTGTACCTTCTCGGAGAACTCTCTCTGAATCTCGGCCTCTGCCTGGTCGTCTCTGGCTTTTGCCATCTTGTGTTCGGCGTCTGCCCTGAGGCTGTCGATCTGCTTGCTCCAACGCTCTGTCTGGGTTTCCAGTTTGGTCAGCAGAGAATCCTTCAGTGACATAGTTCACTCCTGTCTATGGTTGTGCGTGCGACTTGAACAAACGCTTTCCCTATTAACCATGGACGTTATTGGCTGTTTCTCAAGTGAGAATCAAAAATAGCCGGTTAAATAACGTTAACTTCGTCACGTTTTGGCCCTTGATGCCCTGTTGGTCAGGGTGTTGGTTGTGACAGATTGTCACGCTCAACAACGTTAATAATGACAAGTGAAGGAACGAACCCTATGACCAGCCGAATATTGCCTGCCGCCTGTCTTGGTGTAGCTCTGGCCGCTTCCGCACCCGCAATCCACGGGAGCCTGCTGGGCGGCCTCGGGTTCACTGGCGAATCCAGCGATGAAACCGGGCAACAGGCATTGCAGCCTGGAGACGTATTGCCAGGTCGCTACATTGTCACCCTCAATCCGGAATTGCCCGACCTTCTCGGGTTGGCGGATCTGCAGGCGGGGGTCGAGTCCCTGTTGCTGGCTGTTGGTGGCGGAGAAATTCTTCATCTGTATAGCACAGCCCTGACCGGGGCCGCGGTCACAATGACCGACGAACAGGCTGGCCTGCTGTCATCCCTGCCAGGGGTGCTTGCGGTGGAACCGGATCGTATTGTTGCCGCCAACACCGAAGTTCAGCAAGGTGCGACCTGGGGGCTGGACAGGATTGACCAGCAGGTACTGCCGCTGGATGAGCGCTACCGTTACCCCGCGTCCGCCGGGGCGGGCGCCAATGTGTATATTATCGATACCGGCCTCCGTGACAGTCATGTGGAGTTTACCGGGCGTGTGATTGAAGGGCGTAATTTCGCGGTAAACGACGCCGGCCTGTTAGGCGCAGGAGGTCTGCCGTTGCTCGGTCCCCTGCTGAACCTTGGCGGGGAAACCGACCCGGCTGATACGACCGACTGTAACGGTCACGGAACTCATGTGGCCAGCACGGCAGCGGGCTCGCAATATGGAGTCGCCAAGGCCGCTTCGGTAGCGGCGGTGCGGGTGCTGGATTGCTCCGGCGCAGGTTCGAATGCCGATGTGATTGCCGGCGTGGACTGGGTTGCGGCCAATCACCAGGCGCCAGCGGTTGCCAATATGTCCCTGGGAGGTGGTGATTCGGATGCCCTGGATCATGCGGTGCGAGGCGCCATCCAGCAAGGCGTGACCTTTGTTGTCGCCGCTGGTAACAGCGATGCCGATGCCTGCTCCGGTTCGCCGAACCGTGTGGAGGCTGCCATTACGGTGGGAAGCACCACCCGTGAGGATCAGCGTTCGTCCTTCTCCAACCATGGTGAATGTGTAGACCTGTTTGCACCCGGATCGGACATCACGGCTGCCTGGTATCAGACCGATACTGAAACCAACACCATAAGCGGCACTTCAATGGCTTCGCCCCATGTGGCGGGTGTTGCGGCGTTGGTGGTGGGTGATCAGGGTGGCTTGAGCCCGGATCAGGTGGGTTCCGCCATTCTGGAAATCGCGACGGCGAATGTTCTGGGAGGTATCAAGGCCGGTTCGCCCAATTTGTTGCTGCGCGCGCCTCAATAATTGTATTGAGTTTTTCACTGGCATAACAAAAAGCGGGAGCCTCGGCTCCCGCTTTTTGCGTACTCGGGATCGATCTGATCAGAACAGAACCCGGCAGCGAATGGTGCCCTTGACGTGGATCAGTTTTTCCAGAGCAAGCTCACCGTACTCTTTGTCGACATCGATCACTACGTAGCCAATGTCTTCCTTGGTTTGCAGATACTGGCCGCAGATGTTGATGCCGTTCTCCGAGAACACCTGGTTGATTTCCGACATCACGCCGGGCACGTTCTCGTGAATGTGCAGCAGACGGTGCTGGTTCGGGTGTGAAGGCAGGGCTACTTCCGGGAAGTTCACGGAAGACACAGACGTACCGTTGTCGCTGTACATGGCCAGCTTCTCCGCCACTTCACGACCGATGTTTTCCTGGGCCTCGATGGTGGAGCCACCAACGTGCGGCGTCAGGATCACGTTATCGAATTCCCGCAGCGGAGAGACAAATTCCTCGTCGTTGGACTTGGGCTCAACCGGGAACACGTCAATGGCGGCGCCAAGGAGTTTGCCGCTCCCGAGGGCATCGGCCAGAGCGTCAATATCCACCACCGTACCCCGTGAAGCATTCATCAGGATCGAGCCGGGTTTCATCTGGGCGAACTGCTCGGCCTTGAACATGTACTTGGTCGACGGAGTTTCCGGCACGTGCAGGCTAACCACATCCGAGATGTTCAGCAGTTCCTGCAGGGTGCCTACCTGGGTGGCGTTACCGATTGACAGCTTGGACACCACATCGTAGAAGTAAACGTCCATGCCCAGGCCTTCAGCCAGCACACTGAACTGGGTGCCAATGTTGCCATAGCCGATGATGCCCAGCTTCTTGCCGCGAATCTCGTAGCTGTTCTTGGCGGATTTCAGCCATTCACCGCGATGGGCTTTGGCGCTTTTCTCGGGCACGCCACGCAGCAGCAGGATAGCCTGGGCCAGCACCAGCTCGGCCACACTGCGGGTGTTGGAGAAGGGGGCGTTGAATACGGCGATACCCCGGCGAGTAGCCGCCTGGAGGTTCACCTGGTTAGTGCCGATACAGAAACAACCCACTGCCACCAGTTTTTCGGCGGCATCAAATACTTTCTCGGTCAGCTGGGTGCGCGAGCGAATCCCGACGAAGTGCGCATCGGCAATCTTCTCAATCAGGTCTTCCTCGGCCAGCGAGTGAGTCAGGTACTCGATGTTGGTGTAGCCTGCGGCATTCAGGGTATCAATGGCAGATTGATGCACGCCTTCCAGCAGCAGGATCCGGATTTTGCTCTTTTCGAGAGACGTATTTGACATGGGCTTGCTTCCGAACCTTTCGTCACGTGAAATGACCTGGAGCCAGGATCGTCGGGCTGGCTCACAGAACAGGGGCGGTATGATACCATAAACGCAGATTTTCACAGCGCGTCGGATTGCCTGAATCAACGGCCCCGTGATTCGCTGAATACAGGCCCGCCGTCCAACCCTTACGAGACTGATAGCTTCATGAATTCCGAACAGATTATCGCTTCGCTGAGAGAGCTGATTGCCGCAGGGGATGCCCCCGGTAAAGTGCTGACCGATCCGGCAGACCTGGAAAACTACGGCAAGGACTGGACCAAAATCTATCCGCCCAAGCCGCTGGCCATCGTGCTGCCGAAAACAACGGAGCAGGTGCAGGCGCTGGTGACCTTCGCCAACGACAACCAGGTGGCACTGGTGCCGTCCGGCGGTCGGACCGGCCTGAGCGCGGGTGCGGTTGCTGCCAACGGCGAGGTGGTGGTCGCGTTCGATAACATGAACCAGATTCTGGGTTTCAGCGCCAGTGACCGCACCGTGCGGTGTCAGGCGGGTGTCATCACCGAACAGCTGCAGACATTCGCGGAAGAGAATGGCCTGTATTACCCGGTGGACTTCGCCTCTGCCGGCTCCAGCCAGCTGGGTGGCAATCTGTCCACCAATGCCGGTGGCATCAAGGTGATCCGTTACGGCATGAGCCGGGACTGGGTGGCCGGCCTCAAGGTCGTGACCGGCAAGGGCGATATCCTGGACCTGAACAAGGACCTGGAAAAGAACAACACCGGTTACGACTTGCGTCATCTGTTTATCGGGGCCGAAGGCACGCTGGGCTTTATCACCGAAGCCACCATGAAGCTGTCCCGCAAGCCGGATAATCTGACGGTTCTGGTGTTGGGTCTGAACGACCTGACCAACACCATGGATGTGCTGCAGACCTTCCAGAAGCAGATCGACCTGACCGCCTACGAGTTTTTCTCCCACGAAGCCATGGGGCACGTGCTGGCCCACGGCCAGGTGCAGGCGCCGTTCGAAACCGAAGCCCCGTATTACGCCTTGCTGGAGTTCGAAGCGGTATCCGATCAGGTCATGGATGACGCCATGGCCCTGTTCGAGCAATGCGTGGAAAGCGGCTGGGTACTGGACGGTGTGATCAGTCAGAGCGAAACCCAGGCCAACAATCTATGGCAGCTGCGGGAGCGGATCTCGGAGTCCATTGCGCCGCGCACGCCCTACAAGAACGATATCTCTGTCGTGGTGTCGAAAGTGCCCCAGTTCCTGCAGGAAATCGACGCCGTGGTGAACGAGCATTACCCGGACTTCGAGATCATCTGGTTCGGCCACATCGGTGACGGCAACCTGCACCTGAACATCCTCAAGCCGGAAGACATGGCGAAAGAAGACTTCTTCGAGAAGTGCCAACAGGTGAACAAGTGGGTGTTCGAGATTGTCGAGCGTTACCAGGGCAGTGTCTCCGCCGAGCACGGCGTGGGCATGACCAAGAAGCCCTACCTGCATTATACCCGCAGTGAAGCGGAGATCGCTTATCTGAAAGGGATCAAGCAGGTCTTCGACCCCAACGGCATCATCAACCCGGGCAAGATATTCGACTGATGCAGGATCACATCGTTGTACTGACCGGCGCTGGCATCAGCGCCGAAAGCGGACTCTCCACCTTCCGTGACAACGGCGGACTGTGGGAGCAGCACAGTGTGTACGATGTGGCCACCCCGGAGGCCTTTGTCCGTAATCAGGAACTGGTGCTGCAGTTCTACAATGAGCGCCGTCGTCAGCTTGAGTCCGCCCGGCCCAATGAGGCTCACCGGCTGCTGGCGCAGCTGGAAGAGCGCTACCGGGTTACGGTGGTCACCCAGAATGTGGACGATCTTCACGAACGCGGTGGCTCCTCCAGCGTGATCCACCTGCACGGTGAATTAACCAAGGCCCGCAGTTCCCGCTTTCCGGAGCTGGTGTATGACATCGGTTACCGGGATATCAGCCCCGGTGATACCTGTGACGAGGGCGCCCAGCTCAGACCCCATATCGTCTGGTTCGGTGAGGAAGTACCGATGCTGGAGAAGGCGGCAGAGGTAGTCCGTACCGCCGATCACCTGCTGATTGTCGGGACCTCCCTGCAGGTCTATCCTGCCGCTGGCCTGGTTTACGAAACCGATTTTGATGTACCCATCACCGTCATCGATCCGGGTGAGCCGGCTTCCGTCTCCAGGGCCCGGGTAATCCGCAAGGGGGCGTGTGAGGGAGTGGCCGAATGGGTTGCCGGCTTGCGGTAGACTGAACCTCCGGATTGACGGCCTGTCTCAGTTTCGGGTCTTGAGCTAGTCTCAAGTAAAAGTCCGATGCAGGAGGCAGTCATGTTGCATAACTACCGCACTATTGTTTCGATCTCGCTGTTCGCACTTCTTGTTCTTGGTTCGGCCATGGCTACTGCCCATCACGGCTGGGGCTGGGCGACCGATGAAGAGTTTGAAATTACCGGTACAGTGACCGGGAAGCGCCTGGGTAATCCTCATGGCGAAGTCACACTGGATGTTGAAGGCCAGGAGTGGGTGATTGAAGTGGGGCAGCCCTGGCGCAATGAACGAGTCGGCCTCACGGATGAGTTGTTGTCTGACGGCCAGGTGCTGACGGTTCACGGCCATCGGTCCGCACGGGAAGGGGAGCGGTTGGTCAAGGCCGAACGCATTGTCATTGATGGCAAGGAGTACAACCTCTATCCCGGTCGTCCCTCCTGAGCGCCAGGGCAGGGTATGCAGGAGGTCGCGCTATTCCTGGAGCAGACCGCTCTGGCCGAGGGATTACGGGATTCCGTATGGCTGTACCCGCTGGTCAATGCCGGGCACGTGCTGGGGATAGCGGTGGTGGTGGGCGGTATCATCCCGCTGGATCTGAAAATACTGGGTCTGTGGCCGGGGCTGCCACTGCTGCCGTTCTGGCGTGCGCTGAGAGCGACGGTGGCCGTCGGTCTGGCACTGGCAATTATCACCGGGCTCCTGCTGTTTCTCGCCCGTGCCTCCGATTACCTGGCCTCCCCCTGGTTCCTGAGCAAAATGGCAGTTTTGCTTGTATCCCTGATCAATGTTGCGGTCGTTATGGTCCGGCATCCGTTGCCGGACATCAGTAACCGGCCGCCACCCCGGGAACTGAAGGTCTGTGCCCTGATTTCGCTGGTTGGCTGGTGCTCTGTGCTGCTGCTTGGCCGTCTTGTGGGGTACTTCTGATCGCTACGGCTTGTCAGCCTGAGGTTTGCTGCAGGTACTTCTCCAGTTCCGTGCGGAATGCCGCCTGCACCCCCAGCCGTTTCAGCATCCAGTAATGGCCGGCGATCATCCGGTCGATGAAGATGCTTTCCACCGGCGGTTTGAAATAGTCCAGATACTTGAACACCGTGGTGGTTTTGGCGGCTACCTGCTTGTGGATGTCGGATTCCGCAAAATCGTAGGGCTCGCTCTGGTTGAAAGGCACGATGAGAATGTCCCGCCACATGGCGTAGTAGGCCTCGTCCACCGCCGGTTGTGATTCCACCCGCGCGCCCAGGGCGATCAGGTGGTGGTCCAGTGCCGCGTAATCTTCGTCCAGTGCGGACACCAGCGCCTTGCGGTAGGCCTCGACAATCTCCGGCTTGAGTTTCTTCACACAGCCAAAGTCATACAGGATGATGGAGCCGTCGGGGCGGTAAGCAAAATTGCCCGCGTGGGGGTCACCGTGGATGCACTGAAACCGGAACAGCTGGTCCGCCATCATGGTGAAGATACGGTGACCGATCAGGTTGATGGTGTCCTGGCTGTACTTCACGGGGGTGATGGCGTTGATGTGATCGCCCTCCACCAGCTCCATGGTCAGCACACGTCTTGATGAGTGGCTGTCAAACACCCGGGGAATGATGATCCAGTCATCCTTGGCGTGAAACTCGCGGAACTCCTCCAGATTGCGGGCTTCGTTCTCGTAGTCCAGCTCTTCTTTCAGGCGGACACGGATTTCACCGAACAGCTGGTCCACGTGTTCTTTCGGCATCTTCAGCAGGCCACCGAGTTTCAGGGCCAGGCGCAACTGCTTCAGGTCGCTGTCGCAGGATTCGTCCACACCGGGGTACTGCACTTTGACAATCACATCGGTGCCATCGTGCAAGCGCGCCCGGTGGACCTGGCCGATGGAGGCGGCTGCGTAGGGCGTTTCCTGCAGGTATTCAAACAGCTCCGGCACCGGTTTTCCGAGTTCGGATTCCACTTGCGCGACGATCACATCGAATGGCATCGGCGGCGCTTCTTTCTGCAGTCGTTCGAGGGCGTCGGAGAACTCCTTGGGCAGGAAATCCTGGGTCTGGGACGCAATCTGACCCACCTTCATTACCGCGCCTTTCAGCTCCCCCAGCGTATCAGCAATCTGGTCGGCCATGCGGGTGTAGCTTTCGCTTTGGGCGCCTTCGTCGTTTTCTGTACGAAACAGGCGGCGAGCCCGTTGCCCGGCGTATTGCCCGGCGACGGATGCGGTCATGCCTGCGAGTCTGAAGAATCGTCCACTACGGGAGGTCACCGGTTTTTTAGCCATGTACTGAGTACGTCCTGAGCGGCGGAAACGTTTGGTACCAATCTTACGCTAAATCACCCGGGTTTCGACAAACAGGGCGTCTTCCAGTTCAAGGGACAGGATCTGTCCGGATGCGAGTGCCCCCACGCCACTCGGCGTTCCTGTCAGCACCACGTCTCCCGGCATCAGGGTGAACTGGCTGCTCATATGGGCAATCAGGGGGATGACCGGGTTGAGCATGTCACGGGTGTTGCCAGTCTGCTGGCGCTGTCCGTCAATGTCGAGGGTAAACGTCAGATGGTCTTTCCTGAGTTTATCCGCTGCAATGAAGGGCGACAGGGGGCAGGCGCCGTCAAAGGCCTTGGCCCGCTCCCACGGGTGGCGCTTCTCTTTCAGCACAGTCTGGACATCCCGGAGGGTCAGATCCAGCGCCAGCCCGAAGCCCAGAATCGCGGCTTCTGCCTCGCTGGGGGAGGCGTTGGTGAGGGGGCGGCCAATAAGGACCGCCAGTTCCGTCTCGAAATGAACTTCCCCCCGGTCCCGGGGAAAGTCCAGCGGTCGAGTCATGTGGACTGCAGCCGTGGAGGGCTTGATAAACAGCAGCGGCTCGTCGGGTACCGGGTTGTTCAGTTCCCGGGCGTGTTCCGTGTAATTGCGGCCAATGCAGACAATCTTGCCAAGGGGCAGGTGAACGGGGGTGCCGTCCTTCCAGTGGTGTTGATAGTCGGGCATGGCCGTCTCCTGTTTACTAGTCGCCTTCAAAGGAGCAAACAGTATATACCTGCAATCCCTCTTGCTGCAGCTTGCGGGAGCCGCCGAGATCCGGCAGATCAATCATTGCCGCCACTTCGACAATCTCCGCGCCGATACGGCGAATCAGCCGGGCGGCCGCCAGCATGGTGCCGCCGGTGGCAATCAGGTCGTCCACCAGCACCACATTATCGCCGGGCTTGAAGGCATCCTTGTGGAGTTCCACGGACGCGGTGCCGTACTCCAGTTCGTAATCTTCCACCAGGGTATCGAAGGGCAGTTTGCCTTTCTTGCGGATCAGTACCAGTGAGGCGTTCAGTTCGTAGGCCAGTGCCGATCCGATGATGAAGCCCCGGGCATCCACGGCGGCAACGGCGTCGATGTTCTGCCCATGGTAACGGTGAACAAAGGCGTCAATCAGCTTGCGAAAGGCCGTGCGGTCCTGCAGGACGGTGGTAATGTCACGGAAGGCCACGCCGGGCTTGGGCCAGTCAGGCACCGTGCGGATGGCTTTTTTGATGCTCTCTGCAAAGTAATCCATAAATTGTCCGGAAAACGCTGGAAGTGCCTTACGCCACGTCCAGGAACATGAATTTCAAAACGAAAACAACGGCAATGATGATCACGCTGGCGTTCAGGTGAGACCAGCGGCCGCTGAGTGCTTTCAGTACAGCATAGGTGATGAAGCCGAGTGCAATGCCGTTGGCAATGGAAAAGGTCAGCGGCATCATCAGCGCAGTCACCACTGCTGGCGCGGCATCGGTGACATCGTCCCAGTCAATGAGCTTCAGGCCGGAGGTCATCAACACCGCTACAAACAGCAGCGCCGGTGCGGTGGCGTAGGGTGGAATCACGCTGGCAATGGGCGACAGGAACAGACAGGCCAGGAACAGGGCGGCAACCACCACGGCGGTCAGCCCGGTACGACCGCCGGCGGAGATGCCCGCGGTCGATTCGATGTAACTGGTCGTGGTGGAGGTGCCCATCGCCGCACCCGACATGGTGGCTACGGAATCAGACATCAGTGCACGACCAAGGCGGGGCAGCTTGCCGTCCTTGTCCAGCAGCCCGCCACGCTGGGCTGCGCCGATCAGAGTGCCGGAGGTGTCAAACAGGTCCACGAACAGGAATGCAAAGATGATGCTGATCATGCCCACGTTGAGGGCACCGGCAAGGTCCAGCTGCATGAAGGTGGGGGCCATGCTCGGCGGCGCGGAGGCAAAGCCATTGTAATCAACCATGCCCAGCATCATGGCAATCACGGTGACTGCGATAATGCCGATCATCACCGCGCCGGTGACCTGACGGAACGCCAGGGCGCAGATCAGCGCAAAACCGCCAAAGAACAGCAGGGCTTCGGGGCCCTTGACGTCGCCCATGCCCACCAGTGTGGCCGGGTTATCCACCACAATGCCGGCGTTCTTGAGGGCGATTAAAGCCAGGAAGAAACCGATACCGGCGGAGATGCCGAAGCGCAGGGATAGCGGAATGCTGTTAATGATCCATTCCCGGACTTTGAGAATGCTCAGCAGGAAAAACAGGAAACCGGAAATGAACACGGCGCCAAGGGCCACCTGCCAGCTGTAGCCCATGCTGCCCACCACGGTGAACGAGAAGAACGCGTTCAGCCCCATGCCCGGTGCGAGTGCAATAGGGTAGTTGGCCCACAGACCCATAATCAGCGTGCCTATCACCGCAGCCAGGCATGTAGCCACAAACACCGCACCGTAATCCATGCCAGCGGCTTCCAGCATGCTGGGGTTGACCACAATGATATAGGCCATGGTCAGGAAGGTAGTAATGCCGGCCACCACCTCTTTACGGACATCGGTGCCGTGGGCCTTTAATTGAAATAATCGCTCAAGCATGACGGAGGTCTGCCTCACTGAGTGCTGGGTAGGGTTTCGAGTTTGAAAAGAGTCGATGACACTGAATTGTGTGAAAAAACGGCAATCTTACCGGCTGAGAGGTCTCAGGCCAAGGGATGATTGGAGGTTCATCATTACGGATTACCCTCAGCCATGGGGATCGCGTTGAAGCCGGATATCAAACCGTACAGCCAGCATCCGCACAATAACGATAAACAACAGGCCCACACTCAGGGCAATGGTTTCGCTTTCCATGAACCATTGGCACACAAAATAAAGCCAGCAACCGGCGAATGAGATCGAAGCGTAGATCTGATCCTTGCGGAAAATGAACGGAACCTCGTTACACAGGGTATCCCGCAGTGCGCCACCGAAGGTGCCGGTCATCACGCCGAGCAGGGACGCAATAAACCACGAATGCCCGAGATCAAGCGCCAGTTGGGCGCCAAGAATGGAGAAAATGCCCAGGCCGATGGCATCGGGAAACACGATTCGTGATTCACGGATTTTTTCCGCCCGACGCCAGTAACTGAACACAATGGCCATGGCGAGAATGAGAATGGGTTGTTCCTGGTGCTGGATCCAGTACAGCGGGTGGTTGTCCATCATCAGGTCCCGCAGGGTGCCGCCGCCCAGTGCCGTGATGAAACCAATGGTAAACACACCCACGGGATCCATATTTTTGGATCGGGCAACGATCATTCCTGAAATGGCGAACGCAACAACACCAATCATTTCAAGAAAATAGATGATATCGAACATAACAGACCGTGAAAGACAGGAAACAGCGGCGAACCAGCCGGGTTTGAGTGCGCGCAGGATAGCTTAAATTCATACCGGATTCATCCCTGGTTAACCATAGGCTATAAATAACTCTAATGCGGATGGATAAGATATCTTTATTTGCTTCATGGAGTGACTCTGTTTAGCTTGATGGGAATCAAAAACGGCATTTACGTTATTCCCAATAACAATGGAGTCACTCAATGAAAGCCATTCTCTGTAAAGAATACGGACCGGCAGAAAAGCTGGTGATTGAAGATGTCGCGAGTCCCGATGTGAAAGGCCACGGCGTGAAAATTCGCGTTAAGGCGGCGGGCCTGAACTTTCCTGACACCCTCATTATCGAAAACAAGTACCAGTTGAAACCGTCGCTGCCATTTTCACCGGGTGGTGAAATGGCCGGTGAAGTGATCGAGGTCGGCGAAAAGGTGACCCGTTTCAAACCGGGTGACCGGGTGGCCGGCCTGACCGGTTACGGCGCCTTCGCCGAGGAAATCGTGGCGCCGGAACAGAACCTGCTGCCGGTACCTGATGCCATGCCCGACGAAAAGGCCGCCGCCTTTTCCATGGTCTACGGCACCTCCTACTACGCCCTGAAGCAACGCGCCAACCTGCAGCCGGGTGAAACCCTGCTGGTACTGGGCGCCAGCGGCGGCGTGGGCCTGGCTACAGTGGAACTGGGCAAAGCCATGGGTGCTCACGTCATTGCAGCGGCCAGTTCAGCGGAGAAGTTGGCGGTGGCGAAGGCAGCCGGTGCCGATGAGCTGATCAACTACACCGAAGAGCCCCTGAAAGAGGCGGTGAAGAAGCTCACCAATAGCAAAGGCGTGGATGTGATCTACGATCCGGTCGGCGGCGACTTCACCGAACAGGCCCTGCGTGCCATGGCCTGGAACGGCCGCCACCTGATCATCGGCTTCGCCGCCGGCGATATCCCCAAGATTCCGGCAAACCTGACGCTGCTCAAGGGCTGTTCCGTGGTCGGTGTGTTCTGGGGCAGCTTCACCCAACGCGAGCCAGAGACCAGCGCCCAGAACATGATGGAGCTGATGAAGCTTTATTCCGAGGGCAAGATCGATCCGAAAATCAGCGAAGTGTTCGAGTTCGAGGACTACGCCAAGGCTTTGGGTGCCCTGACCGAACGGCGTGCTACCGGGAAGGTGGTGCTTAAGGTCGGTTCCTGATCTGAATTCCGGCTTGGGATCCTAGCCTGCCTGGATTGGTGGTGACGCCATGTCGGGCAGGCCTTCCCAAAAACCGCTACGAGCACATCCCTGTGCGCTTCGTTCCGGCCATCCATGG
>NZ_JBJJLC010000023.1:0-31639 GCF_045449855.1 Marinobacter alkalisoli | reverse complement strand
CGTACAGGGACGTATTCACAGCGTGTCCCGGAAGGCTGTGCCCGCCACCGGTCGCTACTCCCAAGCTCAAGATTTAACAGGCACAAACACCGGTGCCCCATCCGCTTCCACCGTAATCAATTTCTGGCCATAGAGCCGCTCAAGGGCTGCCGGCACCAACATCCGATCCGCCGGCCCCCAGCAGGCATCACCGTTCGGGTAAAGCAGCAACAGATGATCACACCAACGGGCGGCCAGGTTAAGGTCGTGCAGGCACATAAACACAGAGCGCCCGGCGCGAGCCTGTTCGGTGAGTAACTGCAGTACCGATACTTGGTGATGCAAATCCAGGTGATTGGTGGGTTCGTCCAACAACCAGGTGTCCGGCGCCTGCGTCAGAACCGTGGCGATGGCCACACGCTGCCGTTCGCCACCGGAGAGGGTGTTCACCAGACGGTCACTCAAGTGGCCCACATCCAGTTGTTTCAGCGCTTCCCGCGCAAAGCGCTCATCGTCCCCGGATTCCATCTGCCAGGGCGATAGCCACGGGTGACGACCGATCAGGGCGGTTTCCAGTACCGTGGCTGGAAAGCCGTCCTGTCGTTCCTGAAACACCAGCCCCAGTTGCTGTGAAATCCGCCGACGCCGGAGCCCGGTCAGTGAGTGCTCACCCAGATGAACAACCCCATGTCGCGGCGCCCGCAGGCCGGCCAGGGTATGCAGCAGTGTCGTCTTGCCGGCACCGTTCGGACCCAGCACACCCCACATCTGCCCCGGTTCCACGGTGAAGTCCAGGGGTTGGCCGTCGCCTCGGTCGGGAATATCGATCACCAGTTCTTTTGCCCATAACGGATTCATCAGCGGCTCCGGTACAGCAGGTAAAGGAATGTGGGCACGCCCAGCAGCGCGGTGATAACGCCTACCGGCAGCTGCTCCGGCGCAATCACCACCCGCGCCAGGGTATCCGCCAGCACCAGCAGGGCACCGCCGCCCAGGGCACAGGCAGGCAGGATCAGGCGCTGGTCGTTCCCCAGCACCAGTCGCAGCATGTGGGGCACCACCAGCCCCACAAAACCGATACTGCCGGCCATGGTGACAGCCGTCGCGGTGAGCAGACTGGCAAGGATATAGATCGTCCACTCCAGGGGCCGCACCGCCACTCCCAAAGCAGCTGCCTGCATGGGTCCGCGCGCCAGCACATTGAGGCTGCGGCCGAGCGGCACCACCAGCAGGCACACCAATAACAGGAAGCCCAGAGCCGGCCAGGGCGAACGGGCGTAGGACACGTCCCCCATCAACCAGTACAGCATGCCGGGCAGGCGCTGGGCCGGGCTGATCGCGAGCATCAGGGTAATCACCGCACCCCAGCCGGCGGCCACCACAACACCGGTTAACAACAATCGGGACGGGGTCCAGCTGCCGGTGCCGTGGGCCAGGCCGAACACCATCAAGGTCGCCAGCAATGCGCCGGCAAAGGCCGAACCAGAAATGATCAAACCGCCCAGCCCCGCCAGCATGGCCAACAACGCGCCCACGGCAGCGCCGCCTGAAAGGCCCAACACATAGGGATCTGCCAGCGGATTGCGCAGGAGTACCTGCATCAGCGCCCCAGCCACCGCCAGCAGCCCGCCGGTGGCAAAGGCCGACAGGGTGCGGGGCAGGCGCAGTTCCAGCACCAGGGTTTGTTGCAGGTTACTGCCCTCACCCAAAAGCACCGCCAGCACCTGGTCCGGCGCCACGCTGACACTGCCCGTGCCGACGGACAACACCATGGCCGCCAGGCTGGCCAGCGCCAGGATCAGCAGCGGCTTGAGCAACGGCCGGCTCACCGGTGCAGTCTCCGATCAGCGTTTGGCACGGGCAGTGTCCAGTTTCTGGCAGAACAGTTGTGAACCCTCCAGCATGCGGGGTGTCGGGCGCTGCACCAGGGAGGGTGGGATAAAGTAAAGATTGTCTTTGGCGGTGGCTTCAATACCGGGGAATGCCTCCCAGCGAGTCAGCCAGTGCCGGTTCTCCTCCCCCATACCACCGGCGAGGATGGCTTCGGGGTTGGCGCCGATCACCGCCTCGGGGCTGATCCGAGGCACCAGCCGTTCCAGGTCACCAAACACATTGACGCCACCACACAGGGTGATCACCTTGCCGATCAGGTGTTTATCGTTCACCGTCATCAGCGGTTCGTCCCAGACCTGATAGAACACCGGCACTGGCTCCGCATTACGGTATTGGCGTTCCAGTTTGGCGATGCCCTGGCGGAAACGTTCGGCTTCTGCGAAGCCTGCCTGTTCGGTGCCAGCCAGGGTGGCCAGCCGTTCAATGGTGTGGGACACCGCCTCGAAGGTACGGGGTTCGATGGAGAACACCGGTAACCCGAGGTCTGCCAACGCCTCAAGTTGCTCCGGCGGATTGCCAGTGACCCAGCCAATCACTAGGTCCGGCTGCAGTTCCATCAGCCGTTCCAGATCCATGCGGGTATGGCTACCCACTGAGGGCACCTTGGTTGCAGCTTCCGGGTAGTCGCTGAAGGACACCACCGCGACCACTTTCTCTCCGGCACCGGCAGCCCAGACCAGTTCGGTGGCCCCGGGGGACAGGGCTGCGATACGGCTGGCCGGCTGCTCAAGGCAGACTTCCGTGCCGGTGTCATCGGTAGCACACACTTCCGCAGCAAGAATAGGCGTGTGCCACAAGGCCAGCACGGCTGCGCCGAAGAGCGCCAATGGTCTGGAGACATTCAGCATGAGGTCGTCCGGTTAGTCTGATTCTGGCAATCGTCATTGGCCGCAGCCCCCAGGGGGTAAGACGCCGAGCCACCCTTGCGGGCGGATTCAAAGGCTTCCCGCTGTTGTGGCTCGAGCTGGTCCGCCACCCAGTCCATCAGCGGATGGTCCGGGCGGGTATGGCCGCTGCCGGGCAGGCCATGGTCGATGATATTACCGGCAAAGTCACGGGCCAGGGCACGGCGGGTGAACACATCCGCCTCCCAGAATCCCCGCTTCGCCGCCAGCAACGCAATGGCCTGCATATGGGTCTTGACGTGGACATTGTGCCCATCGGCCAGGAACTCATCCAGACCCAGCCCATGACGATCCTGGAAGTACACTTCATTGATCTCGTCCCACATGCTGGAGCGCAGTACCTGGGGGCTGGTGATCTGCCAGCCCCAGAGGTTGTCGAGGAAATCGCTGCCCATGGTACGGGCCCCGGCATAACCATGCTCCATCAGCGGCGCCAGCCATTGCGGGTTGAGGTTGCGGGCGCGCAGCTCCACCTGCAGGGCGCGCTGAAGCGAGCCCACCCGAGGGTTCTTCGGGTCCGCGTACTGCAGCACCCGGTTCTGCGGGGGCTCGCCGCGCAGGTGTTCCACCGCGTTGGACAGGCCCCCCTGGAAGTCGAAACCGTCGTCGTTATCCAGCAAACCATAGAGATGGCTGGCCCGCCCCAGATAGGTGTGATTCACCGTGTGCAACTGGCGATCAAAGGCCTGGTGAGCGGGTTCACCCTGACTGCCCTTGCCGTAGACGTGGCCCATGCGGCGGCGGTAGGCATCGCCCAGTTGTGACCGGTCCTGCCAGGCGCCAGTGCGGGTGGAAAGACGGTTAACGCCGGCGCCGTAAGACCCCGGTGCGGTGCCGAACACACGATGGGCAGCCTGGGCGCCGGCATCCCGCGCGGAGGCTCCCGCTGCCATCAGCACCCGCGTATCCGCGACCCAGCGGGCCGCGACGCCGTTGACTGCCAGGGGTTCATTACCGCGTTCGCGCATCTCTACCGGCAGATCCGACAGGGCCTGATCCAACGCTTCCACCATGTCCGGGTGTTCCGCTTCAATGGTGTTCGCCGCCCCGGCCAGGGCGTAGCGGGACGCCAGGTCCAGCCATTCCAGCTGGCTCTCATAGAGGTCCCGGAACAAACCGGAGGTGGTAAAGACCACGTTGCGCCGCACCGGGGTATCGGTCTCCAGCCCGGCGGGCAGACGTTCCAGCCCCTTCACGATCCCCCGGCTGTTCCACACCGGGCGAATACCCAGCAGTTTCATGCCGAAGGCGATCATCACCCCTTCGTCCCGCACAGTGTCGGAAGCCCAGAGCACCAGGGCATCGCTCTCGCCCGGCTGTTTGCTGTTGTCGGCCATGGCTTCTTCCGCCAGCTCGGTGGCCAGGGACCAGGCCACGCGGGTCGGAATCAGGTCATCAGACAGAGCATGGAAGTTACGGCCTGTTGGCAGTACTGCCGGGGTACGCAGTGGGTCGTTACCCTGCCCCGGCGCCACAAAGCGGCCATCCAGCGCTGCGAGAAAGCTTTGGCGTTCGGCAGCCGGGGAAGCCTCCAGGTTCTGTCGCCATTCCGCCTCGGGGGTGCCAGCCTTGCCGGCCATGGAGTCCAGCATGGTGTCCACCATGTCTCCACTCCAGTCACGACCGAACACATGCAGCCCCAGGGGCATGAAGTGTTCCTGCATATCGGTGACGTAGTGGCCAGCTTCATGGACCAACAGGTCGGGGGACAACTCATCCACGGAGACATCTTCCACCGCCAGCCCCATTTCGCTGGCGATTTCCCGCTCCAGGTCCTCGCTGATATCCAGTACCTGGATTTTCTCCCGCAGCATATCCAGCGCCCGCTCCCGGGTCGGGCTATCGGGCTCGTTGGCGGACTCCCAGGTTTCCACCAGTTGTCGCAATTCCAACAAGTCATCATAGAGTTCGGTGGCCGCCAGCGGCGGAGTCAGGTGGCTGATCATCACCCCCAGGGCTCGGCGTTTGGCCTGGATGCCCTCGCCCACGCCGTCAACGATGTAGGGATAGATCAGCGGCAGGTCGCCCCCCAGCAGGTCCGGGTAGTCGTCCCCGGTCAGCCCGGCGCGGCGTCGCGGCAGGAATTCCCGGGTGGAGTGACGCCCGACGTACACCAGGGCATCCGCCTGATAGTGATCCCGCAACCAGTGGTAAAAGCCCACGTATTGATGGGTAGGCGGGAAGGTGGTGTTGGCGTGCAGCAGTTCCTCGTCCACTTCCCAGCCGCGCGGTGGTTGCGGGCCGATATAGATGTTGCCGAAGCGCAGGCCGGGGAAGATCAGCCGGTCGTCCACCACCATGGACTGCCCCGGCGCCTCGCCCCAGCCTTTGAGGCCGGGTATGCCGGTGTTGGCCAGCGCATCACGACGGGCCTTCAGTTCATCCTGGTGACCACCCTCGTTCAGCCGACGCTGCCAGAGTGTTTCGTATTCATCCAGCCGGCTCAGGGCGTTCTTGCGGTTGGGGTGCTGGACGTGCTCGATCAAATGGCGCAGGTCGCGGATGCCACGGTTCAGCAGCCCGGTCGCCAGGTCTTTCTCACCCAGGCCATGGGCCTGTTCCAGTCGCTCGTGCAGGTAGCCCAGGGGGCCGTGGGCCATTTCCTGCTGGACCACCGCCGGCAAGGTCTCCAGGTAGCGCCGGTAAGTGTCGCTGTCCATGGAGGCCACCTGCCCGGCCATTTCCCGCAGCGCCCGGGGATCATCCGGCAGGCTCACGCCGCGCTGCTGGATCAGGTCCGTGAGGGCCTCCGGGCTGTCCGGCAGTCGGCCGGTGTCGTAGCCTTCATCCTTGAGCCAGGTCAGCATTTCGTAGAGGGAGGCGGGCACATCCAGGTTGTCCGCACCAATGTTCTGGCGCCCCGGCGGGTGGTTGTAGTAGATGATCGCCACGCGCTTGTCGGCGTTGTCCTTGGCTTGCAGAACCTGCCAGCGCTTCAGGCGATCAGCCACGGCTGCCACCCGGTCAGGCACCGGTTGTGTCAGGGTCAGGGCCACGCCGGTGCGTTCGTCAATCACTTCCGGTTCGGCCGTGGCCAGCACCATGGGCTGACTGACACCCTGGAGTTCCGGCATCGCCAGTTTGTAGTGCACCTTGTCCGCCGGGATGCCATCCACCGACAGTTGCCACTGGTTGGCGGTGCGGGAGGCCAGTCGCAGGCCCTTGATGACCGGCACATCCAGCTGGGTCAGTGCTTCGGTCACCTGGCGCCGGCCCTCACCGCCGCCAATGGTGAAATCCTGCAGGCTGATGATGCCGGACAGAGTAGCCGGCCCAACAGCGTTATCCAGGGTACGTACCGCTTCCAGGCTGGCCCCGCCCCAGCGGGACAATATCGCAAAGCACTGGATATCCCGGGCTTCCAGGGCGGCACAGGTGGCATCCAGCAGGGCCCGGTCTCCCGGGCGGTCGCCGCTGTCCAGATCCAGCAGGGTAACCACGGGGCCGGGTTGCAGCTCCAGATCCCCGGCATCCTCCACGGCTTCCCCGTTACGGTAGTATCGAACCAGTGCCCGCGGTGGTAGGTCGGGCACGGTCAGGTCATGGCCAGCCTGCACCAGCAACCAGCGCAACAGGCCATCCAGATGTTGCGGCGTGCGGCCCTGATAAAGGGCGCGCCCTTCCAGCCAACGTGCTTGTTGCGGAAACTGTTGGCGCAAGGCCGTCCGGTGGGCCTTCACATCAGCTCCTGGCTCCGGAGCTTTCATCAGGTCGTTGAGGGAGGAGGCATCCAGCCCGTCCAGTACCGCCCGGCCTTCCAGCCGGGACAAACGAGACAGGGCACGGTCGCCGTTGACGGCCAGTATCGGAAACGAACGCTCCGCCGTCTGATCCCGAACCGCCTGTTCAAGCCGGCCCACCTGATCGCCGAAGACCGCCGCCAGCAGCAGTGCATCGGCCCCGCCTACCAGCTCATCCAGAGCCTGGTTGTCCAGGGCGGCCAGTTGTTCCGGCGTTCGCAGTACAACCCGGTGATCCGGATTGGCAGCGAGGAACCGCTCCGCTCCAGCGGCCATTTCCGCCGCCGAGCGTTCCGAGACCACGCCAACAACCGTGGCACTGAACGCCGGCATTGAGAGCAGCATTGCCAGGCTCAGGAGAATGGCAAATACCGGGCGGTGAATGTTCCGATCTGGCCGTGTGTTGTTCATACCCTTGCCTCTCCGTGGTCGATCAGATGTCGTAGCGTATGGTCAGCATCGCGGTGCGACCGGCGGCTATGTATGAGCTTCCATCTGAACGCTCCGCTGTGGCGTATTCCCGGTCCAGCACATTATCCACCGTCAGGTTGGTGGTCCAATGGCTGTCAATCTGCCATTTCGCCCGTAGGTCCCAGGTGGTGAAGCCAGCGATGCGGTTCTCATTCTCGGCATCGTCGTAGCGATAGCCCTGCCCCTTCACGGTAGTACCCAGGGAAACCCGGCCAAAGGCCCGGTCCACATCCACCCGGAACTGCTTGCCGCTACGGCGACGAATGCGGTTGTCGGTCTCCTCGTCCCGGGGGTCGATTACTGAGGCGGCAGCCTGCACGGTCCATTCGTCCAGTTCCAGGCCAGCGCTGAGCTCGGCACCCCGGATACGCGCCTCGTTCACATTGAACGGGGCGAAGCGTCCGTCCTTCATGGTGAACACAATCAGGTCATCGGCGTCAGTCTGATAAATGGCCGCATCCCAGTACCAGTAGGCGTACTGCCCGCCAATACCCAGCTCCACGCTGCCAGCGGTTTCCGGCTGCAGGTCCGTGTTACCGAAACCGGGGAAATAAAGATCGTTGAAGGTGGGTGCACGGAAGGACGTGCTGTAGCTCGCCCGGGCCCGATGGTTGCGGTCCAGATCAACGCCCATGGCGACTGCGCCGGTTTCCTCGCGACCGAAGGCCTCGTTATCGTCTGCCCGCAGGCTCAACTGAAAGTCGGTCGGACCGAAGTTCAGCAGGGCCTGACCAAAAATAGCGGCATTCGTGCGGCTCGATTCGTCGTATTCCGTGGTGCTGTCGACCTCATCCACCAGCAGCTCGCCCCCCACGATGTACTCGTGACGACCGATGCTGATCTGGTTCTCCCAGCGGGCGCTGCGGGTCTTGGTGTCGAAGGTGCTGTCACCGAAGGTATCGCGGTTGTCCGATTCGTCGAGGGATTCCGCCAGAAGGATGCGGCTGCGCCAGTAGTCGCTGATGGGGGTGTCCAATCGGAAACCGAGGGTCTGGATGGCGAAGTCGGTGTCACCGCCTTCGAATTCGGTATTGCCCTGGGCGCGCATAAGGACAATGCCCGCCTCGCCGCCGGAGTCAAACTGGTGGGCGACGGATGCAAGGGCGGAGGTGTTACGAAATCCCCTGTCTTCGCCGCCTTCCACGATGGCGGTGCCGTCGGTCTCCAGATGACTTGCGCTCAGACTGTATTTCATCCGGCCTTCGGTACCGGCAGCTCCCGCCAGATACTCCTGGGTATTGAAATTGCCGCCGCCGGCCTGAACCCAACCCTCATTCCCGGTTGGGGCGCTGTGGGTAAAGGCCTGGATTACGCCGCCGACGGCATCGGCACCGTACAAATTACTGCGGGAACCACGCACAATTTCCACCCGCTCAATCATCTGCGGCGGGAAATACTGCCAGGCGGCACTGCCGCTGGTGGCGGAGCGCAGGCGCACGCCATCCACCAGAAACACGGTGGATTCGCTGCCGGTACCCCGGGTGTACACACTGGTGTTCTTGCCGAAAGAGCCATTGCTGGTGATGTCCAGGCCCGGCTGACCTACCAGCAGCTCCTCGAAAGTCTGGGGCTGCAGGCGTTCGATGGCCTCGTTATCGATCACAGTGACAGAGGAGTCGCTTTCGCCCCGGGTTTTCGGGCCCAGGGTCGCGGTGACCACAATCGGGTCCAGCGTGGATTCGGAAGCTTCATCCCCCAGAGCGGGCTGGGCTGTGATCAACAGGGTTGCCGCAGACAGGGTAACGGTCGGTAGTGCGTACTTCATCTCAACGTCCTCATACTCGTGCACGCCCGCACGAATGGATTGGGTAACGACGTTGGGGCAGGCAATCGGGTAACGGGAGAAGAAGCAGGTGGTCGGGGAGCGTCCAGGTCGGGTTGGAGTAGCCGGCACCTGCCACACTGTCGCCCACCGCAACGTCTGGCAATTCCAGGCCGGTCTCCGGGCTTATGAGCGGTCTGCCTCAGGCAGACCCGGGTAATCGCCTTCCCATACCCTCAGGGGCACAGTGGCGCATTCGATCACCGTTAACTCAATTACCGTTGCGGGGGCAGCGCCGGACTCTCACCGGCTTCCCGTTTCACCCCTGTGTCGCTTTGCACGGGGCACCTGAAAAAGTGCGGCAAGGCTAGCAATCGGTTAACGATTGGTCAATGACATTCGGCAAGCCGCCAAAGCCTGCGCCAGCCGTTCCCACTCCGCTTCGGATCCGGGCAGTCCCAACCGCACGGCCGGGGGCTGATCAAACCGGCGCACGAGGATGCCCTGCCCGGCCAACGCCTCTGCCAGTTTTACCGAACGTGGGTGCTGAACATAACGAAACAACAGGGTTCCCCTGGAGCCATCCAGACCACGGGCAACCAGGAGCCGTTCCAGCCGCTGACTGTCCGCCAACAATCGTTCAGCAGTAGCGGCTTGCCACCGATCATCCGCCAGAGCCTGACGCATCACGTAACGCGCAGGGCCACTGACTGTCCAGGGGCCGATCGTGTTCCGCAGGCGTTCAGCCAGTCCCGGCCCGGTCAGTACCGCGCCAGCCCGCACACCCGCCAGACCAAAGAACTTACCGAGAGAGCGCAACACCACCAGACCGTCCCTCCCGGTCCCAGACCCCAGGCTCAGCTCCGGACAGCCGTCAACAAACGCCTCATCGATAATCAACCATCCGCCCCGGCGTTGCAGCCGCTGGTGCCAGCGCAGCAGACGCTCCGGTTCGACGGTCTCTCCGGTGGGATTGTTAGGGTTGATGCACACCAGCACATCCAGATCGTCCAGCCAGGATTCGTCCTTACCGGTCACCTGTGTCCAATCCAGGCTGACCACCTGATGACCGGCACAGGACCAGCTATGACCGTGCTCCCGGTAGCCGGGGCTGGGAACACCGACACGGCACGAAGGGCGCAACCGGGGCAATGCCATGATTGCCTCCTGGCTGCCAGCCACCGGCACACAGGCGGCGTTATCCGGAGCGCCCGCCCACTGCCGCAGGTGGGCTTCCAGACCATCATCCGGCTCCGGCAACCGCTGCCAGACCTCCGGCGGCAGATCCGGCACCGGCCAGCCCAGGGGGTTGATACCGGTGGACAGATCCAGCCACTGCTCCCGGGGAATGCCCCACCGCTTTACCGCCGCGTTGAGTCGTCCGCCGTGTTCCGGTGGTGTCATGGTCATATCCCTACGCTCCACAGAAGGCCCGCCACGGCAAACAAGGCAAGCACGCCAAGCCACAGCCAGACACCCATCCACACCAGGCGGAGCGCACCGTCCACTGTGTCCGCGCTGGCCGCCGGCCCCTCTCCCAGAACCGGTCGCTGTTTTACGCCATTCGCATAAGGCGAAGGACCACCCAATGACACCGCCAGGGCTCCGGCACCGGCGGCCATCACCGGCCCGGCATTCGGGCTGTCCCACTGAGGGGCCTGGGTCCGCCAGCAACGCCAGGCCAGGCGGGTGTTGCCAAGCAAGGCATAGGTCAGTGCAGTCAGACGGGCGGGCACCCAATTCATGACATCATCCAAGCGGGCGGCCACCCGCCCGAAATACAGAAACCGTTCATTGCGATAGCCCCACATGGCGTCCAGCGTGTTCACCATTCGGTGCAGCAATACCCCGGGAATACCCGCCACCAGAAACCAGAACAAACTGGCAAACACCGCATCCGCCCCGTTTTCCAGCATGGATTCACTGGCCGCCGCAGCCACACCCTGTTCATCCAGCTCGCTGGCCTTGCGGCTGACAATCCGGCCAACCTGCTCCCGCGCGTTTTCAAGGTCACCACTATGCAACGCATCCGACACCGCCTGACCGTGTTCCGTCAGCCCTCTGATCGACAGTGCAAGGTACAACACCAAAGTTTGCAGCAGCAGATACACCCATCCGTTCAGCGTCCATCGCAATAGCTCGGCCACCATCAGCACTGGCAGCACTATGATTAATACGCCCAGCAGCCCCAATGATATTGACCGACCTTTATGCATCGGAGACCGGTTCAACCACCGTTCCACCAATCCCACCAGACGTCCGAACCCTACCAGCGGATGCCAACGGCTCGGTTCACCGAGCAAGCGGTCCAGTAGCACAGCAAGAAGGCAAACAATCACAGAGAAAATAAAGGCATCCAAATCGAAGTATCTCTTCAAATAGGCAACACCCAAGGCATAGAGAGCGGTTGGGTATGGCTGTCCAAAACCCTGCGGAGCCATGGATGGCGGAGCGGAGCGTACAGGGACGTATTCACAGCGTGTTTTGGACAGCCATACCCAACCGCTCACACCCCCAAGGCCGAAGGCTTACAAAGTCAGCGGGCAGTTTAACCGAGTCCCCCTCGGCCTTGACACCTTTTCGGACCGGGTAGACCATTCCCTGTTTTCATCAGCCAGGAATCATCCATGCGTTCTCTGCCTCCAAGCTGGACCCAGCAGCCTCCCACGCCCGATGCACAGAGTGCCCGGCTGGCAACAGAGCGCCAGCAGGTACTAACCAAACCACCGGGCTCTCTGGGCCAACTGGAACAACTCGCTATCCAGTTGGCAGGGCTGCAAAGATGCGAGCGGCCAACCATAGACCCGGTGCAGATCACCGTGTTCGCCGGCGACCACGGTGTATGCGAAGAAGGCGTATCGGCGTTTCCACAGGAAGTAACGGCACAGATGATCGCCAACTTCGCTGCAGGTGGCGCGGCCATCAGTGTGCTGGCAAAACAGCTGGATGCGTCGCTGGAGGTAGTGAATCTGGGCACTGTGGGCGAGGTGCCGGTGTTACCCGGTGTCCGGGACGAACAGATCGCCTCGGCGACGGCCAATCTGGCGGTGACCAACGCGATGACGGAAGACCAGGTGTGCGCCGCGCTGGCCAGTGGCGACGCGGCGGCGGAACGTGCTGCTAACGCCGGATGCCGGCTGTTTATTGGCGGCGACATGGGCATTGGTAATACCACCAGTGCCGCTGCCCTGGCCTGTGCTCTGCTGAACGAAGTTCCGGAACAACTGGTAGGTCCCGGCACGGGTCTGGACACGGCAGGAATTTCCCGTAAAAGTCGGGTGGTGGGCCAGGCACTGAAAAGACACGGCGATAGCACCGATCCGTTGACGGTACTGGCCTCCCTCGGCGGCTTTGAAATTGCCGGGTTAACGGGCGCGATACTGGGCTGTGCGGCGCGAGGCATTCCGGTGCTGGTGGACGGTTATATTGTCTCGGTCGCCGCGCTGTTAGGCGTGCATCAGCAGCCCGCCTTGCGGGACTGGCTGCTGTTCGCCCACCGCTCCGCGGAACCGGGGCACGCCAGGGTTCTGGAGGCGCTGGACGCCAAGCCCCTGCTGGATCTCGGCATGCGTCTGGGTGAAGGCAGTGGCGCGGCGGTGGCGGTTCCCCTGCTGCGGGCGGCCTGTGCTTTGCACAACAACATGGCCAGTTTTGCCGATGCCGGCGTCAGCAACAAGGACGCTACGTCCTGAAGGACCATGATGAAAAACAGCACCACCACCATTGACCTGATCCGCCACGGCGAACCCGCCGGTGGCCCGATGTTCCGCGGCAGCCAGGACGATCCCCTCAGTGAACTGGGATGGCAGCAGATGCAGTCCGCCATTGCCGATAGAGATGAGTGGGACCTGGTGGTTACCTCGCCGTTGCTCCGTTGCCGTCGGTTTGCCGAGCAGCTTGCCACTGACCGGCAGCTTCCCCTGAAGCAAGACGAACGTCTGCGGGAAATCAGTTTCGGCGAGTGGGAAGGACTGACCGCCGAGGCTATCCTGGCAGATGCCCCGGAAGCGCTGACCCGATTCTGGAACGATCCTGTCGCCCATCCGCCACCTGGAGGTGAGGCGATGGCCGATTTTCATGCCCGGGTCCGGGATGCCTGGCATCACTGGTGTCGTGAAGCGTCGGGACAGCGTGTTCTGGTGGTGTGCCACGGCGGCGTTATCCGGATGATACTGGCAGAGGTGATGGGCCTTCCCCTGAACCGGAGTTTCTCAGCCCTGACGGTTCCCTATGCCTGTCGCAGCCGGGTGCGTATTGACCAGTCCGAGCACGGCGTTTTCAGTTGCCTGCTGAGTCATGGTTCCTGAGAGCCATCATTCCTTGAGCCATAGCGGAAGTCCCGCAACGCTCATCACCACCCTGTCACAGGTGGTCGCAAGCGCCTGATTCAGCCAGCCCAGTTCATCGCAAAAGCGGCGGGTCAGTGGGTCCATACCGATGGTGCCCAGTCCCACTTCATTGCTGACAATGGCGACGCTGCCGGGATAGCTCCGCAACGCCTCCAGGAAGGCCTCGCGCTCGCGACGGAAGGTTTCCTCACCGGCAAACAGCAAATTGCTGATCCACAGGCTCATGCAGTCGACCAACAGAAAGGGCGGATTCGCCTCGCTCCCGTAGGTCTCCAGAACACTGGCAAGCCGTAGCGGTGCTTCCGCCAGCCCCCAGTGATCCGGGCGGCTGTCCACATGTCGTTTCACCCGCTGTGCCATTTCCTCATCCCCCACCGTGGCCGTAGCAACGTAGACCACCGCACCGCCGGATTCGGTGGCCAACTGCTCCGCCAGCGCGGTCTTTCCCGAGCGAATGCCTCCCATAACGAGAGTTCTTGATACGCCCATGCATGCTCCTTCGAATCCGTAGATGTGATCAAAAAATGGCCCAATGTGACGCAGTTCACATTTATTCAATATGCTACAAACTATCACGTTATCCCGGTAAAGGGCCTTTCCGGGCGATCACAACAATAATTGAAATGCCTCAACAATAAAAAACGATTTGCCGGGCAACCGGTAATGACGACGAATGAGAGGTTCACATGAACAATAAGAAACGCCCCATGCGTACAGCGTGGGCATTGGCTGGCGCGTTATTGATCACCGGATGTGGCGGCGACTCCGGTGGCAGCGACGATGCCAACCCAGCCCAGGGACCATCGACATCCCCCGAAGATTCAACCGTTGCTTCCGATCGGGATACCTTCCGGGAAGCCCCCACCCTTGACCGCTACAGTTTCGCCAACGGCTGCTACACCCTGGAAGCCGAAGGCAACTACCTGAGCGCCGACCCGCAAACCGGCCACTACTCCATCACCACAGACGCCACTCAGGCCACACCGTTCCGGCTGCGCCCGACCCGACTCGGGGCCTACCTGTTGATGTCCGGGTATCAGCGCAACAGCGGGGAAACCGGCCAGTTCGAACTGCTGGGCATCAGCGATCCCGCCGGCGAATTTCTGGATGACGCCGGTAACTTTATCGGCGAGATCAGTTACCTGGTCGCCGGGCTGGGCGACACCACGAACCTGGTGCTCGACCCGGTTTCTCCGCTGGGTGACGCCCTGCGCGCCATTGGTGAAAGCCTGGAATTCACCGGCGACCAGATCGGAGACACCACCCTGAATCCCACGCTGGCGATGGTAGCCGCGCCCAGCGATCTGGCGGTCTGGCAACTCCAGCGCCAGGGAGAGGAGCAACAATACACCCTGGCGTCCGATGTCACCGGCCTGATGCTGTCCGCCCGGGAAGACGGGCTCGCACTGGTCTCCCCCTCGGCCATTGATGAGTCCGGCAGCTTTGCCCTCACGGAAGCCTCCGGCTGTGACACTTACCCGGAAGCGGAACTGAACGCGGAAATTCTCGATTCGCAGGGGCCTGCGACCTATCTCAAAGAAGTGGACCGTTTCCGGAATGTGAAAGGTATCGACAAGGACGATGTTTTCGGTTTTGTCGACACCCATTCCCACATCTCGGCCTATGAATTCATCGGCGGACGGGTCAACTATGGTGCGCCCTTCCATCGCTTTGGCGTCACCCACGCGCTCCATGACTGTGAAGCGGTCCATGGCCCCTGGGGCGCGACCGGCTTTGTGGAGCTGGCTACCAGCGGTATCGGCCTGCACGACACCCAGGGCTGGCCGACGTTCAATGACTGGCCCAGGTACAACTCCCTGCAACACCATCAGAGTTACTACCGCTGGATGGAGCGAGCCCACCTGGCGGGCATGAAAATCCTGGTCAACCACCTGGTGCACAACGAGATTCTCTGTCGCATCAACCCGCAGAAAGAGAACGACTGTGACCCCATGGAATCCATCCTGCTGCAGATTCAGCGCATGTACGAGATGCAGGACTACATCGATGCCCAGCATGGCGGCCCGGGCGCAGGCTGGTTCCAGATCGTCACCAGCCCGGCCCGGGCCCGTGAGGTGATCGATGACGGCAAACTGGCCGTGGTGCTCGGCATCGAGATGTCGAAGGTCTTCAAGTGCGGCGAATTCCTCGGGGTGGCCGAATGCACCCGGGAGGAGATCGTGGAACGGCTGGATCAGTTCTACCAGTTGGGGGTTCGAAACATCTTCCCGGTTCACAAATTCGACAACGCCTTTGGCGGGCACCTGCCGGACCTGTCCACCGGCATTGGTATCGGCCCCATTCTTTACGCCGGGAATATGCTGGAAACCGGTCATCCGGTGGAATTCGAGCAGTGCCCGGAGAACGTGGAATACACCGGAGGCGAGCCGGACCAGAATGCCGACCTGCAGCCCTTCGGCCTGTTCGATCAGTTGCTGTACCAGATGGACTACCTGGGCGAGCGTTTCCCGGAAACTCCGGAGGAAATGGCGGCACTCGATCCGCGCCGTGGCACCGATCAGCTCTGTAACCGTCGCGGTCTGAGTGATCTTGGGGACTTCCTGATCGAGGAACTGGTGCGCCGCAAGATGATGATCGAAACCGACCACATCAGCCGCAAGGCCGCCGCGCGGATTCTGGAGATTACCCGGCCGCTGGACTACCCGGTCATCAACAGTCACGGCAGCTGGGGCGGCACCGAAGCCCTGCGGGATCGTATTGCGGCCCAGGGTGGCATCACCGCCTCCTTCGGCGGCACGCGTGAAGACTGGGTACGCAAATTGACCCGGGATGGCAATCGTCCGCGCCACGACGATCTGAAAGTCGGCCCGTTCGGTGGCGCCGGCTTTGCTTCGGACGTAAACGGCATTGCCCAGCTGGCGGCCAATCCCGGCACCGCCGAGGACGAAGCCAGCCTTTACCCGTTCACCTCCGTCGACGGACGAATCCGCTTCGATGTACAGCGCACCGGGGATAGGGAATTCAGCCTCTACGATGGCCGCGGTGTGGCCCATTACGGCCTGTACCCGGACCAGATCGAAGACATGATCCGCAACAGCGATGCCGATCCCGAACAGATTGATGACGCCGTCAACCAGCTGTTCACCTCCGCCGAAGCCTACCTGCGGATGTGGGAACGGATTGAACGCGCGCCGCTTTAACAACAACAAAAAGAACAAGGACAGAGCCATGACATCTACAACACCTCACAACCACAAGCGTCCCTGGCGCTCCGCCTTGATTCCCCTGGCGACGGCCACGCTGCTGCTTGCCGGCTGTCTCGGCGGCAGCGGCGGATCGTCGGATTCGGCATCGGCCAGCGACGGTTCCGGCAACAACGTGGCCGGAGATCAGGTTGACCGCTTCAGCGATGGTCGCACGTTCCGGGTAGAACCCGGCCCGGATGCCACCCACGACATGGTCAACGCCATGATCCAGCTGCGCCCGGGCGACACTCTCGCCTTCGGCTGCGGCTTTATCGAACTGAACCACGGCCTGTTGATACAGGCCACCGAAGACGTGCTGATCAAGGGCTGCGGCAAAGACAGCACCGTGCTGTCCTTCCGCGACAGCGATAACGTCACCGGACTGGAGGCGCTGAATGTGCGCGGCATTACCGTGCAGGATCTGACCATTGCCGACTCACCGGGGGACGCTTTCAAACTCAAGGGCGTGAAATGGGGCACGCTGCTCAACGTGCGCGCCATCTGGTCCGGCGGTGGCGACCCCATCACCGCCAGTAACTACACGGATCGGCTGCACGTGCAGTGCACCAACCCGCCACTGAACGAAGGCGACCCGACACCGGATTACATCCCCAGCTCCGCGAGCGGTCGCTACGGCATCTACCCGGTGGAGTCCGAGAACATCCTGGTGGATAACTCCGAATCCGTGGGCGCGTCCGATGCCGGTATCTACGTCGGCCAGACCAACACCGCCATTATTCGCAACAGCCGCGCCGTGTATAACGTCATGGGCTTCGAGATCGAGAACGTCCAGGGCGGGGAGTACGACAACAACCTGGCCGAGTGCAACACCGGCGGCTTCCTGATCTACGACCTGGAGAACATCACCCAGTACGGCGACACCTCGGTGATGCTCAACAACCTGGCCCGCAATAACAACACCTACAACTTTGCCCACAGCGGCCTGGTGTCCGCCGTGCCCCGGGGCACCGGCTTCATCACCCTGGGCTATGACAACATCGAAGTATTCAACAACACCTTCGAGGACCACAGCACCGCGGCTGTGATCTACACCAGCTACGAGCTGATCGACGGCAAGGATAAAACCTCGGACAAGAAACTGGACCCGTACACCGAGGGCCTTCACATCCATAACAACCTGATGCGGAATTCCGGTTACGACCTGCCGCCGCCCAACTTTGAAAAGGTGCTGCTGGAAGGTCAGGTGGAAACGGTGCTGCCCACCCTGATCGGCCTGAAAAACATCACCAACCCCGGCAAGGGCGCCCACATCATCTGGGACGGCCTGCTGGATGATCTCGATGAGGACTGCCCCTACCCGGTGGACGCCAACGGTGATCCCGTCCCGGCTGATGAGAACGGCAAGCCGATCCACACCAATGAGCACCCGAACCCGTCGTGCCATTACAACGCCTACAAGTTCGACGCCAACGGCGAGCGCAAGCTGCCCCAGTGGGGCTCGTGCTTCCACGATAACGATTTGGCCGCGGACAGCCAGGCCTACATGAACTTCCACGGTACCCAGGGACTGGAACTGGTGCTGGCCGCTGCTGAACAGGACCCCAGCATTCTCACTCTCGAAGGCCTGCAATCGGTGCTGGAAGGGCTGACCGGCGTCGTTGCCGACACTGACAAGTCGGTTCACGACTGCCAGGCCCGCTTTGGCAAGGTACTGCCGTCGCTGCCCCGGGTGACAATCCCCCCGTTCGAGCCCAGCGGCGCCATCGATCCGGCCCCCAGCGAGGAATACATCAACCGGCTCTGCAGCAAACGCGGCAAGCCCGGCAGCGTCAACCGGGATGCCCTGGCAGTGAACTGCGCGACACTGGATCAGTACAACCTGTTTGCCGATCCCCACGATCCCCGTAGCACCCCGAATGATGGCGGCGTGCCGTTCGTGCTCAACAGCAAGCTGTTCTCCGACTACGCTACCAAATACCGGGTCGCCTTCGTGCCGCCGGGCACCAAAGCGGTCTACGTGGACGGCCAGGGCGGCAGCAACGTCAATGGCAGCATCCACTTCCCCACCGGTACGGTGATTGCCAAGACCTTTGCCTTCACCGATGAAAGCAAAGGCACCGAAGAATTGGTGGAAACCCGCCTGCTGATCAAACGGGTCAGCGAGAGTGGCAAGGCATTCTGGGATGGCCCCACCTACATCTGGGAGGAAGACAGTGAAGGTAAGCCGGTGGCGAAACTGGCGCTGGGCGGCGGCACCCGCGCGGTGAGCTGGCACTATCAGGACCAGATCACCGGCGAGCTGATGGCGGGCAGCACGGACAACTACGCCATTCCCAACGCCAACCAGTGCATCACCTGTCACAGCAACGATGACGTGGAGTCCGGCAGCGCCCCCATTGGCCCGAAACCCCGCAACCTGAACCGCGCCTATGCCCCGGAATCCGCGTTCATGGGCACCCGTGGTCAGGGAGGATTCCCCCGGGTGAATCAGCTCAAGTACTGGCAGGATCAGGGTATTCTCACCAATGTACCGGACCTGCAGATTGATGGACGTGGTATTGCCACCAACATCGAACGCCTGCCCCACTGGAATCTGGCCGGTGACAGTGGCGAAACCGCCGGCTCCGACGCCGATGTGGAAGCCCGCCTACGAGCCTACCTGGAGGTGAACTGCCAGCACTGCCATAACGACCGCGGCGCCGCGTCCAACACCGGTTATTACCTGGATCACTACCGCGAGGTGGACGCCGGCTACGGCATCTGCAAGAAACCCACCGCTACCGGCGGCGGTTCCTGCGGTCGCCAGCACATCGTAGTGCCGGGAGACGCTGACAGTTCCATCGTCTCCTGCCGCGTCACCGACAGCACCGATCCCCAGCGGCGCATGCCGCCCATTGCCCGCAGTGTCACCCACATGGAGGGCGTGGAGCTGATCAACTACTGGATCAATAACGTGGTGGACAGTGACTACGCCAATGGCGATGCCTGCAGCAACGGCAGCATCCTGCAATCCTTAGCGCCCTGATCTTCAGGACCAGGAAGCCTGATGGACATCATGTTATCCAAAATGTGCTAAAATAGTGGCAGTTCAGATAACAGGATGTCCAAATTTATGCTATCCCTGATTGGTCCCGCAGACGTTCAGAAGCGGCTCACCAAAGCACTGCGAGAACGGCGGGAAGCCCAACGGCTGTCCCGCCGGGCCCTGGCAGAGCGCAGTACGGTGCCCGAGCCGACCATTAAACGCTTTGAAACCACAGGGGAGATCTCCCTGCGTCAGTTTCTTATCCTTTGGAGTTGCGTTGACGACCTGAAAAGACTGGATGAATTGACCCGGCCAGCCACCAGCTCCCCGAAATCCATTGATGAGGTGTTGTCATCGTGAGTCACTTCGAACCGGTGCGCAAGCTGCAGGTCAGCCGCCGTATGGCCAGTGGTGACTGCGTGCCTGTCGGCACCCTCGCACAGAATCGCGACAGCGTATTCTTCCAATATGATGAGAATTACCTCAACCAGGGGCATAGCCTGTCCCCCTTCAACCTGGCCTTTGATGACTCGTTACAGGCTGCACCCAAAATGCCCCACGGCGGACTGCACGGACTGTTTGCGGATTCTTTGCCCGACGGGTGGGGATTACTGTTGATGGACCGTGTGTTTCGCCGCCAGGGCATACTGCCGAACCAGCTTACCGCCATGGACCGCCTCGCTTACATAGGCGATCGCGGCATGGGGGCACTGGTTTTCCAGCCGGTGTCCGAACTGGCTCCGAAGGATGGCGAGCACACCATCGACCTGACTGCCCTTGGCCGTCAGGCAGTTGAGGTCTTTGAGGGGCAAACCGATGAAGTGCTGAAAGAACTGGCACAAGCTGGCAGCTCCGGGGGCGCACGCCCCAAGGCCCAGATATACCTGGGCGCCAAGGGCTTCGAAGATGTCAGTACCCTGCCCGCCCCGGGCCGTACCCCCTGGCTGGTCAAATTCACTTCCGCCTCCCTGGCCCTGGGCCATGAGGAAGGCTTGTGCGAAGCGGCCTACCTGAACCTTGCCCGGCAAGCAGGCATTACCGTTCCCGAATGGCAACTGATCCCGGCCCCCGAGACAACCGGCGCCACCGCCTGGCTCGCCCTGAAGCGTTTTGATTGCCACCCCGATCTTTCCCACCAGGGGCGCTACCACTTGCAAAGCGCCTGTGGACTGCTGGATGCGGATTTCCGGATGCCCTCGCTGGACTATGAGGATTTGATTAAAGCCACCCACATCCTCTGCAAGAGCATGCAGGCAGCCCGGGAGCAATTCCGCAGGGCATTGTTCAACCTGTTTACCGCCAACCAGGACGACCACAGCAAGAACTGGTCATTCCTGATGGATGATCTGGGGCACTGGCACCCAGCGCCGTTCTACGATCCCACCTTCAGCCCCGGTCCCCATGGCGAGCACAGCACAGCGTACCAGGGCCATGGCAAGCGACCGCCACTCAATGCCATCCAGGCCATCGCGGCGCACGCCGGCTACAGCCGATGGTCCGAGGTTCGAAATGTCATCCGGGAAGTCGTGGACACCATTGCGGGCTGGGAGCAGGAGGCCAAGGCCCTGGGCGTGTCCGCCAGCACCCGGAAACTGATAGCCAGGCACCTGGACCAGACCCGCAAAGATAATTCCCACCTACTGCAATAGCGATGAGCCCAATGGCCCCTCCGCCGCCCTGCTGCTATATTGCTCCCTGAGAACACCAAACACGACGGCCGTCCAGGGAGACTTCATGCAGGCAGAGCTTATCGACATCCGCAACCATCTGGCCCAGCACGCGCCGTTTGATGAGATGCCGGAGGCGATGCTTGATAAGGTTGTCTCAAGCATCGAGATTTCCTACTTTCGAGCAGGCACGCCCATCCTCGAAATTGGTCAGCGTAATACGTGGTTGTTCTATGTGCGCAGCGGCGCGGTCGAGGTCTATCGCCGGTCTGGTGAACTGTACAGCCGGATGGGTGAAGGGGAGTTCTTTGGCCAGTTCGGATTGCTGATCCACAAGACCGTGCGCTTCCCTGCGACAGCGATCGAAGATTGCCTGATCTACCGGATTCCTGACACCGTTTTTCAGTACCTGTGGGAACACGACGAGAACTTCGCCGATTTCGCGGACACTGAGGGCCGAAGCCGACTGCGCTCCGCCCTCTCCCGCCGGGAAAAGTCCAACCAACTGATGACCGCGAAAGTCACCCGCCTGATCGCACGGAACCCGGTCACCGCGCCCTGCACCGTGCGTCTTCAGGAAGCCGCACGCATCATGACCGACCAAGGAGTATCGGCATTGCTGCTGATGGACGAGCAAGGTGAAAAACCGAAGCTCAAGGGCATCATCACCGACCGGGACCTGCGCACCCGTGCCGTGACCGAAGCGCTACCCTCGGAAACGCCGATCAGCGAAATCATGAGCGATGACCCGATCACCACCCACGCGCGAAGCTTTATCTTCGAAGCCATGCTCACCATGCTGCACAACAACGTACACCACCTGCCCGTGATGGATAACGACGAAGTACGCGGTGTGATTGCCCTCTCGGACATCGTCAAGTATGAGAGCCAGAGCAGTCTGTTCCTGGTCAGCAACATATACCATCAGCAGGACGTCAAAGGCCTGAAAAAGATCAGCCGCGAGGTTCGCGACAGCTTTGTGCGCATGGTGAACGAAGATGCCAATTCCCACATGATCGGCAGCGCCATGGCCGGTATCGGCCGCAGTTTCACTCAGCGTCTGCTGGCGTTAGGCGAAGAGAAGTTGGGCCCGCCACCGGTGCCCTACTGCTTCATGGCCCTGGGTTCCATGGCACGGGACGAACAGTTGGTGGTTACCGACCAGGACAACGCCATGATCCTGGACGACAGCTTTGTGCCGGAAGAGCACGACACATATTTCCTGGCGCTGGCGAAATTCGTCAGCGACGGTCTGGCTGCCTGCGGCTACACCTACTGCACCGGCGACATCATGGCCACCAACGAAAAGTGGCGCCAGCCCCTGAAGGTCTGGAAGTCCTACTTTATCGACTGGATCGAGAACCCCAAGGCGGAAGCCCTGCTGAACAGCAATATCTTCTTCGATCTGGACGGTATCTACGGGCAAACCGAATTTGCCGAGGAGTTGAAAATCCTCGTGGCGGAGAAAGCGAGCCATAGCCAGCGCTTCCTTGCCATGCTCGCTCGCAATGCCCTGAACCGCACACCACCACTGGGCTTTTTCCGCACATTCGTGATGGAAGAGAACGGCAAACAGAACAAGACCTTCAACCTGAAGCGTCGAGGTACCGCGCCGGTCTCGGACCTGATCCGTGTACATGCCCTTGCTTGCGGTTCACGGGCCCAGAACTCCTTCAACCGACTCAAAGCCATCGCCGACACCAAACTGATTCCGGAAGACGGCGTGAGCAACCTGCGGGACGCCCTGGAGTTCATTTCGATCGTCCGCATCCGCCACCAGGCACTGGCCATTGAAGCCGGACGGGAGCCGGACAACAACGTTCGCCCGGAAGATCTGTCACCGTTTGAGCGCAGCCATCTGAAAGACGCGTTTCAAGTGGTCAGCAACGCCCAGAAATTCCTGAAATTCCGGTATCACGGCCAGGTGGGTCGGCATGGCGGATAAGAAAGAGCCGATCCCGGAAACCAGCGAGACCTGGCCCGAGCTGTTCGACCAACTCGCAGAAAACGCAAAGGATTCCCGACTCAAAGCCTTTTACCAGGCTGGTTGTGTGGCGCCCGACACCCTCCTGGCCGATGCGCCCCTGGTGGCACTGGATTTCGAAACCACCGGGCTGAATCCTGATGAACATTCCATCGTCAGTATTGGCCTGGTGCCGTTTTCCATTGAAGGCATCCAGCTCGGCCAGGGCCGCCACTGGGTGGTGCGGCCACAACTGCCACTGCACCAGACCTCCATCACCATTCACGGCATCACCCACACCGATATCGACAAGGCCCCGGATTTGAGTGACGTTCTGGATGAGATTCTGGGTGCCATGGCAGGCAGAATTGTGGTGGTTCATTTTCGCAGTATCGAACGGCCGTTCTTCGATGTCGCCATGAAGTGGCGACTGAACGAAGGCATCCGTTTTCCGGTCATCGACACCATGGCTATCGAGGCACACCTGCATCCCAACCGGCGGCCAACACGGTGGCAAAAGCTGACGGGCATGAAACCGGTGTCCATCCGCCTGGCCGATAGCCGGACCCGTTACGGCCTGCCCCACTACCCGCCCCATAACGCGCTGATTGATGCCATTGCCACGGCGGAGTTACTGCAGGCCCAGATTCACCACCATTTCAGTTCAGACACTGCCGTCAAGGACCTATGGTTGTGACCTCGCCACCGGGTTATCGCTGTCAGCTTTCACCTCACTGATATACTCGCCATAGCCCTCTTCTTCCATCTGCTCCAGCGGGATGAACCGGAGGGCGGCCGAGTTCATGCAGTAGCGCAACCCCGTGGGCGGGGGGCCATCATTGAACACATGCCCGAGGTGTGAGTCCGCGATGGCACTGCGAATTTCAGTGCGGGTCATGAACAGGGAGCGGTCTTCTTTTTCCACCACCACGTCATCCGAAATCGGACGGGTAAAGCTGGGCCAACCAGTGCCGGACTTGTATTTGTCCCTGGATGAAAACAGCGGTTCACCGGACACCACGTCCACATACAAGCCCGGGCGTTTTTCATCCCAGTATTCGTTGGCAAACGCCCTCTCGGTGCCATCTTCCTGAGTCACGTAATACTGCTCTTTGGTCAGCATTCGCTTAAGCTCTTCATCATCCGGCTTCACAAAGGACTGTAGATCTCGCGCATCGTTCGTCATGGCGTCCTCGTCCGGCTGATACTGGGAGTAATCAACGTCCTGATCATCACCCCATACCTTCTCGATGAACTGGTAACGGCCGGAATTGAAAGTGTAGAACTTGTACCGCACCGGGTTCTTCTTGTAATAATCCTGGTGGTATTCCTCCGCGTCGTAAAAAGACCTGAAGGGCACGATTTCAATGGCCACCGGGTCGTCGTAACGGCCGGATTCTTCCAGCGCCTTCACCGATGCTTCAGCAGCGCGCTTCTGTTCTTCATTGTGATAGAAGATGGCGGGCCGATACTGCTTGCCCCGGTCCACGTACTGGCCGTCCACGTCCGTCGGGTTCGCAGTACGCCACAGGGCCTGAAGCAGGCCTTCGTAGGTGATTACGTCAGGGTCGTAGTAGACCTGGACCGCCTCGGTATGACCGGTGCGGCCGCCAGCAACCTGTTTATAGGAGGGGTCTTTCTCGTCGCCACCGCTGTAACCGGACACCGCCTCGACGACCCCCGGCACTTTCTCCTCATACATTTCCTCCACGCACCAGAAACATCCGCCGGCGAAGGTGGCTACCGCCAGATCCGGGTCATCGGGTGCGTACTTTGAATCCGCCTCATTGGAGGCGCCAACCTGAAGACCGGTCAGTGCTATGGCCGCCGCCATGGACATCAGTAACAGATACCGTTTCATAACCTTAACCTCTCACCCTTTGAATACTGTGACCAGTTTGCACGGGAATCGTCACAGCACTTTCTCCAGTTTATTACGTTTGTATAACGCCGGAGAGATCATTGCGGATGCACGCCATTCAGTTCGAGGGCTTCACCGGTAACCGTATACAAAAGGAGGCGCCGCCGGCGTTCAGGTTTTCAACGGCGATATCACCCCCCTGGAGGGTCATGATCCTGCGGGCAATGGCCAGCCCGAGGCCGGCATGGCCGCCAGTCCCATCAGAAGATTCGCCACGGTAGAATGGATCAAAGATGTGGGGCAGGTCCTGCTCCGGAATACCGGGGCCACTGTCCCGCACGCAGACTTCCGGCAAGCCATCTGCCTGCCCGAAGGCCACCTCGATACGCCCTCCGGAAGGGCTGTAGGCAATGGCGTTACCAATCAGGTTGTCCAGCACCCGCTCGGTCATGGCCAGATCCGCGTAGGCCAGTGGCTGGTCCGGGTCACCGTTGACGACCAGCTCCAGCCTCCTGTTTCTGGCTTCCGGCCCGTGTTTCTGCACCACATCGTGCACCAGCTCGGCGAGGGGAAAGGGCTCCGGCACCGGCTGCTTTTCCCGGGCTTCCAGGGCGGCAAGTTCGAACAGTTCGTCCACCAGACGGCTCAGGCGCCGGCCTTCTTTAAGGGCAATGTCAAGAAAACGGTCCTGCTCGTCCGGGCTGAGACGATCCCGCCGCAGTTTCAGGCTTTCGATGTAACCCTGCATTGAGGCCAGCGGCGTGCGCAGGTCATGGGACACCTGAGCCACCAGCTGACGGCGTTGGGCGTCCTTTTCGGTCAGTTGTTCAATCTGGGAGGCAATTCGGCGGGCCATGTCATCAAAGGTGGCGCCCAGGTAATCGATTTCGTCCCGTACCTCGGGCCGCCTGTCACGCCAGGTGTTGGCGGGTTGACGGCTCATATCGCTGTGTTCGAAATCCTCCACCAGACGGGTCAGCAAGGTCAGCCGGCGGGTCAGCAGCCGGAATACCGCCAGCCCCGCAATCATCACCACCGCCAGACTGACCAGCAGGGCCCAGGCGCTTAGTTCCAGCAATTGGCCGCCACGAGCCATGGTTTCTGCGGCGTCGTACTCCTCGCCCCGCAGCACCACGTAGAGATAGCCTTCCGGGTTGTCCGCCGATGGCACCGGGGTCACGGAAAATACTTTCTGCCGATCATGGCTGCGAGGGTCATCGCCCAGCACGGGGTAGCGGCTCATGTCGTCCATCAGCCGCTGTATGGGGTCCAGCGAGACCTGCTTGCGCTTGATTTTCGCCGGGTCCGCCGAATAGGAGAGGATGGTGCCATCCAGATCCAGCAGGTAGATTTCGATACTGGGGTTGATGGTCATGTACAGCGCGAAGAGTTCTTTCAGGGCACTGCGGTCAAGCTGACCTTCACTGACCAGATTTCTGTCTGCCACAAGATTTTTTGCCAGGTCCCGGTGCAATTCCTGGTTTACCGACGCGGTATACTCCCGCAGCGAGTACAGGCTGATAAAGGTGTACAGCAGGCCAACGGCCAGTAACAGCAGGAACAGGCCGACCGCCAGCCGGGTGTAGAGTGTCTTCACCATGGATCAGTCCCGGAAGCGATAGCCCACCCCCCAGACGGTCTCGATAAACTCCGGTCGCGCCGGGTCCTTCTCGATCTTGCCGCGCAGGCGATTGATATGGGTGTTGACGGTATGCTCGTAACCTTCATGGTTATAGCCCCAGACCTTGTCCAGGAGCTGGGCACGGCTAAACACCCGGCCCGGATGACTGGCAAAGTGCCAGAGCAGGTCGAACTCCCGGGCCGTCAGTTCCACTTCCTGTTCCCACACAAACACCCGACGGCGATCCAGGTCGATGCGTAAACCGTCGGTTTGCAACTCTCCAGTCTCGACTTTACCGGCGTTTTCGGCCGGCGCAGAGGCCATGGCATCCACACGCCGGAACAGGGCTTTCACCCTCGCTGCCAGTTCGGCGACGCTGAAGGGTTTGGTGAGGTAATCGTCCGCGCCCATTTCCAACCCCAGTACCCGATCCAGTTCGGTGCTTTTTGCCGTCAGCATCAGCACCGGCACATAACCCGGGCCGGAGCGGATCTCACGACACACCGAAAGGCCATCCATTCCGGGTAACATCAGGTCGAGAACCACCAGATCAATATCCCCTTCACGAAAACGCTCAAGCCCGGTATCGCCCCGGTCACACAGAACGGGGTTCATGCCCAGGTCCGCCACGTGCATGCGCACCAGCTCGCCAATGCCCGGGTTGTCTTCAACAATCAGTACGTTTCGTGTCATAGGTTCCCGCATGTACGCCATCACCGGAAAATCATAGGGTGTCAGACAGTGTATAGCGGAAACTTCACAAATCTGTCACGCCAACATCAGGTTTCCAGACTGCCCAACAGGCGTTGGCGGATGATGTTGTCGGCCTCATCCATGATCCGCCCGATCAGCTCCTCGCAGCTCGGAATGTCGTGGATCAGGCCCGCCACCATGCCACAGCTCCAGGCGGCTTCATCCATCTTGCCTTCCTGCAGCACCAACCGTCCTTTCACACCGGTCACCAGGTGACGGATATCGTCGATGGTTTCGGCCTCGCCCTTCTCTTTCTCGATGCGGATGATTTCCTCCACAGCGGCGTTGTTCATCACCCGCTCGGTGTTTCGCAGGTTGCGCATGATCAGCCGGGTCTGCCGTTCATCAGCCTCGACGATGGCTTGTTTGACGTTGTCATGGATGGGGGCGTCGGCGGTGGCGAGAAAACGGGTACCCATATTCATGCCTTCGGCGCCCAGGGCCATGGCCGCCACCAGGCTGCGGCCATCGGCCATGCCGCCGGAGGCGACGAATGGAATGGTGAGTTCCTCCGCGGCGCGGGGCAGCAGGATGAAGTTGGGAATATCATCCTCTCCGGGGTGACCACCACACTCGAAGCCGTCCACGCTGACCGCGTCGCAGCCGATTTTTTCGGCCTTCAGGGCATGGCGCACAGAGGTGCATTTATGGATAACCTTGATACCGGCCGCTTTGAACTGTGGCATGTATTGCTCGGGACTGCGCCCGGCCGTCTCCACCACCTTCACGCCGCCGTCGATGATGGCCTGGATGTAGTCCGGGTACGGCGGCGCCTTGAAGGACGGCAGGAACGTCAGGTTCACGCCGAACGGCTGGTCGGTCATCTCAGCACAACGTGCAATTTCCCTGGACAAATCTTCCGGGGTAGGCTGGGTCAGTCCGGTGATAATACCGAGACCGCCGGCGTTGGAGACGGCCGCCGCCAGCTCCGCATAGCCAACGTGGTGCATGCCCCCCTGGATGATCGGGTGACGGATACCAAACAGTTCGGTGATTCTGGTCTTCATAGCGGGTTTCCTGTTTTGTCGTTAAAATGAAATAAAATACCGATTCGAGGTTGCAGTGACAGAAAAAACAACAACAAGGGCAACACCAGCGGACGCTTTACGACGTGCGCGGAAGCTGTGGCTGAAAGGCGAAAGAATTCACCTGGCGTCACTGTCCGCAGAGCTGAATATCGGAAGGGCCACCCTGTTTCGCTGGGTTGGCAACAAGGACTTGCTGATGGGGGAAGTGCTCTGGTCACTCTACGAACCCCTGAGACTGGAAGCCCTGAGCATCACGCCAGGGCAAGGCGTGGATTTTGTGGTTGGGGTATACCGGCACGTTAACTCCACCCTGTTGCACTCCGAACCTCTGCGGCGCTTTATCCGTGAAGATCCGGAGTACGCACTGAAGATTCTGACGTCGTCCCAGTCCACGATTCACAGCCGCGCCGTTGAGGCCAACACCCGCACACTCCGGGACCAGATAGCGTCCGGATATATTAACCCGCCACTGAACGTCAACAGCCTGTCCTACTTTATGGTGCGCCTCGCCGAATCTTGCCTGTACAGCGATATCATCAACGGCCGCGAACCCCGTGATGAGGAGCTGGAAGATGCCTGTACTGCGGTGCGGATTCTGCTTGGCGGGAAGGCCTGAGTTTTCGGTGGCTGGTCCCGGGGCGGGGTGCCTTTTCTTCTGGGAAAAATAACTCGCTTCGCTCAGACATCTTTTTCCCGGCAGAAAAGGCACCCCACCCCGTGACCGACCTGACTTCAGGGTGCTTCTGTCGGATTACGGCTTCGCCTAATCCGACCTACGTGATAAAGCCCTCGTACACTTCCCGTAGGTCGGATTAGCGAAGCGTAATCCGACACCCAGCTATCGGCCCTTACAACTGCAGCGACCGTACCTCCAGAAACTCTTCCAGTCCCCACTTGCCGAACTCACGCCCGATACCGGAATGGCCGAAGCCACCAAACGGAGCCATGGGATTAAACGCGCCGCCATTCACAAACACCTGACCGGTGCGCAGTTTGCTGGCCACCTGCTTCGCCTTGTCGGCATCCGCTGACCACACCGCGCCAGACAGTCCGTATTGGGTGCCATTGGCGATGCGAATGGCTTCCGCTTCATCGTTGTACGGAATCACGCACAGTACCGGGCCGAAGATTTCTTCCTGGGCCAGGCGGCTGTCGGGTTTGACGTTGCCGAACACCGTGGCTTTGACGAAGTAGCCTTTGTCACAGCCTTCCGGCGCTTCCGGGCCGCCCGCGACGAGAGTATGGCCTTCTTCGATGCCGAGTTTGATGTAATCGATGACCTTGTCACGCTGTTGCGCCGAGGCCAGCGGGCCCAGGCGGGTGGTTTCTTCCAGCGGGTTGCCCGGGGTCATTTTGGCGACGGCGGCGGCTGCCAGTTCACAGGCTTCATCGTGCTGTGCCGCTGGCACCAGCATACGGGTCAGCGCGGTGCAGGTCTGGCCGGAGTTCAGCAAGCAGTTGTTCACCGTGCCTTTCACCGCTGCCGCCAGGTCCGCGTCCGGCAGAATCACCGAGGCGGATTTACCCCCCATTTCCAGGGCGATGCGCTTGAAGTCATCCGCAGCCGCATGACCAATCAGGTGGCCAGTACGAGTGGAGCCGGTGAAGGACACCATGCGCACGTCCGGATGTTTGATCAGGGTGTCGCCCACGGTCTGGCCTTCACCACACACCAGGTTGAATACCCCTTTGGGCAGGTCGGTACCGTCCAGGATCTCCGCCAGGATGTAGGCGCTCTGGGGTGCAATTTCCGAGGGTTTGAGCACCACAGTGCAGCCGGCGGCGATGGCCGGCACGATTTTCAGGATGACCTGATGCAGCGGGTAGTTCCATGGCGTGATGCAGCCCACCACACCCACAGGCGCATATTGCACTTCCGAGTTACCGGACTGCTCGCTGAATGGGAAGTCCGGCAGCAGGTTCAGGTAGGTCTTGGTGATGGTGGCCGGCAACCCGGCCTGGATACCGGTGGCCAGCTTGATCGGCATGCCCACTTCCCGGCACACTGTTTCGGCGATTTCACCGGCGCGCTCTTTCAGCCCTGCGTGGAGCTGTTCCAGCACCTTGACGCGCTGCTCCAGGGTGCTTTCGGACCAGGTTGCAAAGGCGGCATCCGCCGCGGCAATGGCCTGTTCCATTTCTTCGCGACCGGAAGCTGGAACTTTGGCAATCACCTCACCGGTACCGGCTTCGTGCACGTCGATGGTGTCCCCGGCCCAGTTCACCCATTGGCCGTTAATGTAGTTCTTGCTGAGATCGTTCATTCGGTCACTCCTTTGTGTCTCTGAAACCGTCACTCGAAAACGATGACGCCACGGGCGTTCTTTCCAGCCAACATATCATCGAACGCCTGAGGCGCGTCATCTATGTGGTAGGTCTGGGTGACAAGTTCGTCGAGCTTGAGTTTGCCAGCCTTGTACAGCCCCAGGATACGGGGGAAATCGTACTGTGGGCGGGCGGAGCCCAGCCAGCTGCCCTTGAGGGTTTTCTCGTCGGCGGGCAGGGTCAGGGTGGTGATCGAGGTTTTGTCCTTCGGATCCGACACACCCACCACCACAGCGGTGCCACCACGGCCCAGGCATTTGTAGGCCTGTTCCACCACCGGACCGGCGCCGACGCATTCGAAGGCGTAGTCCACGCCGCCGGTGAGTTTCTTCACTGCCTTGGCGCCATCCTCCACTTCGCTGATGTTGACGGTGTGGGTGGCGCCGAACTCACGGGCCATTGCCAGTTTTTTCTCGTTGTTGTCCACCGCAACGATCATTTCCGCGCCGGCGGTGACGCAGCCCTGAATGGCATTCAGACCCACGCCGCCAATGCCGAAGACGGCTGTGCGGGAACCGGGCTCGACTTTCGCGGTGTTGAACACGGCACCGACGCCGGTCATCACTGCGCAGCCCACCAGGGCGGCGTTCTGCATGGGGATGGTGTCGTCAACTTTGACGCAGTTGTCCACGTGCATGGTGGCGTATTCCGCCATCACGCCACAGGCCCCGAAAACGTTGAGGTCTTCGCCATCCGCGCCTTTGGTGCGAACGGTACCATCAGGCAGGGTAAACATGGCCTTGCGGGCGTTTTCGCAGAGTACCGGGCGGCCACGAACACACTGGCGGCACTTGCCGCACATGGAGATGAAGGAACTGACGACGTGGTCGCCTTCCTGGAAGGCGGTGACACCCTCACCCACTTCAATGACGACACCGGCGGCTTCGTGACCGAGGACCAGGGGTGCGGGATACGGGATTTTGCCGGTGGTGGCGGACTGGTCGCTGTGGCAGACGCCGCAGGCACCGATTCTGATGGTGATCTCGTCCCGTTTCGGGCCTTCCACGGTGATGGTCTCTACCTGAACGGGCTGGCCCCATTCGCGGCAGACGACGGCTTTGGCTTTTCTGTCCATTCTTTTTAGCTCCTCAGTTTACGTAGCCTTCCAGCATTGGGGACTGGTCGCGGGG